>CAZXBD010000396.1:0-7184 GCA_964638305.1 uncultured Geobacteraceae bacterium | reverse complement strand
CGATGCTCAATCCGTCTAAAGAGACTTCGGCTGGCATAC
Organism: uncultured Geobacteraceae bacterium; assembly: GCA_964638305.1. Classification (GTDB taxonomy): domain Bacteria; phylum Desulfobacterota; class Desulfuromonadia; order Desulfuromonadales; family BM103; genus M0040. Next base: position 7,145 of record CAZXBD010000396.1, on the reverse strand, counting down.
TGATTCAGGGACATCCGCTTTGGCCCCACACTTGGCGCAGGTGACGGTCGGGTTTGCGGAACCCTGATCAATCTCCATCATCAAACCCTTCTTGAAGAGCTTACACATGTGAGTCGGGTGTTTCTCAGGTTTCCAGCACTCTTTATCTTTTTTACTCATTGACAGACCTTTCTATCGACATGGGTTATTAAAAGCAAACTACCAAAGCATTCTACCAAGGAGTCTGCCCGTGACAACCGGTTTGTCCTTGAAAAGCCTCTAAGGTTTTGACCTTTGTCCCTCATTCGGGTTACATTTCCGCAGTCAGATGACCGTCTGAAGCTTTAACTTTAAATCTTTTCGCTTGCGAGGTATTCATGACTTCAATCAACACCGCTCTGCTCTCTCTCATGTTTTTAATCAGCCTGACCGGCTGTGCCACGATGAATAAATCCGAGTGTCTGAATGCAGACTGGCAAATGATCGGTATGGAGGACGGGGCGCAAGGCCACCCGGTCTCCCAGATCGGGAAACACAGAAAAGCCTGTGCAGAACACAACATCAGACCAGACCTGGTAGCTTACGAAAACGGCCACGCTGCAGGTATCAAGCAGTTCTGTACTGCGGCTAATGGATTCCGAATGGGCAAGAGTGGGGGCTACTACGGCGGTGTCTGTCCACCAGAACTGGAAGGCGAGTTCTTGGCCGGATATGATGCAGGGAAAGAGCTGCACGCAGCCAGCGTTGCAGTCAATCAGGCGTCAGCCGCTGTCAAATCAAACACCAGCGAGCTGAAACAGCTCAAGGAGGACCTGCAGGCGAAAGAGGCCATGCTGGTCAGTTCAAAGACCTCCGAGCTGCAGAGGGTTCGCCTGTTGGAGGAAATCAGAGCAGACGAAAAAAAGGTCGAGGAGCTGGAAGAGGATGCTTTAGCCCTGGAGAGGGCCAAAGAGGAGAAACAGCTCGAATATAATGAGGTTAAAAGGTTAAACCAATACTGAACTATCAACGTCTACTCTTGATCTGGAACATGGTGGGGACACAGAGTCTTTCCGGGTGTCCCCATAGTTATGATCAGACTCACATGAACGGTTTCCGTGCAATACCTTAGGCGAGGAAACCATTATTGATCATCAGTCTCCAAGAGGCTGCCCGCCTCGCTCATAAACGTCTTCGGTCTCTGTCAGGCTGAGACTTTCGCGATAAACATCGCTGCTTGGTAAGCCATATTCCTTGGCGATCAGCTTGACTGCTTCTCGCCGCGACAGCTCACCTTCATTCAGCAGATTTCGCAGGGCGTCGCGCACATTCATCTGAGGGCCAAACGTGCTGGGCGGAAGAATCAGAACCAGCTCCCCTCTTGCCGGTTCACGTTCAAAACGACTGACAGCCTCGGCAGTCGTTCCACGAAAAAACTCCTCATGCAGCTTGGTCAGTTCCCGGGCAACAACCAACGGTCTTTCCGCACCCAGAACCTCGACCAGATCGGTCAGGGTTGCCAACAGGCGATGCGGAGCCTCGTAAAAAACCAGCGTGCGCTGTTCACCATTGAGCTGTCTGAGCAGATCGGTCCGGGCCTTGGTCTTTTGCGGCAAATACCCTTCGAAAGCGAAACGCTCGGTACTCACCCCGGCCGCGCTTAAAGCTGTAATTGATGCCGTCGGCCCGGGAATCGGCACGACCTTAATACCGGCGGCATAACAGGCAGAAATCAGTCGATAACCAGGATCGGCGATGCAAGGTGTACCGGCATCACTGATCAGGGCGATATCCTCACCGGCCTGCAAACACGCGATCAACTCTTCCTGGCGACGCTGTTCATTATGGTCGTGATAGGAAATCAGCGGCTTATGAATGCCGAAGCGGGCAAACAGCTTGCGACTGTGACGGGTATCTTCCGCAGCCACCAGATCGACTTCGCCAAGAGTCCTTACTGCTCGATAAGTAATATCTTCCAGATTACCGATCGGGGTTGCGACCACGTAAAGGGTACCGATGGTGCTCCTGTCCTGCTCTTCCATCATACCCCTTTGGGCCCTTTCACTTTACTCATTGCAGCAACCTGTTCCAGTTCATCCAACCAGAGATCAGCACTTGCATCACTAGGCATGCGCCAGTCTCCACGGGGTGAAAGCGAGACGCTGCCGACCTTCGGGCCATCAGGCAGACAGGAGCGCTTGAACTGCTGGGCAAAGAAACGACGATAGAAGATCTTTAACCATTTGAGAATTTCTGCCTGCGAATAGTCTTCTGCAAAAGCCCGACAGGCCAGATCCAGAATTTTGCGCGGAGCGAACTGGTTGCGTACAACCTGAAAGAGAAAAAAATCGTGCAGTTCGTAAGGTCCGACATGCTCCTCGGTTTTCTGGCTAATATCTCCAGCCTCATCTGGAGGCAACAGCTCCGGGGAAACCGGTGTGGCACAGATATCGTGCAGGACCTCTGCGGCGGCATTGTCGCTGAATTCGACCTCAGCACACCATTCAATCAGGTATCGTACGAGGGTTTTGGGAATCGAGGCATTAACACCATACATCGACATGTGGTCGCCGTTGTAGGTGGCCCAGCCAAGCGCCAACTCCGACAAATCTCCGGTACCAACCACCAGGCCACCGACCTGGTTTGCCAGATCCATGAGAATCTGGGTCCGTTCACGGGCCTGGGAGTTTTCGTAGGTGATGTCATGACGTTCGGGATCCTGGCCGATGTCGGCGAAATGCTGATGGACCGCTGCATCGATACAGATCGTGCGCAGGCTCACGCCGAGGCTCCGGACCAGGGCCTCGGCATTCCCCCTGGTTCTGTCGGTGGTACCAAAGCCGGGCATGGTGACCGCCAGAATGTCGTCTCGCGACCAGTTCAGACGGTCAAAGGCCTTGACTGTCACCAACAATGCCAGGGTGGAGTCAAGCCCACCTGAGATTCCCAGCACAGCTTTTTGACTGCCGGTATGCATCAGTCGTTTCATCAATCCGGTCGACTGGATGGCAAAGATCTCTTCACAGCGTATTTGTCGCTCCGCCTCATCGGCAGGGACAAAGGGGGTCTTGGCAATCGGGCGAAGCAGTTTGTCGGCCTCGCGTTCAGTCACTTCTACAGGAACCAGCAAAAAATCCTGATCAGCCTGACTGGCTGCATAGCTGTTGTTGCGAAGCCGTTCATGAACTAATCTCTGGATATCAATATCGGCAATGGCAATCTGTGAGGAAAATTGAAAGCGCTGCGTCTCATCAAGTATCTGGCCATATTCCGCAATCAGAGAATGTCCGGAAAAAACCAGATCGGTACTCGATTCGCCCGGTCCGGCCGAGGCATATATATAGGCCGCCAGGCAACGTGCAGACTGGGACTCAACCAGAGCCTTTCGATAACTGCATTTACCAAGGATTTCCGGGCTGGCAGAGAGATTGACTAACAGAGTGGCCCCGGCGGCTGCCATGGCACCGCTCGGCGGGTTGGCGACCCAGGCGTCTTCACAAATTTCAACACCAAAGAGGCAATCGGGCATGCCTTCGACATCAAAAAGAAGATCAGGACCGAAAGGCGGAGCTTCATCAAGCCAGGTCAACTGGTCGTCAACCAGGTCAGTCGCGCTGGAGAACCAGCGTTCTTCGTAAAACTCCTGGGTATTCGGCAAATAAGTCTTCGGCACCACTCCACAGATGCGACCATGGCTCATGACCACTGCCGCGTTGAAAAGCCGCCCCGACTGACGAACCGGAGCACCGGCAATCAGAATCATCCCGGTCTGCTCGCTCAGGGAGGTCAACGTGCTAAGGCCATCACGAACCTTTTCCAGCAGGGATTGTTGATAGAACAGATCGCCGCACGAATAACCGGTCAGGGCAAGTTCAGGGAAGACGACCAGCTGTGCTCCCTGGTCAGCAGCCTGCAAGGTGGCCTTTTCGATCGCCCCCAGGTTAAAGGCGACATCAGCAACCTTCAACGCCGGAGAGACCGCAGCAACTCGAATCATCCCCAGCTCACGCAGCAACATCGTCACCGTTAACCTCCTCGCAACTTGCATCATCAGAGAAAACACAGAAAGAACAGCTGCCAGAACCCGTGAAGTTACAGATTCCAGGTATCATTTTAAGGGGGTGAAAGGTAAAAAGCAATCGGAACGCGCCAGTGAACCGGGTTTATTCCTGAGAGTCTTCCCTAAGGTTGAACCTCAAAAGCGCCGGTGATGTGTTCGATCTGAAAATCACTGCCGTGGAGCGTGATGGCAATCACATCGAAGCGGGGTTGCAAGCCCTTGTGCGGCTTATCATTCAAATACCAACTCGCGGCCCGAATAATCTGTCGCTGTTTGCGAGGGCCGACGGCCTCACCGGGGGAACCGAAGGCGTCACTGCGTCGGGTTTTAACTTCAACGAACACCAGGAACTTTCGGCAACGTGCCACAATATCAATTTCACCGACCGGAGTGCAAAAATTGCGTTCGAGAATCTTCATGCCATTACGTTTGAGGTGCTGTGCCGCAGCATCCTCTCCCAGGCGACCCAAGGTCAATCTATCCTGGGTCATCGCACCTCGCAGTGCTCCCTGACCCCGGCAAAAGTGCGTCGGTGGCAGAGACAGGGGCCATATGCTGCGACAGCATCGCGGTGTCGCTGGCTGCCATAACCTTTATGCCCGGCAAACCCGTATTCAGGAAAGAGACGGTCATAAGTGACCATGATACGGTCGCGCACCACTTTGGCAACAACTGAAGCAGCCGCAATGGAAAGGGAACGAGAATCCCCTTTCTTCAGGGTTTTCTGTTCAATGCCTATCGGGATCGGGGTAATGCCGTCGACAAGAAGGAAATCAGGAGAAAGGGAGAGGCGTGTGATAGCCCGGGACATACTCTTCAAAGTCGCCTGCAGAATATTGATCTGATCTACTTCATCAGCACGACTGACACCGATACCGACGGCAATGGCCTGTTCGTAGATCAACGGATAGAGTTGGTTGCGCTTCTTTTCAGATATCTGCTTGGAGTCGTTCAACCCCGGCAGATCGAAATCCTGAGGCAGGATCACCGCTGCAGCCACAACCGGGCCGGCCAGCGGGCCGCGACCAGCTTCATCGATACCGGCAACGGCCCGATAGCCTTGACGACGAGCCATCTCTTCAAAGAAAATCTGGGACTGAGCTATTTCGGGGAAAAGATCCATACATCGAAGCCTTGATCGTTATGGTCAATAGTATTAGCTGATTCGATGTGGTAATTCAACTCGAAAGCTGAGGATAAAGGTTAACGCAAAGACGCCAAGTCTGTTTAAAAACGGAGCTACGCAAACGGCCGTTATTCAATGTTGTGCTTTCAACTGCAATAAAGATTGGCTCTGTTAGCGTTCTGTGTTGATATTTGGCTTGTTAAGTATCCCTAGGACTTCAAAGAATAACTTGCATCGATACTTACAAGAAATCCCTAACCATGGAATCAGGCTGGGGCTTTGCTTTACTGTTAATCGTGACTTATGAGAGAGAAAAGAGTGTCTCGGAAGTCCTAAGGTAATATAGGAATTGCTGCTGACATAACTTGTAAGAATATTTATATGGAGTGTGTCAGGAGCTAGGTCCTGACACACCCCAATATCTGTTTCAGAAGCGTGCGATTGACACACCCATTACTGGCTACGAACTCAATAAATCATTTTAACCAGCTTCGGGCATCATCCTCATTGTCAAATATCCCAACCCAAAAACCTCGGTTCACAGCAACTGTTTCAGAAAACTTTACCTGCTCAAATGACTTTTTGTCCAAGTTTACAAAGGCAATTTTCCAGCCTTTTTGAACACCGTATTCGGCTAATGCCGAATTTATCTGATACGCATTTAACGTGGGGTAGTCTCCTGTTGCATGAGAAATAATCAGGAGCTTGTCTATGCTTTTCTCACGAGTTACTTCTACAATTTCCTTCCAAGCTTCCTCGGAGGCCTGGTTTAACTTATCTTTAGGTCTTTCACCAAAGATTTCAACTTTCAGGACATTGCCCTCAACGGTAAAATCCAGTTTGTATGTCACAGTACACTCCTACTATCCGACAATTACTTTATCAAGCGTTTACCTAGAAACCTCGTCGCTGACACACCCAAAATTATGAATCAGGAGCGTGCCTTTGAAACAACCGGCATTATGATTCAGGCTCTTGATCGAGCAATAATCCCGTCGGCGTTAATTCTGCTGGAGGTGATACTCCATTTATCTCTTTGTAAGACAATCGAGCGCAACTTTCTAACCGTACGCCTTCACAGTAAACATACTTATAACTCGCTGCATACTTAGGGAACTTTTGAAAGAACTGGCATTCGAGTATTTCTTCACATTTTCCCATAAAATCACTCCAATACTATTTGTCCTATACACCTCGGTGCTGACATACCCTAAAAATCGTTCCAAGAGCGTGGTGTTGACACATCAATCCTGCGATGTCTCCAGATTGGTTTTCTTTCGTTGGTTCAATTTTTCTTTTTTGTATTGTCGCTTCTTTTCCAGTTGCGAAACAGTATGGTCACTCGCATCGAGGTCATCAACATCTTTTCTTGTTGGGTTTTCACGAATAAGCTGTCTGAGCGTTTCATGGATACTGCGTGACATTACTATTCTCCCTGTCCTATTCACCTCGGTCCTGACACACCCTCAAAACCGTTCCAGAGGCGTGGTGTTGAGACACTCCCACCTATATTAACCTAGCCACTCAGCAAGTGCATCACTTGAAGCAAACCCGTGCATAGTGAGGGACTTGTGGTCATCCCCAAACGCTAAAGCGAAACCTTCTTTTTCTTCTGACAATAGAAGCCAGTTGTTTTCTCGTCGAGCAATAGCCCAAATGGTTTTGGACTTAAACTCGTCATAATTTGAATCTTTTTCAAACAGTGCGTCTTTAATTTTTACCTGTACCGGATCAATGAGAATTGAGCATAATTCTTCTATAGCGTTGGCAATGTAAATGTCTTCGTCCACACCTTTTGGAACTGGAGACATTACACCTCTAGCAAATGACTTTTCGAGAATATCCTTCGCTGTTGCCTTGTTCATGTCAATTTACGATCTGTCCTGAACACCTTGGTGGCCAAGACACCTCAAATCATGTATCAGCGGCGTGATTTATGGGACATCACAATTCATTTGATACATATGACCCACCATCGCGAATCAAAAATTCGGTAATTCC
>CAZXBD010000395.1:0-1874 GCA_964638305.1 uncultured Geobacteraceae bacterium | reverse complement strand
CTTCGCCAGGCTGATCTTAAAAGTCTGCAAATACCAATTGATAACCTTCCGATCCGATAGTGGCTTGTGCCGGGTGGCCTCACTTGGCCCGGCAAAATTTATTGGAGGTTGTTGACATGAACAGCAAACGCTTCTTTTACTGCATTATTTCTGCACTGATCCTTTCTTTATTCACCCTGTCTGCGGTTGCAGGCGACAATCCCAAGGGGAGACCATTTAAAGGCACACTTTACGGTGAAGCTACCTGGTCCCCCGATGATGGTTGTGACCCTCCTTTCTTGAGGACCCTGGCCTTGACCCGGGGCGACCTCAGTCACCTCGGTGACACCATGTACGAAAGCAGTCATTGCACTGCCATGGACGCCATGGGAGAAGGCTTCCTGGTGGCAGCCAATGGTGACGAGCTGTACTTTAACTACTTCACTCCGATGATAGAATTTGGTCCGATCATCATCCAGGAGGGTACATTTTTCATCACCGGTGGGACCGGCCGGTTCGCAGGTGCGACGGGTGAAGTGCTTGGTACGGTCTATATCACCAACGAGGGAGAGGCTGATCCCGCGTGGCCGATAGTGATCGTTTTTGTCGGAACTCTGGTTTACTGATTTTCAGCCTATCTACCCATATAATCATGGTCAATGGGCCGGATACATTTTCGTGATTGATGTATCCGGCCTTTCTAACTGATGAAATTGGCAACGGGGCTTAAAGTTTCGGGCTTTAAAAAAGCGTCAACATAACAATCACCTCATCCGTATGTCATCTTCACTATAATTAAAGCCAACTCATTGACTTATCGAGGGTAGTCACGTGCGAGTTTCAGTTTGGTTGATTTGTGTTCTCTTGAGCAGCCTGGCCGTCGCAGACGAGGCCTTGCAGCGGGCTGTAACGCTTTACGAGCAAGGTGAGCTCGATGCGGCAGAGTCGCAATTCAAAGGTATGCAAAGTACCGATCCAGGAAGGGCCGACACCTATTACTACCTGGGGCTGATCGAACGGTCGCGCGGTGAGTTTTTATCGGCGGCCGAACTCTTTGAAGAGGCAGTAGAGCGGGACCAGCGGCAGTCAACTTACTACCAGGCGTTGGGTGAAGCCTACGGTTCCGCAATTCAGAACGTCTCTTTCTTTAAACAGATGAAGATGTCGAAAAAGATCAAGAGCGCCTTCGAAAAGGCGGTTGAGCTTGACCCGGACAACATCGACGCAAGAGCCGGCCTTGTGACCTGGTATGCAAATGCGCCCGGCATCGCCGGTGGTAGCACCGAACAGGCCAGGGAACAAGCGAAGGAAATCGCCAGCCGGGATACTTTCCGCGGCCACCTGGCAATGGCCACTGTTTTTCAAACCGAGGGAGATGACGAGGCAGCCGAGCGCGAATACCGTGCTGCTATCGAGGACTCCCCCGACGAAATGGATGCTTACCTGGTTCTGGGTATCTTCCTGACCAGTAAAGAACGCTACGCAGATGCAATGCAGGTATACGACGAGGCCCTGGCGAGGGACCCTACGGACATGGACATCACATACCAGGTGGGCCGCACCGCTTCGATTTCCGGCGAATACCTGGAGCGCGGTAAATCAGCATTAACGAGCTATCTCGAATACACCCCGTTGCCCGAAGAGCCCGGGCTGGACTGGGCAAACTACCGCCTCGGCCTGGTTTACCAGCAGCTTGGTGATAAGGAGCAGGCCAGGGAGTGTTTTGAACAGGCGTTGGCGATTAATGCCGATCATGCTGAAGCAAAGAAGGCGCTTAAGAAGATCAAGCGTTGATGAGCCAAGAGTACCTTTTTGATTAAGCAATATGATCTGTACAGTGATCCTGGAAAGTGAGTGGGTAACGTAAACCCGATGAACAAAACAATCTCACCAGA
>CAZXBD010000394.1:0-24335 GCA_964638305.1 uncultured Geobacteraceae bacterium | reverse complement strand
CGCATGCGGGCATGATCCATGCGCCCACGGTTGATCAAACTGGGGATTTCACCACCCAGACAAGCAGTCAGGGCAATCAGGCCCTCATTGTACTCACCGAGCAGATCCCAGTCTATTCGAGGCTTATAATAGAAACCATCCTGGTAAGCTGTTGATATCATGCGGCAAAGGTTACGATAACCAGTACGGTTTTTACATAGCAGAACGAGGTGTCCGGACGCATCACTGGAGGACGCAGCACCGCTTTTTTCGTGGCGCGAACCGGAAGCGACATAAACTTCGCAGCCAATAATCGGCTTTATCCCGGCAGCGTGTGCCTTGCTGTAGAACTCTAGGGCACCGAACATGTTGCCATGATCACTGATAGCCATGGCTGGCATACGGTATTCTTTGGCCCGTTCCACCAGATCACCAACACGGATGGCGCCATCAAGCAGGCTGTACTGGGTATGAACATGAAGGTGAACAAAATTGGCGTGATGCATGAGTGGAAAAACCTAATAGCTAGAAGTCAGGATACAGGGAACAGATAAGTCCAGAGACGAAGGCCAACCAGTTCAGCAATCAGAGCGAAAAACAGGAAGAGACCAAAATGGTTTTCAGAATACAGAATTCTGACAGACGATGAAATATTAAAATGCAGATGGAGAGATTCTGTGTATATTACGTAAAAGCTTATAACTGACGGGGCGAGGCTTGTCGATTTTGAAGTTTTAAAGGTTTTATTAATTACAGGCGAAAAGACTATCCACAAAAAACCTTTCCATCAAAAAGTGAACAATCAGATCGGGGTTCAATCCGCGTAATCAGCACCTTAAAGAACCTCAACATCAAAACGGCTAAGCATATTGACCAGGAGAATCAACGGTAAACCAATCAGACTGTTGTAATCATTGCCGGCCATTTTTTCCATCAGGGCGATCCCCAGGCCTTCGATCTTGAACGAACCGGCACAATCAATCGGGTTCTCTTTTTCCACATAATGCTTAATCTGATCTTCTGTCAGTTCTCTCATGGAAACCGAGTAAGTTTCGAATTCCACAAGGGACTCGCCACGGGCACTGTCAAAAATTGCCAGTCCGGTATAAAAAGTGTGTTTACGGCCCTGCATTTCCAACAGCTGTTCGATCGCTTTTTCCTTTGTCCCCGGCTTACCCAGAACACGGTGACGTGCATCGACAAACACCTGGTCCGAGCCAACAATCAGGGCATCATCATACTTGTCACCGAGGCTCTTTGCCTTTTGCAGTGCCTGGTGTTTGACCAGAAGTTCCGCGGAAACACTCGGCTCCATCTTTTCTTTGTAGAGTGGAGCAGCGACGTGGAAATTAAGTTCTAGCTGACGCATTAACTGCAAACGATATGGACTGGTTGACGCAAGAACAAGGGAGCGCATAGATACCTTCCGAAAGGTGAATGTGTTTGCACCTTTTTACCCCAACCAGTCCTGTTAATGCAATCATCAGGCAATGATATTCCAAGTACAGGATGATTCAGAGATAAAACCCTCGGCGTAAGTCGCTCTGTTGCCATGTGGTTGGCTCGGTCGGGTATGAAAGTCAGGCATTTCGCGCGCCGATTCAAGTAACGCTCTTTCCAGTGCATCAGAACCACAGCGATGGATAAATTCGGAAAAACCCGAACCTCCTAGCCAGGCATCAGCAAAAGTCACAGAATCGGTTTGTCCGACCTCCACCAGTACTTCACCTTCATAGCAACCGTCACCAATTGTTCCGGAGAATCGCATTCCACGCCCCTGACGCTCTGCGGCATGAACATCAAAATAAATGGCACTGCCGTTGTCCTCTGTCGTTCCGATATAGATCATAATCGCCTCCTTGTTGGCTTTGATTTTATCTTAACAAGGCTCGCGACAGAATATGTCACATTGCGTCAAAGGAGAATGGCTTACTTTGTATTTAGCGGAGGTCACGAAATGGGAAAGAGGTGTCGTACGAAATGGCGATTAAATCAGTAGGCCGTGTTTCGGGTTTTGATTCCCTCTTCAAGGGCAGCATAGAATTTAACACGCAGCGCCTCAGGTTGCAGGACCTGCACATGCGGTAAATAAGAATAAAGCCACGCCAGGATTTCTTTTTCACCGCTGGCTTCAAACGTGAGAGTCACTGCCCCATCGACTTCTTCCACCAATTCTTGGCTCGGATGCCAAACCCGCTCGCGAATCAAGTGACCAATTTCTGTGCCGAAGCGGACCTTGACCGTTTGCTGTACCTCATCAATCAGGCCAAAAGCAGAACCTGTCAAGTCTGCGGCAGAAAAGCCCTCAGGAATGTCAAAGCGTTCTTCGAGAACTGTTGCCTGTTCTATACGATCGACAAGAAAAAGTCTCAACGCACCTCGATTATGCGCATATCCACCCAGGTAGAGCGCACCCTCATAAAAGAGCAAGGTATAGGGGTCGAATCGATAGCTTTCCGTAGCACGGCGTGCCGGCGTATAATTGAGTTCAAGCCCATACTGATAGAGAAGCGCGCGACGCAGGTCTTTAAGGAGTTCTTTCTTCGCGGCATAATCACGTTCACCCTGGAATTTGGGAGAGGCTGTCTCTGCAATCCTTTCCAGATGAGCCACACTGCGTGGTGGCAGACTCGAATGGATTCGTGCAAAGATATTGTCGAGGTCATCCTGAAACGGGGTCCCTTGCAAAAAACCGAGTTGACCACGACAGAGGTAGAGCGTCATCAATTCTTCGAGGGAAAAGGTAATCGGCGGAAGCTTTTTGAAGCCGGTAATAAAACGATAAAGTGTCCGGCCGTCGTCTTCTGGTTCGGAGACCAGGGGATATCCAGCTTCGCGGATTGCATCCAGGTCACGATAGATTGTTCGCCGGGTAACACCACATTCTTCAGCAAGTTCATCAACGGTCGCCCCGTAACGTGCCTCAAGCAGGCGAATCACATCATGCAGACGTGCTGCCTGGCTGTATTTCCTGGCAGGTTTGCCTGGCTTCCTTTTGGATCTATCCATGTTTCTCGCCTTAAGACTCCAAATTCAGAGACAAAACAGAAAGATCATTCTGCTGGTGTATCTCTGTCCCAGGAAAAGAACAGCGACAGCTCCTTAAACTCTACCCTTCGCTTTCATGCGTTTGGCAATACGTCGCCAAAGAGCCTTGGCATCCTGGTCCAGACGTTGACGGTTGAGGTAGAGAAGAAAGAACCGAACCCGGTCAGTACGACTCCAACTTTGAGAATGTCGATTCAGAGTATACAGATCACGAAAGGTTGCAAAGCGGCTTAAGATTCGAACCTTGGCCTTTTCCAGATCAATGATGCGCACTCGGATATCATTTTCATCAATGCGGACAAAAATGTGTTTTGGATAAAAACAATTGTGCTGGATCTTGTGTTCATGCATCCGGGACATAACATTCGCAACGGCCTCCATCAGGCGCAGTCGCTTTTCTTTACTTGGCCAACCATCCGTCGACCAACGTTCAACCATATTTTCCAAAGGCTCATAACCATCGAGTGCTTCGGTACAAAGGATGGCACGCAGATCACCACCGGGCTTGCGAACTGCAAAGTACACAGGTTCGAGCGCAGGCACGGAAGCCTCTTTGAAAATCAAAATGTTTTGCATCTCTCTGGCAAAAGTTGGCATACCAAAGGGGTGCGAAATAGTTCGAGTAATATGGTTCTCCTGTCTTTTGAGGAAAACACCCACTTTACCACCCTCCGGTGCCTCCAGCTCACATCTGGACACACCACTCCAGCCACCACGACGTTCGTTGGGGGGCTCAAACCAATCAGCATCCAAAGACCACAGGTGATCAAAGCTGTCCAGATTGTTATGGCGTAAAATTTCTCGCCATTTATCAGGGGAATACTCCTTCAACATGTTGCTCCTGAGCATACAAATCTTGTTGGCATAAAAATCACGGTCAGACAAGCCGCATCTTATCTCAATCCAATGATCCTGTTCAATCTGGAAATGTGAGAGCCATTTATTTGTTGGGTAGGGCAATTAAAAAGCGGGGACAGAATTGAATTCCGTTCCCGCTTAGTTTGTCATCACACGCTACTGATTCATTCCCACTCTATCGTCGCCGGCGGCTTGCTCGAAATATCATAAGTCACCCGGTTGATACCGCGGACTTCGTTAATGATCCGATTGCTGATGCGGGCAAGATCGGCATACGGCATCGGGTACCAGCCTGCAGTCATAAAATCCTTGGTTTCGACTGCCCGTAAAGCAATGACATACTCATAGGTGCGTCCGTCACCCATGACACCAACGCTCTTGACCGGCAGAAACACGGCAAAGGCCTGACTGATTTTATCGTAATGGCCGCTCTGGTAAAGTTCGTCGATATAGATAGCGTCAGCCTGACGCAGGATGTCGCAATACTCTTTTTTGATTTCGCCCAGAATACGGACACCGAGGCCAGGGCCCGGAAAAGGGTGCCGCCAGACCATGCGATGTGGGAGCCCCATTTCCTCACCGATAGCACGGACTTCATCCTTAAACAGCTCTCGCAGGGGTTCAAGCAATTTGAGCGTCATGTAATCGGGCAGACCACCGACATTGTGATGACTCTTGATGTTATGAGCTTTACCAGTCTTGGCACCAGCCGATTCAATCACATCAGGATAGATAGTCCCCTGGGCCAGCCACTTGGCATTGGCCAGATGTTTCGACTCTTCTTCGAAGATATCGACAAACAGGTTGCCGATAATCTTGCGTTTCTTTTCGGGATCGGCTTCTCCGGCCAGTTTGCCGAGGAAACGATCTTCAGCATCAACACGAATGACTTTGACACCAAGGTTTTCGGCAAAGGTGGACATCACCTGATCACCTTCGCCCAGGCGTAGGAGGCCGTTGTCAACGAAAACACAGGTCAGCTGATCACCTATGGCACGGTGAATCAACGCAGCAGCTACAGAAGAATCGACTCCGCCGGAAAGGCCTAGAATCACCTCTTCATCGCCAACCTGATCGCGAATTCGCTTAACAGCGTCTTCAATAATCTGACCTGGCGTCCATTTTCCGGTGCAGCCACAGATTTTTCGCACGAAGGAATCGATCAACAATTCACCACGCGGCGTATGGTTGACTTCGGGGTGGAATTGCACCCCGTACAGGTTGCGCGCAACATTCTGGATACCGCAAACCGGTGCGTTGTCAGTTATAGCAATCTCTTCAAAACCCTGCGGTACGATCTCAACGTGATCACCGTGACTCATCCAGACCGGGCTATGGCCATCAACGAAAAAACCGTCAAAGAGAGGGCCAGGTGTTCCCTTGGCAAGGAGATCGGCGTGGCCGTATTCACGCTTACCGGCAGGGACAACCTTGCCACCAAAGTGATGACACATCAACTGCATGCCATAACAGATGCCGAGCACCGGAACGCCAAGCTCAAAGAGCTCCTCCTCAATAGCCGGAGCGCCTTCTTCATAAACTGATTGAGGTCCGCCGGAGAGGATGATTCCTGTAGCATCAAAAGCCTTGATTTCAGCCAGGCTCATGTCGAAGGGGTGCAGTTCACAGTAGACGTGTGCTTCACGCACACGCCGGGCAATCAACTGGGTATACTGTGATCCGAAATCAAGGATCAGAATTTTTTCAGAATGGATATCCATAGGGGCAATTTTTAATTCTTAATTTTAAGTTTTGAAGTATTTAGGCTCTAAAGATCTCAAAGCGAAATCCCAAATTGCACCAATAGGTCTTTACTAATTTTATTGCGAATTATTTCAAGGTAATAAGGTTTAGAAGTTAATTCAAAATTTAAAATTAAGAATTAAAAACTAAAGAATTAACCGTCGAAACGGTTAATTCTTTTCAATCCGGTAATTCGGAGCTTCGTGTGTAATGTTAACATCATGAACATGTGATTCACGTAAGCCCGCGTTGGTGATACGCATGAACTGACCATTTGCCTGCAAATCCTTGATCGTCTTGCAGCCGGTGTAGCCCATACCGGAGCGCAGGCCGCCCATCAGCTGGTGGATATTGGCAGAGAGAGGTCCGCGGAAGGGCACTCGACCCTCAATTCCTTCAGGAACCAGTTTGACGTCAACCTCATCACCCTGGAAGTAACGGTCTTTGCTGCCCTGCTTCATGGCGCCGATGCTGCCCATGCCTCGATAGGTTTTATAAGTTCGTCCCTGAAAGAGGATTGTCTCTCCAGGAGACTCATCGGTTCCGGCAAAAAGGGAACCGATCATAATCGTATCAGCACCGGCAGCAATCGCTTTCGGAAGTTCCCCCGAATACTTGATGCCGCCGTCGGCAATTAAAGGCACACCCAGTTTGCGAGTGATCTTTGAAACATCAGCAATTGCCGTAATCTGCGGGACACCAACGCCGGCAACTACCCGGGTGGTACAGATTGAACCGGGACCTATACCAACTTTGACAGCATTGGCACCAGCCTTGATCAAAGCCTCGGCAGCATCGGCAGTTGCAATATTTCCTGCAACCAGAGAGAGGTCAGGATAGTTCCGGCGGGTCTGTGCAACTGCATCAATGACCGACTGAGAGTGACCATGGGCCGTATCGATAATGATCGCGTCAACACCTGAACCAGTCAGCAGTTCAAGACGCTGTTCCAGGTCGTCACCAACACCAACAGCAGCGCCAACACGAAGTCGACCGATATCATCTTTGCAGGCGTCGGGATATTTGCGAACCTTTTCAATGTCCTTAATGGTAATCAAACCCTGGAGATCATAAGTGTCATCGACAACCAGCAACTTCTCTATGCGGTGCTCGTGAAGATGTTTCTTAGCCTCTTCAAGCGTCGTCCCAGGTGGAACTGTAACTAGGTTATCTTTGGTCATAACGTTTGATATCGGTTGATCAAGTTGTGTCTCGAAGCGCAGGTCCCGATTGGTGAGAATACCGACCAGGTGTCCATTCTTGGTGATCGGCACCCCGGAAATTCGATACTTCTCCATCAATTCCAAGGCTTCATAAATTTTCTGATCAGGATCCATAGTGATAGGGTCCACGATCATGCCACTCTCAGACTTCTTGACCTGGTCGACTTCCAGTGCCTGTTCGGCCGGAGTCATATTCTTGTGAACAATACCGATCCCACCCTCGCGTGCCATACAGATCGCGGTACGCGCCTCGGTGACCGTATCCATGGCAGCGGAAAGCAAGGGAATATTCAGTTTTATCTGGGGAGTCAGGTAAGTCGTCAGATCAACATCACGCGGAAGGACTTTAGAATGTGCAGGAAGAAGCAGAACATCATCGAAGGTCAAGCCTTCGCGAATCTCGGGATCGAACATCGCCGATACCTCCATGGGGGTCAGAGGGTGAAATAATTAAACGACATGTTTAGATCAGGGCACCGGGCTAGTCAAGGATAATCGAAGCAGGTTTCAGTTATTTTTTACGGGATTATCGCCAGATAAACGTGAGTTAATTTTGTCCTTCTTTGCGCACTGTCAACCAGCCTTATCATCTTCGCCTGGAGGCACCTGGTTCCGGTGTGTTCATTGTTCTTGATCGGGCTAATACCAAACCTCCTCGAGACACAGGCCATGGGCAGGCGCAGTTGGCCCGCAGGTCAGGCCCTCTTCGCCCTCAAGGAGTTTCTGCAAACTATCTGGCGCACGTCTGCCCTGCCCGACCTCAACCAGTGTGCCAGCGAGTATCCGGATCATGTTCCGCAAAAACCCCGAGCCCTTGAAGTCTATGTAAACGAACTCTCGATCTGCAACGACATCAACCTGGAAGAGCTCTCGAACACTTGTTTTAGCCACGCAGCCGGAAGCACGAAAAGCCATAAAATCATGCTGCCCCACCAATAACTCAGCCGCGGAACGAATCGCATCGATATCCAGTTTGCCACGCAGGTGCCATGCTGTTCTTGCGGCAAGTGGCGATCTCACATCGGCGCAGTAAAGCGTATATCGATACCATTTCCCCTTGGCGGAATAGCGAGCATGAAATCCCTCCGGCATTTCATGGACATCCCTGATAACCACATCCTTGGGGAGGAAACGGTTAACCCCCTCACGAAAAGCTTGCAGGGGTATCGTGCTATCCGTCTGAAAATGAGCGGCCATGCTGCGAGCATGAACCCCTGCGTCAGTCCTTCCGGAGGAATGGATGCGAACCTTTTGGCCGAGGATTTGCGCAAGTGCCGATTCAACCACCTCTTGCACGGCAAGAACATTGGGTTGAAACTGCCAGCCGGCATAATTAGTTCCATCGTATTCGACATTAAGGAGTATCGTGCGCATACAAACTAACCCGTCATCAAGTAACAAAAGGTTGTCAAAACCACCGCCAGAGAGAAAAGTCGGTCGAGAAGCGCCATGGGTAGTAATGGCGACAACGCTGCGGGCAAGCGGGAAGAATTCTCATCCGTTGCCAGGCCACGGGCGATCATCTCACCTCGGTCTACCAGTCGAGAGAAGAAACCTTGCAGTTTCATTATCCAGTCGGACCAGCCTTTCTCCAGCGTTGTTTGAACCGGCCCGGCATGTTCGCCAACATCAGTTTCACTGGAATCACGGATTTCTTCATGAACAACCGGAATGAAGTCCATGCTAAGCAACAATATCTTCTGCCATTCTTCTGTTTTGCATCCCAACCACTGCAACGGCTTTACAAACCAGCCGAAAGCACTGGCCAGGTTTTCTGTTGAAGTGGTTATGGCCAGAAGTGCCGAGACAATAAGGGCCAAAAGCATCTGCACACAGACGAGGGCTCCCATCGACAAACCGTCCAGAGAAAGCCAACTGACGCCCCACAGAGTGTACCCGGGAGAAAACAACAAGTGCAGCAACAAGGTGAACAGCAAAAGCCAACGGAGTGCCCAGCAGAGGCGCCAAACCGAACGAGTCAGGTGATAAATCGACCAGAAGGGAATTGCTACGACAAACACCAGGAAAGCAAGTTGTGACCAGCCGTTCACAGAAAAGGCGAGGATAACCAGAAAGAGACTCGATAAAACCTTCAACCGCGGGTCGAGTTTATGCAAAAGGGTTTGGCCTGGCTGGTAAAGTCCCTTTTCAGTGGTTGTCGTCAATGACTGCACCTAATGATTCCTTATGGAACTACAATCAAAAAATTCAATTTAACGCTGAGGCGCAGAGGGAAAATCAAGATCTTACTCCGCAACTCTGCATCTCCGCGTTGAAGAATGCTTGCCCTGGCTCATAGTACAAAACATTCGAGGGGCCCAAAGGCCCCCCAAATATTATTGTTAATGTTCGACACAAGCAGGAAAGACCATTGCTTAATCGACTCATACCCGTTCTTTGAGAATGCGGAGCATGCGACGCAGAGGTTCAGCAGCGCCCCAAAGAAGTTGATCTCCACAGGTAAAGGCAGAGAGATATTGCGGCCCCATCTTCATTTTACGTACACGCCCAATCGGAATAGCAAGAGTTCCGGAAACAGCAGTGGGAGTCAACCCCTCGAGCGAATCTGCCTTGGTGTTGGGAACCAGCTTGACCCACTCATTATCGTTGTCTATCAGAGATTCGATTTCTGAGATCGGCAGATCCTTATTGAGTCGAATCGTCAACGCCTGGCTGTGACAGCGCATGGAACCGACACGCACGCAGATGCCATCGATAGGAACCAGTTCCTCATAATCGAGAATCTTATTGGTCTCGGCATAGCCCTTCCACTCTTCGCGACTCTGACCATCCTCAACCTCACGATCAATCCAGGGCAGTAAGCTGCCCGCAAGCGGGTAGCCAAATTCACTGGTTGGCATATCATCGTCGCGCAAAGTCTCAGTGACCTTGCGGTCGATTTCGAGGATAGCCGAAGACGGGTTGCTCAAAAGGTCTGATACTGAGGCCTCTAGCGCTCCCATCTGGCTCAGTAACTCACGCATATTCGGAGCACCGGCACCGGAGGCTGCCTGGTAAGTCATCGACGAGACCCACTCCACGAGACCGGCTTTAAAAAGACCACCCAGGGCCATCAGCATCAGGCTAACGGTACAATTGCCTCCGATGAAATCCTTAACACCGCTGGCGAGAGCATCATCAATAACGTTCCGGTTAACAGGATCAAGAATAATGACGGCGTCTGGTTCCATTCTTAAGGAACTGGCCGCATCGATCCAATATCCGATCCAACCGGTTTTGCGCAACTCAGGATGGACAGCCTTGGTATAGTCGCCACCCTGACAGGTAATTACGACATCAAGCTTGCTCAATTCGGCAAGATCATCTGCACTCTTCAGGGTTCCTGCACCCAACGGTGCCTCTTGACCTGCCTGAGAAGTGGAGAAGAATACTGGTTCTATCCCTGCCAGGTCATTTTCCTCTTGCATACGCTGCATGAGGACCGAGCCGACCATTCCGCGCCAACCAACGATACCGACTTTCATCTTCCTGTTCCTTAATTATCTTTTCCTGGACATCCCCGAACGGGGGTTGCCTTGTTTTCAACTTCAATTTTTGTCACTAGAGAGATTCCCCGTGCAGGGACAGTGCCTGGCAACAGTCTACAGGTTCGCGACAATCGCATCACCCATTGCAGCTGTATTTATTTTCCGTTCATCATCTTTACCCTGAAAAATATCGCCGGTACGGAAGCCCTGGTTGAGCGTATTCTCAACTGCCGCATCTACAGCGTCAGCGGCTTCGATCATACCAAAAGAATAACGCAACATCATCGACGCTGACAAGATCTGGGCAATCGGATTTGCAATTCCCTGCCCGGCTATATCAGGAGCGCTGCCACCTGAGGGCTCGTACATACCGAACGTACCCTCGGCCAGTGACGCAGAGGGCAACATGCCGAGAGAACCAGTCAGCATCGCCGCTTCGTCAGAGATTATATCGCCAAACATATTGCCACAGAGCATGACATCAAACTGCTTCGGCCAGCGCACCAATTGCATAGCCGCGTTGTCAACGTACATATGGGATAGTTCGACGTCAGGATATTCCTTTGCAACCCGCTCGACAACTTCACGCCAGAGCACAGAAGTGGACAAGACATTTGCCTTGTCGATGGAACAAACTTTGCTGTCGCGTTTACGGGCCGCCTGGAAGGCAACGTGGCTGATTCGTTCAACTTCTGCGTCGGAATACTTCATGGTGTCGAACCCGGTACGAGCTCCGCCTTCACCTTCTATCCCCTTGGGCTCAGCGAAATAGATGCCACCGGTCAGTTCACGTACGACAAGAAGGTTAAAACCACCGTCAATGACTTCTTCTTTCAGGCTTGAAGCACCTGTCAAAGCCGGGAAGATGATCGCTGGGCGCAGGTTGCAAAAGAGACCGAAGATTTTGCGCAGGGGCAACAGTGCGCCGCGTTCCGGTTGCTCATCCGGTGGCAGGCTTTCCCATTTCGGGCCACCGACCGAACCAAACAGGATAGCGTCTGAAGCTTTGCAAATATCAACCGTCTTTTCTGGCAGGGCCTGACCATCTTCGTCAATCGCTATACCGCCGACATTGGCAAAGGTCCGCTCAAAAGTCACATCGTATTTGCCTTGAACGGCATCCAAAACCTTTAACGCTTCACCCATAACCTCGGGGCCGATACCATCTCCAGACAGTACAGCAACATTGAACTCTTTACCCATTTCTTCTCTCCTTTTACCTTTATCGTAATCAAAGCAGCTAGTTTATTTATAAGCAGATTTCAAGCTCTCGGGATACTTTGTCCTTCGAATAAACCGGATGCCACTATAAGAAGGCAGTCACTCTTTGTCAAATTCTTTCAAAGCTGCCAAAACATAAAGCTTTCAGGTCAATTCAGCTCCCCTGAGGCCAGGCTGTTTTCCTAAATTCCAGCAAAGTCGACTTATAGTTTTATTTCATATATTATATATTAATTATACCTTTATACTTTTATTTATACTAATATATAATTTCTTATTTATTGTTATATATATTATATATCTGTACTAATATTATAATACTTTATTGTATTTGTTATATATAATTATACCCAACAAGAAGTTATTCATAAAAAAAGAGAAGGCCATCCCTGCCCTCTCTCTTGCTTTTTAGTTTTAATTTCCCGTGCAGGGGTTATCTATAACCCGAGATACGCCTCCTTGACCTGCTCATTATCGAGAAGGTTCGCCGCAGTGTCCGACAAAATAATATGACCATTTTCCATAACGTAACCACGGTCGGCAAGTTTTAAAGCCTGGTTGGCATTCTGCTCGACGAGAAATACCGTCGTCTTCTGTTCCTGGTTGATCTTCTTGATGATTTCAAAAATCTGCTTGATGATCAGTGGTGCCAATCCCAGCGAAGGTTCATCCAGTAACAGAACGCGCGGACGCGCCATCAATGCCCTGGAAATAGCCAACATCTGCTGCTCACCCCCGCTTAAAGTGCCTCCCAACTGGGAACGACGCTGGGCAAGAATCGGAAAAAGATCAAAGACATAGTCGATATCCTTCTGGATATCACTCTTGTCACGTCGCAGGAAAGTCCCCATTTCGAGATTCTCCAGCACCGACATGCCCGGGAAAATCCGTCGGCCCTCTGGAACCTGGACGAGGCCCATAGCAACTATCTTGTCTGTCGACATCTTGTGGATCGGCGTACCTTTGAAATAGATCTCCCCAGTGCGCGGTGGAGTAACACCACAGATCGTCATCAGGGTTGTACTCTTACCAGCCCCGTTGGCACCAATCAGGGTGACAATCTCGCCTTCATTGACATCAATGGAAATTCCCTTAAGTGCCTGGATATTGCCATAGTAGGTATCGACGTTTCGCAACTCAAGCATCAGCTTCCTCCCCAAGATAAGCCTCGATGACTTTCGGATTGCTACGGATATCCATAGGCGCCCCCTGGGCAATTTCCTTGCCGTACTCCATAACGTAGATCCTGTCGGAAATATTCATGACCAGCTTCATGTCGTGCTCAATCAACAGAATTGCTATTTTTTCCGTATCACGGATGCGCACAATCAGCTCATCCAGGGCTTTGGTCTCCTGTGGATTCATTCCAGCTGCAGGTTCGTCCAACAAGAGCACAAACGGGTCGGTTGCCATGGCACGAGCAATTTCGAGGCGGCGCTGGGCACCGTAGGGGAGATTCTTGGCAAACTCATCGGCAAAATCAACCAGGCCAACTTTTCGCAACAGATCGTAGCTTTTGTCGATGGACTCTTGTTCCTGGCGCTTAGTGCCGCTGCCACGCAAAATGGCACCAACAATATTGGTCGTAGTCCGACAATGGCGACCGATCATGACATTTTCCAGGACCGTCATATTGTGAAAGAGCCGGATATTCTGGAATGTCCTGGCCATGCCGATGGTTGTCACCCGGTTTGGCTTATATCCGTTTATCTTTTGCGATTTCTTTTCAGGAGGATGGAGCAGGACTTCTCCCCGGGTTGGTTTATAAATCCCAGTAACACAGTTAAAGAATGTTGTCTTTCCAGCACCGTTAGGACCAATCAGAGCGACGATTTCACCAGCGCAGACATCCAGTGAAACGGCATCGACAGCACGCAAACCGCCGAAATCCATGGTCAAGCCTTTAACCTCTAGCAGCTTATTCATAGTCTCAGCCATTGGCCTCCTCCGTCACCACCTTGCGGCCGCTGTATTTCCGGCGCACATTGGCAATCAGGCCTTCAGGACGGAATATCATCATCAACACCATCACCGCGCCGAACATCAACATCCGGTATTCAGCAAAAGCTCTCAAGTATTCCGGCATCAGGATCAGCACCAGGGCCGCAATAATAACACCAATAATCGAGCCCATCCCGCCCATCACTACGATAGAAAGAACCAGGGCAGATTCCATGAAAGTGAAACTATTCGGATTAATATAGGTATTGCGCGACGCAAAGATAACACCGGCCAGGCCAGCCCAAAAGGCTCCAAAGGCATAAGCCGACAGCTTGGTTCTTGCCATATCGACGCCCATGGCTACACAAGCGATCTCATCCTCGCGCAAAGCCATCCAGGCACGTCCGACACGTGAGTCTTTGAGTCGATTGGTTATAAAAATGGCGAATATGACCATCAGAATCATCAAGTAATAGGTATAGGTTGTTGCGGAAGAGATACTCATTTCCGCACCAAAGAATCCAGGACGTGGAATTCCGGCGATGCCCTTGGCACCGTTAAAGACCTCTTCCCAGTTCTCAATCACAATCTTGGCTATAGAACCAAAGCCAAGAGTTACGATTGCCAGATAGTCTCCACGCAGACGCAATATTGGGAAACCGAGTGCAATTCCAAACAAAGCGCCCATCAAGCCACCGATCGGCAAACTTAACCAGAAACCAAACCCAAAGAAACTGTTCAAGACACCGTAAGTGTAAGCACCAACGGCAAAGAAGGCGACATAACCGAGGTCCAGCAAACCGGCAAGACCAACAGTTACGTTGAGACCAAGACCAAGAACGACAAAAATCAAGGCCAACACCATGATATTGGTCTGATAGATGTCGACGACCAACGGGAAAACGAGAGTCACCAAAGCAATCGCAACCAAAACCGGCTTGAAGATTTTAGGGTCTTCCAGTAAGAGTTGCCCAAGACCGGGCTTAACTAACTCTTCTTCACCCTGTTCAGCCTTTTTACTTTTGAGTTGCCGCCGCGCCATTGCCCAACGCCAGAGGATGGACAATACAAAGGCACCAATAGCAACCCACAGCATATTCAGCCATCGCCACTCAACGATATTCTTGAGTGTATTAACCTTGACCACCATCAAAGGGAAGGTCAGGAAGACAAACCAGAGAGAGACTAGAAAAGATCTTTTAATATTATCAACCATTCTATTCATACCCTACTTCTATTCATACCCTGCTTCTGTTCAGACTTAGACCTTCTGCTTGACAGCTTTGCCAAGCAGACCAGAGGGACGCAAGATCAGGATTAACACCAGGACACCGAAGGCAAACACATCTTCGTAAGCACTGGAGATATAACCAGCTGCGTACGCCTCGGTCAGGCCCAGAACCAGGGCACCAAGAACTGCACCCGGGATATTTCCAATACCGCCAAGGACCGCTGCCGTAAAGGCTTTTACACCAGCCATAAAACCAATATAGAAATTAATCTGTCCGATGTAAGAGCCTACCAACACACCGCCGATCGCCGCCAGGACTGAACCAATGATAAAAGTCATAGAAATGACATTATCAACGTTAACACCGACCAGACGAGCCATGGTCATATCCTGCTGGGTTGCCCGCATTGCTTTGCCGATTCGGGTGTATTTAATCAGCACGGTCAAGCCAACCATACTAACAGCGCTGGTCACCAGGATAACCAGTTCAGGCGAACCCATGATATGCGCAATTGGTTCCATAAATTCAAAATCAGGAATGAGCGCTGGAAACCGCAAAAAATCCGGAGTTTGTGACAGAAGGACATAGTTCTGCAGGAACAGCGACATACCGATGGCACTGATCAGAGGCGAAAGACGCGGAGCATTTCGCAAGGGACGATAAGCGATTTTTTCCAGGGTATAACCATAAGCCGCTGCGTAGATCACAGCAATCAGGGCGGCCAGGATCAAGATAGAGACTCCGGCAAAGCCGTAGATCGTTAGTACTCCAGAAACAATCAGGGCAACAAAGGCACCAATCATATAAATTTCACCATGGGCGAAATTTATCAGTTGAATGATGCCGTAAACCATCGTATAGCCCAGCGCAATCAGGGCATAAATACTGCCTCGTACCAAGCCGCTGCTGGAGAGCTCAAGAAAATATTCCATCGGCGTTTTCCGCTGTCCTTAAAGGTGAGATTCCAACCAAAGACCCGGTTGTTTTTACTGTTGAATCGTGCTGATTACTTATAACACAAAAAAATGTGGGGGACAGGCTTAGCCCGTCCCCCGTTTTTAACATGTTGCGGTCAGTCGGTTACTTCAGCTCAACGAACTGACCACCCTGGACCTGAAAAACGGAAAAGCCAACACCTTCGGCATCACCTTTAGCGTCAAACTTGATCTTGCCAACCGCAGTGTCAACAAAGGAACCCTTGAGAGCTTTTTCCAGATTTGCATACTCAGTACCACCAGAAACCTCGATGGCATTGAGAATAACCTGCATGGCAGCATAACCCTGGTCAAAGAAAGTACCAGGCTCTTTGCCATACTTACTGGTGTAATCCGCTTTAGCCTGCTGGTTTTCGGCATACGAAGAAACATCCATCGGACCGGTGGCATAAACACCTTCAGCATCTTTACCTGCAATTTCGAGAAAACCGTTCCCTTTAACACCATCAGGACCAATGAAAGGGATTTTCATACGTTTTTTATTCATCTGAGAAACCAGCTTGGAGGCTTCCGGATGGTAGCCACCGAAGATAACTGCATCTGCATTTACACTACGAACTTTCTGAACAACTGCAGAGTAATCCATGGCACCAGGGGTAACACCTTCGAAAAGAACAACCTCGGCCTTACCACCAGCTTCTACAAATTGCTTGGAGAAGTCGGCAAAACCTTTGCCATAATCACCTTTGTCATGAAGAATGGCGATCTTCTTGGCACCGAGCTTGTCTGTGGCAAAGTCAGCAGCAAGTTTACCCTGATCATCATCAGGCGCGATGGTGCGATAGAAGTTCGGATAATCGCCACTCTGGGTCAAAGGGGGATTGGTTGCCGACGGGGATACAGCGATAATATTGGCTTCTTTGTAGATACCGAGAGCGGCCTTGGTCGCACCGGAGCATACATGCCCAATGACCACATCAACACCCTGGGAGACCAGTTTCGTAGCTGCGTTGGTAGCGATTTCCGGCTTGCACTGATCGTCCATGGGCAACACTTCTATCTGTTTGCCAAGTACGCCGCCAGCAGCATTGACCTGAGCAGCAACCATCTCTGCTGCTTCCTTGGTCGGAATACCGTAGGGAGCCAGGTCACCCGTATGGGGCCCTGCAACACCAATCTTGATAGTCTCCTTGGCGACCTCTTTTACGGGAGCCGCCTTTGGTGCGACCTCGGCGGTCTTTTTCTCTTCCTGACCACAGGCAGACAGACCGAAAACGGCCAGCATAACCAAGACAAACAGTGAGAAACTTCTTGCAAAACGTCTCTTCATCATACTCTCCTCTTGTTAAAGGCAACAAATTCTTCAAAACAGATTATTACAGCAAGGACTATTTATATATAATTGTACGAGGCATTTAGTCAAGAAAGAACAACCCTTTTATACAGGAAGAGGGACCCGTAATCGAGGTCCCTCTTTGAATATGCTCATAAACTCAAACAGTCACTGAAACTTCAGAAATAATCCTGCCTGTTGTAAAGACGCAGGTCCCTTTCGCTCAGTAATTCCGAATGCAGACAACCCAGGCGCTGACAAATACCGATGCATTGAGAAAAGTGTGCCTTTTGTGAGGTAAAGAGAGCAACCAGATGAGCTCCGCATGGGCAGACATTGTAAATTGGAAAAGGCTCTGAACAGGTCGGGCAACAAATATCGACAACTTCGCCAATTTTTTTCTCAAAGTCAATAAAAGTGCGCCCCCGATCACCAATAACCGGACTTATTACCAGGAAGCCCTCACTGGTTTTATTTTTCAACGTCAGAGTGAGACCGGGGTACCCTTGAAATTCTGCTTTATCCGTCAGGATAGAATGTCCGTTTGGACAGTAGCATTCGGTAATCACTTCACTTTTATGTGATTCCTGATCAGCGATAACCTCGCGCTTTTGTGACTGATGTCCACCCAACAATAACCAATTTATCGACATACCAAACCTCACGGAATTATTTGCACTTAATGTATCATTATTCCGCCGGGAGTGCATCAACACAAACAACTTTTTGTTATGTAGAAGCCGCCCGAACTTAATGTGATCTTGATCAAGCTATTTTAAATACCTTTAATTATTCGAGAACGATCAGCAGATCGCCCTGATCAATTTGCTCGCTCTCGCTGAAGCGGACCTCGGCAACCACACCGTCAATCTTGGTCTTGACGTTAGTCTCCATCTTCATTGCTTCAGTTGTCAATAATGTATCACCCGCAGAAACTTTTTCACCGACATTCACCAGTATTTTGAAAATTTTACCCGGCATCGGTGCGCCAACATGCTTGGAATTAGCCGGCTCAGCCTTCTCATGGCTGACATCATCAGTCTCGACCGAAGTATCCTTGACAGGAACCACACGCGGTTCGCCATTCAATTCAAAATAGATATTCCGGGTGCCGTCCTCGTGGACCCTGCCCACAGCGTTCAACTTGATGATCAGCGTCTTGCCCGCCTCGATATCTATGCTGACTTCATCACCAACATCCAACCCGTAGAAAAATACCGGCGTTGGTAAAAAGGAGGTGTCACTGTATTCCTGGCGGAAACGATCATACTCCTCGAAAACTCCAGGGTAAAGAACTGCAGAGAGGACATCACGTTCGCTGACTTCGTGACCAAGCTTGGTTTGTAAATCACTCTTTTTGGCATCGAAATCGACAGGTTCAAGAAGTTCACCCGGCCGGCAGGTGAGCGGCTGCTCGCCCTTGAGAATAATCCTCTGCAGCTCCGGTGGGAAACCGCCAACAGGCTGACCGATCATACCTTTGAAAAAGTCGACCACACCTTGTGGAAAGGCCAAATCTTCCCCTTTGGTGAAAACATCCTCGGGTTCGAGATTGTTCTGTACCAGAAACATTGCCATATCGCCGACTATTTTCGACGATGGTGTTACTTTGATAACATCACCGAACAGGTCATTGACCTTGCGATACATCTCCTTGCACTCTTCCCAACGATGACCGAGACCGAGGCCTTCGACCTGCGGCTTGTAATTTGAGTACTGCCCGCCAGGGATCTCATGATGGTAGACCTGGGCCGTACCGCTGCGAAGCTCAGACTCGAACGGTGCATAGTAGGTTCGTACTGTTTCCCAGTAGTTGGTCAGTTTCTGCATATTGCCCTGGTCAAGCTGCGGGTCCCAGAGCGACCCTTCAAGGGTCGCAAGCAGTGCGTTCATGTTCGGTTGCGCAGTCAGGCCCGACACAGAGGAAAGCGCCACATCAACGATATCAACCCCGGCTTGTGCGGCCATCAGCAGCATCGAACCGCCGTTGCTTGAAGTATCATGGGTATGCAGATGTATCGGTATCCCGATTTCGCTTTTCAGAGCCTTGATCAGTTTTTCAGCAGCGAAGGGTTTGAGCAGTCCGGCCATATCCTTGATTGCCAGAATATGCGCACCCATCGTCTCAAGCTCTTTAGCCAGATCGACATAGTACTTCAGAGGATACTTGTCACGCTTTGGATCAAGGATGTCGCCGGTGTAGCACATGGATGCCTCGCAAACAGAGTTGGTACGCTCACGTACCGCTTCCATGGCTATCTGCATGCCTTTCGTCCAGTTCAATGAATCAAAGATCCTGAACACGTCGATGCCGGACTCAGCGGCCTTGACCGTGAACTCCTGCACCACATTGTCGGGGTAGTTGGTATAGCCAACGGCGTTGGAGCCACGCAGCAGCATCTGGAAAAGGATGTTCGGGACTTTCTTGCGCAAACGCTCAAGTCTCTCCCATGGATCCTCTGTCAGAAAACGCATTGAAACATCGTAGGTCGCCCCGCCCCACATCTCGAGAGAGAAAAGACCGCCGGCAAGGTGGGCCGTCGCCTCTGCAATGCGGTCCAGGTCATGGGTCCGGACCCGGGTCGCCAGCAGGGACTGGTGGGCATCGCGCCAGGTCGTGTCAGTGACCAGAAGCTGTTTGTTCTTGCGGGCCCAGGTCGCCAGACCTTCAGGGCCCTTGTCGAGCAGAATGTCGCGGGTACCACGTGGATGTTGTTGACCATATTCAACTACGGGCACTTCCGGCTCGCGCAGGGCGCGGAAGTTGAGCCGCTTCTCAGGCACAATCCCCGGATATCCGTTGACCGTGGTATGACCGATGAGGCTGAGGATTTTGTTGGCGCGGTCTTGTTTGACGGCCAGTTGGAAAACTTCGGGGTGCTCATCGAGAAAAGAAGTGTCACATTTACCCTCCATGAAAACCGGATGGGTAATCACTTTTTCGAGAAAGCCGATATTGGTCTTCACTCCGCGAATGCGGAACTCCTGCAAAGCACGATGCATGGTACGTGAAGCATCAGGGAAAGTAAGTCCCCATGTTGAAATTTTTACCAGGAGAGAATCGTAGTGGGGAGAGATCTGCGCACCGGCATATCCGGCCGCAGCGTCAAGGCGTACGCCGAAACCGGCCGCAGTTCTATAAGCTTTTATAGTACCGAAATCCGGAGCAAAGTTGTTCTTCGGATCTTCAGTAGTGATCCGGCTCTGAATGGCATAACCACGCAGCTCGATATCCTTCTGGCTCTTTATGCCGATCTCCGGGTCTGAGAGTTTTTGACCCTGAGCAATACGTATCTGGGCTTGTACCAGATTACGCATGGTGACCAACTCAGTGACCGTATGTTCTACCTGGATGCGTGGGTTTACTTCGATAAAAAAGAAGTTACCCTTCTTATCCATCAGAAATTCAACCGTTCCTGCATTCCGATAGCCGACATGATTGGCCAGCGCCAGAGCATAGTCGCAAACTTCCTTGCGTTTTTTGTTGTTCAGATAAAGAGAAGGTGCGATCTCGATCACTTTCTGGTGTCGACGTTGAATAGAGCAGTCGCGTTCATAAAAATGAACAATATTGCCAAAATTATCACCCAGGATCTGCACCTCGACATGCTTCGGGCTTTCAACAAATTTCTCAAGAAAAATTGTGGCATCGCCAAAAGCCGCCTTGGCTTCCGAAGCTGCTGATTTAATCCCCTCAAGGAGTTCTTTCTGAGTACGGGCAACTCGCATCCCGCGACCGCCACCGCCGGAGCTAGCCTTAACAATAATCGGGTAACCCGCATCCTTGGCGAAAATCAGCGCCTCTTCATCCGAGCGAATCGGATCATCTGTTCCAGGCACAACGGGCACGCCCGCCTCCACGGCTACTTTGCGGCCGGAAATCTTGTCGCCGACACGACGTTGAATTTCGGGAGTCGGGCCAATGAAAACGATTCCTGCACGCTCACATGCTTCTGCGAACTCCGCATTTTCAGAGAGAAACCCGTAGCCTGGATGTATGGCATCAACATCTTTTTTACGCGCCAGATCAATTATTTCATCAATACTCAAATAGGCATCGACAGGACCTTTACCCTTGCCAATAAGATAGGCCTCATCAGCCTTGTACCGATGCAGGGAGAGTTTGTCCTCTTCCGAGTAGATAGCCACCGTATTGATTCCAAGTTCAGTGCAAGCGCGAAAAATCCGGATGGCAATTTCTCCGCGATTGGCGGCCATAACTTTACGAAATATCTTGATTGGCATATCGATCATTCTCCTCAGAACTACAGCGACAAAAGTTTACGTAAACTAAAAAAAATACACTTACGTTAAATATTTAGTCTTAGTAAAATTTTTCAATGAATTTATACACTTACAGAGATAGGCGGATGGCAATCTAATCAAAACAAGCACCAATGTGTCAAGCAAAAAACCGTTCTATTATCAACTTGCTGAAATAACTGATAATAATTACCTTGATTCGAATATGCAGACAAAATCTGCATTAACAGGCCTTACAAAAGAGGTAAAGACAACTCATCAGGGGACATTCAAACCGCTAAAAACTTAACTATATCCCTCTCAATGTAGCTAAGCAGACGCAATAATATAGGTTTGTCTCTATTATAATTTTGTGCGGTTTTGCCTTAACGACAATCTCACATCTCTTGCGCAGAGAAACATCTTACTAAGATCACAAGTTGTGCGTCGCTTCAATATTCTTGCAAGCCTCTAATATTCGTGATACTTTCGCATAACGTCAATTTCATGACGCATGGCTATGGAGTTTGTCAACCGTGGACAGTGCCGCCAACATCCTTTTCATTGACGATGACCCAGGCAGTCGCGAAAGCCTCACCGTGCTCTTTCAGCTTGAAGGCTACCAGGTGGATGCTGTTGCTGCAGGTGAAGATGCGTTGACCCTGCTTTCTAAAAAGAAATTCGATGTGATCATCACCGATCTTTTCCTGCCTGGTGTCAGCGGAATAGATGTCCTTAAACATGTTAAAGAACACTCCCTGCCCTGCAATGTCATACTGATCACCGGAAACGCTTCTGCTGAAACTGCTGTCAAAGCAATGAAAGAAGGAGCCTTCGACTACGTAACCAAACCTTTAAATTTTGAAAAGCTGAAGGTTCTGGTTGCCAAAGCCATCGAGAAAAGCCGTCTGGTTGCAGAAAATCTTTATCTACGCCAACAACTACGGGGCAAATATAAATTCGACAACATTGTCGGCAACAGTCCGGCAATGCAGCCGGTATTCGCACGCATGGAAAAAATCCTCGTTACCGACTCAACGGTTCTCATCCTGGGAGAGTCCGGGACCGGAAAAGAGTTGGTGGCACGCGCAATTCACTTCAACGGCCTGCGCAAAGAAAAGCCATTCATCGCCATCAATTGTGGAGCGATCCCTGCGGAATTATTGGAGAGCGAACTCTTCGGACACACGCGCGGTTCTTTTACAGGGGCGGTCGCCGACAAGCCGGGGAAATTCGAACTTGCGAACCATGGCACTATTTTTCTCGATGAAATAGGCACTATGCCTCTACAACTGCAGATGAAACTTTTGCGTGTATTGCAGGATCAGGAGGTTGAGCGTGTGGGGTCGACGAAGAGGACTAAACTGGATGTACGGGTTATTTCGGCAACCAATGCAGACCTCGAAGACAGGGTCCATCGAAAGGAATTCCGCGAAGACCTGTATTATCGCCTGAACGTCATCCCCATCCAGCTGCCGCCACTGAGAGAGAGACGCGAGGATATTCCGCTGCTCACCAAACATTTCCTCAGAAAAATTTGTACATATATGCGTCGACCGGTCCTCGAGATAACACAGAATGCGGTCAGAGATTTGGAAAAATACGAATGGCCAGGAAATGTTCGTGAAATGGAAAACGTGATAGAGCGAGCAATCGCCCTGACCGATGGTGATATTATAGACAGGCAGGACCTGCCACCCAAGGTCAGTGGAACTACCCGTGAAAATGATACTTTGCCGTCACTACAAATCCCCGAAGATGGCCTTGATTTAACAGATGTAATCGCAAACATCGAGCAGAGACTCATCAAGCAAGCCATGGACAGATCGTTTGACGTCAAAGCCCGTGCGGCCTCACTGCTAAACATTAAACGCACAACCCTGGTTGAAAAAATCAAGCGCTACGGTATGTAGTCAGCAACTAAAGAATACTTCATTTGCACACAGATCTCAGGAGGATTACATAATGCAGGAGACATCTATGGTAACCACCATGCTGGGCAGTATCGTTTATGCAGTCATCATTCTCGCAATCGGATTCTGGGGTGCCAAACTTATCGCACGTCTGATCATAGGATTAATGGAGCGTCGCGAAGCGGACCCGGCCTTAACCGGTTTTCTTGGTAATCTGGTCAACGCTTTTGTTATTACCTTTGCTGTCATTGCGGCAATGAACCAACTCGGCATACAGACAACTTCCCTGGTCGCCATAGTTGGTGCCGCCGGACTTGCTATCGGTTTTGCTTTGAAAGATTCATTAGGAAACTTTGCTGCCGGCGTAATGATCCTTATTTTTAAACAGTTCAAGGCTGGCGACCTGATTGAGGCAGCAGGAGTCCTTGGAGTGGTTGAGACTCTCAATATATTTTCCACCCAGTTAAAAACGGGGGACAACAAGGCGATATTTGTCCCGAACGGTAAACTGATCGGTGACAACATCATTAACTATTCAACCAAACCAAC
Organism: uncultured Geobacteraceae bacterium; assembly: GCA_964638305.1. Taxonomy (GTDB): domain Bacteria; phylum Desulfobacterota; class Desulfuromonadia; order Desulfuromonadales; family BM103; genus M0040. The sequence continues at coordinate 630 of CAZXBD010000394.1, read as the reverse complement.
CCGCAGAGTTGATCTGGTCATCGGTGTCAGTTACGATGCAGACCTGAGTCATGTAAAATCTGTTCTTGAAGATGTCCTTGGTGAGGATGACCGCATCCTCAAAGATCCCGTCCCAACGATTGGTGTTCTGGAACTGGCAGACAACAGCGTTAACTTCGCAGTACGTCCGTGGGTGAATGCTGCTGACTACTGGGGAGTCTTTTTCGACCTCCATGCCAGCGTAAAAACACGCTTTGACAAAGAGAATATCGCCATTCCTTATCCGCAGCGGGATGTGCATTTGCACCAGGTTGAAGCACCACAGGGGAAAAAAGCCAAGAAATAGGAGTTAACACCACGACGACAATAATGGCTCTCTCAACTCAAACGGCCTGGCAGGAATGCCAGGCCGTTTATTCATGACAATTACATGTCTCCACCGAAAAGCATTGCAGGCAAACAACTTACGCCTTAGCCGGCGGCTTGGCCTTGCCGATCATACTCTCAATTTCTATCTTGACAACTTTTGTTACACTGTCGAGTTTTTCAATATATTTGCGCCCTTCCTCAACAAACTCCGGGGAATACTTCTCCAGGAGGCCGATCAGTGCCTGATATCGTTCATCACCCTGCACCACAGCAGCCTCTCCG
>CAZXBD010000393.1:0-3942 GCA_964638305.1 uncultured Geobacteraceae bacterium | reverse complement strand
TTGCATAAATTTCAAAATGAAACCGGCATCGATATCCCGATTCATGTTGACGGGGCCAGTGGCGGCTTCCTGGCACCGTTCTGTGCGCCGGAGCTGGAGTGGGACTTTCGTCTGCCGCGGGTCAAGTCGATCAACGCGTCCGGGCACAAGTTCGGCCTCTCCCCATTGGGCGTTGGCTGGGCGCTCTGGCGTGAGCCGCAAGACCTCCCCGAGGACCTGGTCTTCTGGGTTAACTATCTCGGCGGCAACATGCGCGATATCGCGCTGAATTTTTCCCGTCCGGGGGGGCAGGTGGTTTGCCAGTACTACAATTTCCTGCGGCTTGGCCGGGAAGGGTACACCAAGATCCACGGCGCCTGTTACCAGACGGCACAATTTCTCGCTGACGAGGTTGAAAAACTGGGTCCGTTTGAGATCCTCTACGATGGTGCTGCGGATGGTGGTATCCCGGCACTCTGCTGGAAACTGAAAGATGGTACTGATCCAGGCTTCAGCCTGTTTGATTTTGCCGATCGTCTCTGCGCCCGTGGTTGGCAGGTGCCGGCCTATTCGTTGCCTGCAAATTGTGAGAACCAGGCAATCCAGCGCATCCTGGTGCGCCACGGGGTGAGTCGTGGCCTTGCTTCTTTGCTGCTTGAGGATATGAAAACGGCGCTTGTTTACCTCGAGAAGCATCCGCTGCAGAAATCGTTAACCAGCGAAGAGGCGTCAGGTTTCCATCACTGATGACAATGCAACGATCAAATCTGACGAAAGACAAGCCTGTCAACAGTTCGGATAAACAACAGGGTACGATAGCGCATGTTGAGTCGACCGGGCCTTGGCCCTTTATCTCTCGCCACCTGTTGGTGCGAACTGATGGTAAGCGGACCATTTTGCGTTCCCGTCATCATCGCAAAGGACTGTACGAAACTGCGAAGGTTGCCAGGTTACTGCATTGTCTATGGATGCCAGGGGAACTGAACTGGTGGATTGGTAGCATCTTTGCGCTTGGTGCGTCGCTCTTCATGCTTGGGAGTATACTTGTTCTGCTCCCAGCGCTCGCCAGCGCCTGGGCGCTTGATACGAATACCGTCAATATGATCTTTTTTGCCGGCTCGATCCCGTTTACGACCGCTGCCTATCTCCAGTTGTTTCAGGCGGCCAACGCGGGGGAATTCTCAGCCCAGGGCAGCCAGCCGCCGAGTCGTACTTTACTCTTTGGCTGGCGACCGCAGCAGATCGGCTGGCTGAGCTGCGCCCTTCAGTTTGCTGGAACCCTGCTATTCAATGTCAACACCTTCGATACGATGCTGCCGGGACTTAACTGGTTGCAGCAGGACCTGGAAATCTGGGTTCCCAATTTTGCCGGATCAGTCCTTTTCCTTGCTTCCGGGCATCTGGCCTTCACCGAAACCTGTCATGGCCATTGGGCATGGAAGCCAGGCAGCTTGTCCTGGTGGGTCACCTTCATCAATTACCTGGGGTGTGTGGCCTTTATGACCTCCGCTGTGTTTGCCTTTGTGCCACCTTGGGCCCCCCACTTCGATGCGTTAACCATATCGGTGCTGTTCACCTTAATCGGTGCTGCTTGTTTTCTGGTGGGGTCCTTGCTGATGTTGCCGGAAACCGCGATGACCACGGGGGCTGAGGTTCTGAAGAGTGAGCAAATGGAGAAGCTTGCAGGGTAGCGCTCTGGAAGGTGCGCAGATTATCGGAGCCGTTAAGTGTGACACGCGGCAAAAAAATGGCGGATGACTGAGATGAATTGAAAGTAAGGCACGGTTGCATTTTGACAAAAACAGCAATCAGAAGAGAGGAACAAACTATGCGAACTCTCACCTCCATACTGATAACAACCTTTAGCATTGTCGCTGTCCTGTTTTTTGGAACCGCAGATATCGTTCGGGCGGAGAGCGCAGAAGGCTTGAAGTTCACTTCTCCGACGACCTATCAAATCTGCATTAAGGGCTTTCTCGATGAAAGCTGGTCTGATCGCCTCAGCGGCATGTTGATAGAGAACCAACCTTCGGGAGCGAAGACACCGACAGCCATCCTGCGAGGCAAGTTGCTAGATCAGACTCAACTGCTCGGAGTTTTGAGTAACCTTTACGAGATGCATATGTCGCTGATCTCGGAGGAGTTGTTGGATGACGACTGAAGCAGATACAGGCTTAAGTAGGTTTTACAGACTATTAGCAAGGCAAAACTTTCAAAGAAGCTCCTCTTGGCTCGAGAGAGATTGAAAGGAGTTCCTTTTCGAGGCGAGCCTTAACGCTACTGCCATGTTCGGAGATGGCCTGTCGTCCCTTCTTGCTGCTCAGGCCAACAATAAATTTTCTCAGTCTTTTGAAGAAGTTCCCGCCAGAAGGAAAAAAATATATTATAATGCAATAATTCCAAATGTTTGTTGATGCAGTGCTTGGCCGTTCCTATTGTCACGGCAGCTTTTGTTGCAAAATGTGCGGATGGTTAAGCTTCTCGAAGGCGATTATCTCCCAGACAGACTTGGGATAATTGAACTGTTCCGGAAAAACAGAGGGAGGGAAATGATGTACGAAAACCTGGCAATCCTGGCAGCGTTTGTCCTCCTTTACAGCCTTGTCAGCGGAGGTCTTGAAAAGACGCCTTTCAACGGCGCGGTCGTTTTCATGGCTTTCGGTCTGGTCCTCGGCCCTCTGGGACTGGGAATCCTGACCCTGGAAGTAGACGCAGAACTCCTGAGCACCCTTGCCGAGCTGACCCTCGCCCTGGTCCTCTTTACAGATGCCTCCAACGCGAATCTCCGGGAGCTGAAACACTCTTTCAAGATCCCCCAAAAGCTTTTACTGATCGGCCTGCCGTTCACCATCCTGCTCGGGTTCGTCACCGGTTACCTGTTGTTCGATGGGCTGGCCCTGTTGGAAATAGCCCTCCTGGCGACCATGCTGGCACCCACCGATGCTGCGTTGGGCAAGGCGGTGGTGACCAACGAAGCCGTGCCGAGCAATATCCGCGAAGGGTTGAATGTAGAAAGCGGTCTGAACGACGGCATCTGCGTACCGATCCTGTTTATTTTCCTGGCTTTAATCAGTGAAGAAGTGCAGGGCGGGACAACGATGATTGCGTTGAAACTGGTGACAGAGGCGATTGGTATCGGGGTCGCCGTGGGGGTCGGTCTGACCTTTCTGGCCGTACGTCTGTTCCCCCACTGTGCCGAACGAGGCTGGGTCACCGAGACCTGGCAACAGCTCACAGTTCCGGCGCTGGCGGTCACTTGTTTCGCTGTGGCGCAGTGGTTCGGTGGTAGCGGCTTTATCGCCTGTTTTGTAGGGGGCATGTTGTTTGGCAAGCTTGCGAAGCGGCACAAGCATACTTTTCTGCTTGCCGCTGAAGGGACAGGTGACACCCTGGCCCTGATCACCTGGGTGGTCTTCGGTACTGCTGTTGTTGGCCAGTCGATCGGGGCGTTCAGCTGGCAGGTTGTCGTTTACGCTCTACTTAGCCTTACCCTCATCCGTATGCTGCCGGTCTTCCTCGTGCTCAAAGGTATGAACCTGAGTACCGATGAAAAACTCTTTATGGGATGGTTTGGCCCGCGTGGGCTGGCTAGTATCGTTTTTGCCGTGATCGTCCTCAACGAAAACCTGCCCGGCGGCCGTACGATTTCGATGACCGTGGTCTGTACCATCATCCTGAGTGTTGTTGGTCACGGCATCAGCGCTAATCCGTTAGTCGCTGCGCTTGGTGCCAGGATCAAACATGCTGCTGGGTAAACCGGGGTAAAGGAATAATGTAAAGGGTTGAAAAGGAAGAGAAGTGTCCTTTTCTCTTAATCTTCTTTCTAAGAATTAAATGGGAGAAAACATGAAGCTTAAATCCGGTATCTTTTTGTTTGTCATGTTGGCTGTACTGTGGTTTTGCGGTTGCTCCGAAGAAAAAAAAGCGGCCGCACCGCCACCGCCACCGCCACCCGAGGTGATG
>CAZXBD010000392.1:0-3352 GCA_964638305.1 uncultured Geobacteraceae bacterium | reverse complement strand
CCTATAGGGGACTCTAAAACTGATGTGAGCTTCTTTACTTTTTGTTGGTGATATTTGACCCACACTCTGCTTTTGTGTGCAAATATAATTGCAAGCAGATTAGCCGCAATCAAGACAAGACAAGCAACAAACATATTTTCGAGAGAAATATCGGATGAAAATCTGGAAATAAGGCCAATACCGGCGATAGAGCTTGCAGCTATTAAGCTACTGAATTTCATTCGCTGATCTTCATGGTGAGAAATTCTCTCCCATTGTAACTGGTAATAATCAGTGGCAAATTTTCTAGATTCTGGATCACTTAGACTGAAGTTCCTCTAAGAATCTCCCGCATTATTTCTCCAAGCCACTGATATCTCAGACACACTTGCTACCATTTGTAGCATTTTTGTTACATATGTACCCATGTAAATGCATATATACAGCTTGTGTTAATAGTTTAATCACTGTAGTGTTAGGCCATGTATATCGACATCGTACCCAACCGGAAATCTCCCCCCGCCATTCTCCTGCGTGAATCCGTTCGCCAGGGTAAGAAAATTGTAAAGCGGACAGTCGCCAATCTTTCCAGCCTCTCCATCGATCAGGCTCAGGCCATCCGGCGGATTTTGAAAGGCGAGAAACTGGTCCAACCAGAAGAGTATTTCGACATCCTGAGCTCGCGCGCTCATGGACATGTGGAGGCGGTCCTCCTCACCATCCGCAAACTGGGGCTCGATAAATTGATCGGCAGTCGGCGGTGCAAAGAACGGGACCTGGCTATCGCCATGATCACCTCCCGGATCCTGGGGCCGGAGAGTAAACTGGCCTTGTCGCGCGGTTGGGAGAACACCACGCTGGGCGAATTGCTTGAGGTCGAGGGTGCCGATGAAGACGCGTTGTACGCGGCGATGGATTGGCTCTATGAACGCCAGGAGCAGATCGAGAAGCGATTGGCCGATCGACATTTGCACGAGGGAGGCCAGGTATTGTATGACCTTTCATCCAGTTATTTTGAAGGTACGCACTGTCCTTTGGCAAAGCGTGGTTACAGTCGTGACCAGAAGAAAGGAAAGCTACAGGTCAATTACGGTTTACTGACCGATGGCCGGGGTTGCCCGATATCCATCTCGGCCTTCCCCGGCAACACCTCGGACCCGACGACGTTGTTGCCTCAGGTCGAACGGCTACAGGGCGCATTCAATCTGAAGTCCGTTATCCTGGTGGGGGATCGCGGCATGATCTCGCAGAAGCAGGTAGAGGAGCTCAAGGGGCATTCAGGGGTGGAGTGGATTACGGCCCTGAAGACGGGAGCCATACGCAAGTTGATGGACGCTGAAGCGATTCAGTTGACCTTGTTTGATGAGCGCAATCTATTCGAATTTACTCATGCGGATTATCCGGGAGAAAAGCTGGTTGCCTGTCGCAACCCGGAGTTGGCGGCTCGGAGAAAACACAAGCGGGAGGCATTGCTGAAGGCGACGACCGAGGCGCTGGAAAAGATCCAGGGCATGGTGGCGCGAAGTACGCTCAAAGACGCGGACAAGATTGGTATACGCGTGGGTCGGGTCATCAATCAATACAAGATGGCCAAGCACTTCACACTCGAAATTGCAGAGAATCAATTCTGCTTTGAGATCGATGAAGAAAAAGTCCATGCAGAGGCGGCACTGGATGGCATCTATGTGATTCGAACGTCAGTGGCTGATGCGCTATCGGCCGAGGACGCGGTTCGTCACTACAAGGCGCTCAGTCAGGTAGAGCGGGCCTTTCGTTCCATCAAGACCATGGACCTGGAAGTCCGCCCCATTCATCACTACCAGGAGCAGCGGGTTAGATCACATCTTTTTCTGTGCATGCTCGCCTATTACGTCAAGTGGCACATGATGGAGGCGTGGCGACCGCTGCTGTTTGCCGATGAAGACCAGCAGGCTAAACAGGACAGAGATCCTGTCGCGCCGGCTGAGCGTTCATCAGCGGCCATCGCCAAGGTGCGGAGTAAGCAACTCTCGGATGGGTCGCCAGCCCATAGCTTTCAGTCATTACTGCGCAACCTGGCGACGATTGTTCGCAACACCTGCCAATGCCGGGACGCGGAAGCGGGCGCGCCCGCTTTTACCATCGATACTCAGACCACATTGACCCAGCAAAAGGCTTTTCAGTTACTGAAAAAGATCCGATTGTAGACAGGACCGTGCAGGCTGTTTTTTTATATCGTGTTGATATTATGGCTTTTTTTGACCATCTTAAAAAGGAACTTCAGCCTAGTTCAATTGGGGCGCACTACTGCGTCCTAGTTGCTTGAGATGCAAATGTCGGCAATGAGGTGGAGCTTGCCGTAGAGCCACCCTTATATTTCCAGAACGGAACGACTGAAAGGTGCCATGAACGGTCTTTAGCGCAGATCGACTTTTGGCAAAATGGGAGGAGCTGCTGGGGGCCGCAATGTCCTAGCGGAAGTTTCACTGGCAATCTCCTGTTTCCCTCCAAAGCGACTGCTAACCCGATTATTTGCGAACCGGAACCAATCCATTGGCGATCGCAGCGGCACCGCCGACAGGGTAGGCTGCACCTTCGAGATAGTGCCCCATCACGATGCCGTGTACCGCAAAACTTGCTTCTCTTGGTTTGCCGCCATAGGTGCCCCACTGCGCTGACAAAACAGCAGCGAGCCTTGGGTCAGTAATCAGTTCCCCAATGACCTCGCCAGTCGTGTGACCGCACCAGCGCTCAATCTTCTTTTTGTTCCACCAGCGGTGGGCGGAAACAAAAGGCTCGGGCATTGCGCGCTCTGCGGCCACCATATGCCCTGCTTCCTCCGCCGACAGCAGAGCCTCGAAGTAGGCATCAACCTCAGCAGCGTTGTCGGGAAAATGATCTTTCAGCTCCATCTTGTAGGCGGCGGCCGGGCGTCCTACGGATACCTCGAAATCATCCGGAAAGTGCAGCGCGTCATAGACCGTAACGACAGACTTAAACTCGATCGTTACACCGCTGAGCCAATCCAGGATCTTGCCTGCACGCTGGTCATGCCCGAATGTGCCGCAATAGTGGAGGCCGACATCCCAGGTAAAGCCGTTCCGGGTAAACGTGTGGGTCAGCCCGCCAATCTGTTGAGCCTGCTCAAGCAGCAGGACCTTGTGATCCAACCGGGAAAGGGCGGTGGCCGTCGTCATACCCCCATGCCGGATCCAATGACGATGACATCGAACTCACTAGCTGACGGATTAGCGATCATCTCTGGCGACTCATGAGGGATTGCTGCCCATCATAGTGCCCGGGTAGAGAGGCTATGATGACCTGGATCAGACAAAGCACGGAATATGGTTCATGTCAGCGATTCGCACCGCTCTGTTTCGAAGTCATTGTTGAT
>CAZXBD010000391.1:0-40300 GCA_964638305.1 uncultured Geobacteraceae bacterium | reverse complement strand
CTAGCTGTCTACAGATCCCCAGTTATCCCCGAGGCCCTTGTGGACCTCTACGGCTCTGGTTACTGTTGCTTTTTGTCTGTTACGCACTTTGCTGCAAAATGTCACCCTCTGGAAGGCCCGCAAGCACAGGGCCGAATTCTTTGGCTCCGCCATACCTTTAAAGGCTATGAAAGCTGGCAAAGGAGATGCCCTCCGCCAGGAGCAAGGCCTTTTTTGCAAAACGATAATTATGGGGACACAATGCACTCATATTGTGTCCCCATAATTACGTTTAAGGCGTCTGGCGGGACGCGACCCGCCGATTCTACTTTGGCCTTAAAAAAATAAAAGGCAACAGATTAACGATCTGTTGCCTTCAGGCTATAAAAGAAATTCAAAGAGGCTCAATTCCCTATACACAAAAACAAACCCCACTTACGAGTCAAAGTGAGGTTTGTCAAGAATCTGCAGGACCGGCCTGAAGGCCGGTCCTTTTTACTTGATCATAATAAATTAAGGGATTATTGCGAATCAGGCGGTTGAGTTTCATTTTCTTTCAGGGGAGAGCCCCAAAAAGTCCCCAGAACTTTCTGGTCTCGCTCGCTGAGAATGGCGCCCCGTTCGATCATGCGCTGCAAAAGCTCGTCTAGAGACTCCTGCTCTCCTATAGCCTCATCGACCCGCTCCCGAGTATGACAGATGGTACAGCGTCCCTCTATCGTACTCTGGAATTCATCATTACCAGGGAGGCGATGGACATCGTGGACCGCGCCAGGGACTGCAAACACTGACACAGGCAGCAACAATAACCAGGACAATACAAAAAGAATACTTTTCGCTTTATTATTCACGTACATAGGTATCAACGTCCGTCTCATGAACCATTCCCATCATGTGGGCATATTCCGATTCAATAATTGCAAAATGGTTTTCCGTTTCCTGAGCCATGCGTTCAAAAACGGCACGGACAGCAGGATCGACGATAAGTGAGGCCGTCATACGCAGGTTCTTGACCAGGTCCTCTTCTTCCTTCATCGCCAGTTCCATCGCCCTGCGTTCATGAACGTTTTCATCAAGAGCTTTTTCCAGCTGTTTGAGCATGGAATGGGTGGCGCTCGGAGGTTGTGCCATGAACTCCTCAAAAGAGCCAAGGTCGCTGCCAGTGTAAATTTCGAAAAAGTGTCCGGCGTGCTCTCGTTCCTCCGCCGCCAGCTGTTCAAAAACCTTTTTGCCGCGTTCATTATTGGTCAGTGCTGCCGCCTTGAGGTAAAAATCCATAACATCCTTTTCAGTTTGAATGGCAAGTTTGATCGCCTCAATCATCTTCATTTCCTGGGGCATGACACTCTCCTTTCATCTCAGCACAATAAATTGCCGATCAGGGATTCAATAATAACAAATATATGACTGGCATCAGGCAGCCTTCCGTCACTATCAGGGCAAACTATTCAGACCGCTTCTGACTCTGACCCGTTACCCATTCATCAATTTTTTCACCATCAGCTTCTCTGAGGTCGAGGAACTGCAAACCCATGCCGGGCTCGTTAGCATCTTTACGTTGATAATGGCGTTTCCAGACGACCTCGCAACGAGCACGAACCGTGTACCGGGGTTTCATTGGAAGAGTCAATTCAATCTCGAAAGACTCCCCCGGTTCGCGCGGTTTAACCGTAGCGATAAACAGCCCACCGCGGCTGATATTCTTGGCATAGCCAAAAAAAGTCTTCTGATTGTCGCCGCAAGGGACTTTCTCAACAATCAAAGGAGCCCGTGCTGCACTTCGCTGACTCTTTTGTTCCGCATCGTACTCGGGGGTGTCCTGAACACTCATTGGCATCTCATTTCCCAATCTAAAGGACTGGCCATGTCGGCATGATCATTGTTTAATGATAGCACAGCTTTTTTTAGATTTCGACAAACTTGTCACAGGCTAAAGATCATCACCTCGACGCAATGCTTCGAGCATCTCAGTCAGTGTTCCCGGACAGGCGCGACCATGCCACGAAAAATATTCCGGAAGGATGTCTTCCGGCTCACCGCGACAGAGACCGGCATCACACAACAGATGAATCAGTCGCATCGTCCTGAAGCCATCAAACCAGACATGAAAAGCTTGCAAACGTTGCTCTTCTGACTGGTACGTTGAATGCAGTCCCGGCCAGATCGTATGCCAACCAGACTGTTCAAGATAATCGACCAGAACCGTCGAGATCTCTGCGGCACGCGCCAACAATTCCCGGACATCGCCAGCCAGGTTCTGTTCGACCGCTCGAAGCCAGGCGGAGAGCACCTGGAAAGTCGCAGCCGGGTAAAAAAGGACTGCCTGTGTATCACCATCAAGCAGGCGTGCCATGCTCCGCCCGGTACCGAAAGGAACCCGCGCTGAGCTCCGCGGCTCCGGGAACACCGTTGTCCCTGACAATTGATCAACGCCACCAGTTTTAGCCAGCTTCTGAAGAAAGTAAAAATCTTCTCCGGCCTTGCGGCAATTCATTCCGCCACAGCGCACATAGGCAAGAGCCCTGCATGTCATGGCGCTACCAACCGTATTGAAAGCATAGGGCGATCCTGCCAGGCGTAAGCCGTAAGTATAGCTGCGAAGAAAAAGCTCATAACGCTCAATCGCCGCCTGCTGGATTGCACTGCTGCCGGGTTGGTGCTGAAAGGGCAACGTTGCCGCCCCCTGGTTCGACTGGCGAAAATGATTAACAATGGTCAAAAGATAATTGGCCTCTACCAAGGTGTCGGCATCAAGACAGACCAACAGGGGATCTTTCGTCCATTGGAGACGAGACAGTGCGAGGTCCATTCCTAGTTTGCGCGCGAATCCGACACCCGCCTGTTTAGCCGGGACTTCGCATCCGGGGCTGACGGCGTCTACCCAGGCGAGACAAAGCGGTGAACGTTCAGCCAGGCCGATCAATCGGGCCAGATCCATCTCATTCTGCAAACGATCCTCATCCGAAACATGGTCACTATGATTAAGGACAATGACCACGAGAAATCGCTCTGTCCATTGTGGTGAATTTTCTGTCAGGCTCTGCAAGGTCGCAAACAGGCTGTCTCCCTCAGCCAATGAAGGGATCACAACGGCACCGGCAAAACCGGCACGCCCTTCCCCCACAAGCGCCCACGGGCCTTTTACAGCATGCTTGTCGAGATAGCGCTGCACAGCAGCAGGCAGGCCACTCATTCCGAGCAACCCCGATAAACAGCCAGTAACTCAGCAATCGGATCCTCTTCGCCATTGAGCCAATGAATAACTACGCCCTGTCGCTCCATACGTCGGAACCAGGTTTCCTGTCGCTTGGCAAATTTATGAATAGCACTGTTTAACTTCTGGAAAAGATCATTACGATTAATCTGGCCTCGCAAATACTGCGCAACAAAACGGTACTCCAGGCCGTAATAATCAAGGGTCTCCCAGGAGACACCGCCCTCATGCAGGCTCGCAACCTCTTCAATCAGGCCATGATCAAGGCGTTCTTGCAATCGCCGGGTAATACGTTGTCGTAACAGGTCGCGCGGCCAACGTAAGCCAAACACGAGTGGGGTCAGTTGTGGCAGAGCGATTGACTGGATACCGGTACGCTGCTGTCCTTCGGCGATTTCTATTGCTCTGATCAGCCGGGAGCGATCACCAAGGTCAGTCGTATTGTGTTGCTCCGGTTGCAGCTGTCTCAGACGTTCTTCGAGAACCGGAAGGCTTAGTGACTCCAGTTCCTGACGCAAGACCGGGTTTTCCTCCACTGCCACCAGTTTGTAGCCTTGCAGCACCGCGTCAAGATAAAGCCCGGTCCCACCGGTCAGTATCGGCAAACGGTTGCGTTTGCGAATCTCACCGAAGGCCTTATTGAAAGCCTTGACGAAATCGAACAGGCTATATTCATAGCCAGGCTCAACCACATCGATAAGATGGTAGGGCGTTGTATCGTATTCATTCAGATCTTTCCCACTACCTATATCCAAACCACGATAGACCTGACGGGAATCCGCTGAAAGGATTTCGCCGCTGAGGTGCCGGGCAGCCTGAACAGCCAGATGGGTTTTTCCTGAGGCCGTCGGTCCGAGGACAACAAGAAGGTTCATAGAGGAGACCACTTCTGCGAAGAAACAATAAAAATCCTGGGTATCAGAAGCTCATTTATAACCGGATCATCTGACAATGACAACGCGAATTCCCGGCAAGCGGCTTTCCACAAGACACGAAATCTGCTATACAGTGAAAACTTTATTGATCGCCGGATCGTTCCCCGGACGATTAAGGACTATCGAAACATTATGTTTGCATCGCCTCCAAACGCTGAGACTGCTTCTGGCAACCCGACCATACTTTCCCGCTCGGCTCACAGAATCTCACGCAAGCACATCGATGAAAACACTCTCAAGGTTCTCTACCGGTTGCACCGTCACGGCTTTCAAGCCTACCTGGTCGGCGGTAGTGTCCGGGACCTCCAGCTGGGAAGGACGCCCAAGGACTTTGACATCGGCACTGACGCTACACCACAACAGGTCAAAAAACTGTTTCGCAACTGCTTCCTGGTCGGTCGCCGGTTCCGCCTGGCCCATATAAGATTCGGCCGTGACCAGGTCATCGAGGTCGCCACCTTTCGTCGCCACCCCCACCCGGACGAACTCCCGGAAGACCCCGATGAACATAGCTTCTTTGTGCAGAACCAGTTCGGCACACCTCGCGAGGATGCCTTCCGAAGAGACTTCACAATCAATGCCCTTTTCTACAACATTGCCGATTTTTCAATCGTGGACCATGTCGGAGGGTTGGAAGACCTGGAACGGCGACATCTGCGCGTGATCGGCGACCCCAAGGTCCGCTTTGCCGAAGACCCGGTGCGCATGTTGCGTGCACTTGAGTTCAGCACCCGTCTCGATTTTTCCCTCGACGCAGAAACCCTTGCCGGGATAACCGAAAAAGCACCTCTGATTGCCTCTGCCGCCCCGGCCCGTGTACGAGAAGAGCTACTGGAGCTGTTCCGGCATGGTGTTGGTGCCAGAGTTCTGCAACAGGCACAGGCCCTGGATTTAATGCAGCCGATGATGGGCGGCTACCAGGCAGGAGCAACAACCTTCAAACTTCTGGAAAGTCTCAACCTTTACTTCAAAAAAGCCGGAACGGTAGATGAGGCAATGCTTCTGACGGCCCTCTTTATTGACCGCTTCTGGCAGAAATGCCCGGTCCAGGCGTCCCTGCCAATCAGCGAGGTCGTGCAGTCAGCGGGACACCTGCTGACTCCGTATTGCACTTATTTTCGGCTATCTCATGGCCTTCGCCATCAAGCCCGGGAGATTCTTGTTGGCTGCTACAGGTTCGCTCGCGGCCTCGGTCATCGCGGGCAGAAACGCTTCCTGCAAAACTCTGCAACCCCGAGAGCACTGGAAATGTTTCGTTTGTGGACTGAAGCCTGCGACGGCGACAAGGCATTGGTCACAACCTGGGAGAAAGTTCTTCACGTCCGCAACGACTCGACACCAATACCAGCAAAGCAACCAACCAGGCGCACCCGCCGTCGGCCACGACGCCGGCGCCAGGAGAAAACGGCCTAGGCCATCGCTATATTTTTTTCAAAAGCTCCTTCAGGCGAACCCGCTCGGAAGCATGTAACAAACGGTCTCTGAAGATGGCCCCTTGATAGATTCGCGCAAATTCCCTGCACTGATCATCGTCAAGACGTTCACCGAGTTCGGCCAGACCGATGGCGGGTGAGACCACGTTCCTGCCATAGCGCTTTCTCACCCGGGTTCTGAACTCTTCAAGCAAACGAGCATCAGGAGAGAGCCTTTTCGTTCTTAGCAGCAGAACCACCGCTATGAAAGCGATGATCAATCCACCCAACCATAAACCCTGACGGACATCTATTTTCGGCGGCCGAATCGTGCGTAGCTGATCACGAGCGTCACGGAGGAAATTTACCTGGCTGGAAAAATCAAAAAGCAGAACCGTCTGTACCCAGCGATAATTTAAACTATCCACCAGCCTCTGCAAAGCGTCCATGCTGGCCACACGGCGATTATTCAATGCACTTGAAGCATTGATCGCCCACTGGCTCGGATCGATGCGGACCCAACGATTATCGTCTGTCAAGACTTCCACCCAGACATGAGCAGTATCTTCTGTTACCAGATAATACCCTCCGAACTGGTTGTATTCACCGCCATAATACCCACCCACCAGACGTGCGGGGATCTCTGCCAGACGCGCCAGGGTGACATAGGCGGAGGCAAAGAACTCGCAGTAGCCACGTTTGGCATCGAAAAGGAAGTCATCGATCGGGTCAGGCCCGTCCGGCAGCTTGTCCTGAGCATATAAGATCTGTTGGTTACGGAAAAACTCAGCCAAGTTTGCCAGTCGTTCACTTGTAGCACCACGAGAGATCCCCGAGGCAACGTCTTGCATGCGGGCAGAGACCTGCTCAGGCGGACGCAGATAAAAGCTGCGATTGATTGGTCCGGAAACCTGCAGGTCGGCTTCCGGGTGACTGAGCTGATCAAGACGGTAAGGCTGATCAAGTGCTGACTTTGCAATGAAGACGTCATCCTCCTTGCGCCAGTGGCGAAGGCCTGAAACAGTGGCCGGGCGATCCAGGGTGATCAGGTAACGATCGGACCTCGTTTCCGGGTAGATCGTCAGCTTGACCATCCGACTGCTCCGGGTAATCCTGGAGTTCTCTCGGGGCGGCTCGGCCCGGACCCATTTTCGTCCCTCAGGCTGATTGAGAACCAGAGCCCGCCAGTAAAGTTTGTCAGGAGAAAGCTCTTCGACTTCGGCACGAAAGACGAGGCCTTTGAGCGAAGATATGCGGGCATAGGCTCCCGGCTGTACGCTTTCAGCCAGACCGGCGGTTGCTTTACCTCCCGGGTTGAGAAAATTCCAGAGTGGATGACTGGTCCGTGGCAGAACGAAAAAGAACACCACCATCAGAAGCAGCGAGACGACAGGCATGATCAGGCTGACCTTGACCAGTTTGTACAGATCCTGGCGGGGCAAGGCCATCCGCTTGTCAGTCACGAAAACGGTCAGCAACACCAGGCCAAGGATAATACTAAAAACCATCAGCACCAGATAGGTCAGAAAACCGAAGCCAAGCCCCAGGTCAAGACTGATCAGTGACGAGGCCGCGAGAAGGAACAGGGCGAGGACAAAGATTTGCAGGTAATCCCGGGCCTCTTTAGGAGTCAGCAAGCGGATAACCAAAAGGATGATCATGGCATGAGCAATCGGCGTAGCCACATCAGCCCTGGTGATCTGGATCGCATAAAAAGCGAGCCCGGCAACGGCGGCTACCGTCGCCGTCAAACCATTCAGGAAATAGCGCTCTGTGCGGTCACACCAAAAACCTCCTAAGACCCCAATGATGGCAATCCCGGTAACGGAAAGGTCAAGGAAGGGCAACACAGGTGCCAGAGCGATGACAGCTGCGATACTGCCCAGGATATTAAGCAGTTTTTTAATCGGTACCATAGAGGGCCAGAACCTTAAGCAGCATCAGTTTATGCTGCCGAGAGTTGTCGGGTGAAATCTCCATCGAGCCAAGTTTTAGACCTACCGGTCTTCCGGAGCGCAACAGACGAGTAATCAGGTGGGCACCGAAACAGAGCCTTTGCTCAATATCCGTAGCCGGAATCGCGTCCAGATCAATCGTGACCGGAGTATGAGTCGAGGCAGAGAGTTCCTTGACCTTGAGTCGATCGTGCCGAGCCGACAATTTCCAGTGGATCATCTTGAGAGGTTCACCTCCGCGGTAGTCGCTGATGTGGCTGATGTCGCCCTCTTGCCCTTTCATCCAGTGCGCTCTGGCTCCACGCCTCCCCCCAGGATCCGGTTGATGGACATCACGACAGGGGAGGGGTCTGGGAAAAACCGTCACGTCTCGTTCGATTGGCAGGGTCATGCTGCGGATAAAGAAATTGATGGGGAAACGAGAACGGAGGGTCACACCGGCGAGTCGCTGCGAACCACGACCGTTGAGAGCCACTTCGAGACTTTTGCTTCTTGACTTCCCCGGGTCGACCACCGGGAAAAGCACGACTTGGCCTTCCATGACAACCTCCATCAGGAAGACCGGCATCCAGCGCCTGTCATTTTTCAGGTTGACACTGAACAGAGTAGGCAGCCCGTCATAGACTTCTTCGGGGGGGGTACAGCTGAGCCTGATCCGCGACAAATTCCACTTGCCAAGGATTCCGGAGATTGCCATGAAACCGAGCAGAGCGGAAACCAGCAGATAAATCAGGTTGTTGCCGGTATTAACGGCGGCAAAACCGAGCAGCAGGGTAATAAAAATATAGACGGCCCCTGCCCGGGTCAGCTTCAGGCCAAAGGAACCGGTATTTCGTCGAGCAGCGATTGCAGTAACTCCTTGCGATCAAGAGTTTCGTTCTCCGGGTACATGATCAGACGATGTGCGCAGACAGGAACAAAAAGGGCTTTGACATCCTCGGGGAGGACGTGGTCACGACCATCCAGGAACGCATGGCTGCGTGCCGTATCCGCCAGGCTGATGGCACCACGGGTAGAGATGCCGGCAGACAACATATGATGTTCGCGGGTAGCCGCCACCAGACGATAGATATACTCGATGATCTTCTCGGAAAGCAGAACACCCTCTCGAATCGCCTGACGCGCCCGCAACAACTCCTCAACCGTCAATAGTGGTTCGATCTCCCGAATACCCTCACGGATACTGCCTGTCTGGATGATCTTCTTCTCCATCGATTCCGGCGGATAGCCGATCCCCGTGGTAATCAGAAATCGATCAAGCTGGGATTCCGGCAACGGATAGGTACCAACCTGCTCAACCGGATTCTGCGTGGCGATCACCATAAACGGGTCAGGCAAGCGATAGGTCTTTCCTTCAATAGTGACCCGATGCTCCTCCATCGCCTCGAGCAGTGCGCTCTGGGTTTTCGGCATGGCGCGGTTGATCTCGTCAGCAAGGAGCAGGTTGTTGAACACCGGCCCCTCCATGAAGCTGAACTGGTTCTGGTTGCGATCATAAATCGAGAGCCCGGTAATATCAGAGGGGAGCAGGTCGCTGGTACACTGTATGCGGCCAAAGGACAACCCCAGAGCGTGCGCCAGAGCCAGTGCCAGAGTGGTTTTCCCGAGACCGGGGATATCTTCAAGCAACAGGTGTCCACCAGAAAGCAGCGACATCATCGCCAGTTTGATAGCTTTGACCTTGCCTTTTAGATGTTGATCGGCAAGAGTCTCGATCACATTCAGTATCGGGGTGCGTGGATCACTTGGCATAATACTAAGAACTCCCGGGGCAACATGAAAAAAGAAGGACCTCTTGCTATGCTGTTAATGATAACACAAAGTTATATGCACCACATAACAGCGTAAACAACCGCTGCTCCTCAAGCCATCCGATCCGTAAGGAGACAGAAATCCCGCTGAAGGAAAAAATGTGAGAGCTTCTCCGCATCAACTCTGCACATAATATCGACGAAGCCGTTCAGTCTGGTTGACGCCTCTCTGTCACTATGGTTAAATCCTGTCAAAGGAGTCTTTACACGCTATGAATACAGCCTACCTAGGGCTTGGCAGCAATCTTGGCAATCGTCTGGCTTTCTTGCGCGGTGGTCGTGACGCGCTCGTCGATCGCCCTGAGATTGAACTGCTCCGGGCCGCCGGAGTGTATGAGACCGAAGCCATTGGCGGACCGCCGGACAACCCTCTTTTTTTAAACACTGTACTGCAGATTCAAACAACTCTTGCACCACTCCAACTACTGGAAGCCTGCTTGGCGGTTGAGGATGACTTTGGCCGTTCCCGACCCGTCAGATGGGCGCCGCGGACGCTTGATATTGATATTCTCTTTTACGCAGACCAGGACCTCTCTGAAGAGCTCTTGACGATACCGCATCCCAGGCTTCAAGAGAGGGCGTTTGTACTCGCACCCTTGATGGAAATCGCCCCGGACCTCAGGCATCCACTGCTTGATCAAACCGTCACCGAACTGGCTGCAGCGAGCATCGGCGTCGAGGAACTTGTGCCTTTTCGCACAACCTGGTAATTACTATGCTGGTTCGACTTCTCCTCTGGTGCATTGCCGGTTTTTTGGTTTACACTGTCTTCCAGATAATCAAACAGGCCCTGTTGAAGCCGCCAACTCCCCCTCCGGAGAAGACCTCCCGTGGCGAAGAAATGATACTGGACCCGGAGTGCGGAACCTATGTCCCACGTAACGATGCGATCAAGGCGCAGGTCAAAGGATCTGCTCACTACTTCTGCTCCACCGACTGCAGGGACAAGTACCAAGAACGCAACTGACTGTTGCATAATCATTCAAACAATCCAAGGAGCAGATGTATGAAATTTTTCATCGATACAGCAGATGTGAAGGAAATTGCCGCCGCCAAGGAACTGGGCCTGGTGGACGGAGTCACGACTAACCCGTCACTGGTTGCTAAGAGTGGACGGGATTTTCATGAGGTGCTCAAAGAGATTATTGCCCTGGTTGACGGTCCTATTTCAGCAGAAGTCGTCGCAACCGACGCTGCCGGGATGATCAGTGAGGCCGAAGAGCTTGCAAAACTTGACCCGGAGAAGATCGTCATCAAGCTGCCGATCACCGAAGAGGGGCTCAAGGCTACCAAGGTGCTGAGCCAAAAAGGCTTTAAAACCAACCTGACGTTGATCTTCTCGCCCCTGCAAGCCCTGCTCGCGGCCAAAGCCGGAGCAACTTACGTTTCGCCTTTTGTCGGACGTCTCGACGATGTCTGCCACGACGGCATGGAAAGTGTTGATCAGATCCGGACCATCTTCGACAATTACGGTTACAGCACAGAGATTATTGTCGCCTCGATTCGCAGCCCCCAACATGTGCTTCAGGCAGGTCTGATGGGCGCGGACATTTGCACCATCCCCTACAGTGTCATGCTGCAACTGACCAAACACCCTCTGACCGACATCGGTCTGGAGAAATTTCTGGCGGACTGGCAGAAGCACGTGGCAGGATAAATTGATCCCTCGTGAGACCCGGATGTGCTTTAGCACAGTTGTTATTTGTGAGATCACGACGCAAAGTTTACGGAAGCACACGTATATTTCCTTTGAAGGGTTCGGTATATTGACAACCATCGAAGACCTGCTGTGGTAGGCGGGTCAGAGATAACCTTCTTCAGAACCTCTTAAAAGAAAATAGAAAAGCTGGCCCCACAGTTCCTAACCTCCTGAGCTGTGGGGCTTTTTTTGTTTAAATTTTACGAAAAAACACACCTCCTCCGGCCACCCATCGGCTAACAAACTAATGGTCACCCGGAGAAACCCGGGTGGCCATTGAGTTATATCGTGAAGTTTTAGGGGGTTTCAGGGCAACGACAGAAAGGCTTTGGACGCATGGACTCCCACCGGCATCAGGTCGTCTGTAAAGAGGCACTTGCCCACCATCCAGCATGATGCGGCGGGCACAGTCATCGCCGCCTTCACAATACTGCTTGAGCATCGCCTTCCAGACAAGACTCTTTCTGCCTTGAAATTTGCGAAAAAACTGCAACTGTCAAGATGAGCACAAGCCATCAGCGTCCCCCAATTAGCCAATAGTCACAAAACAGGCTTTTGGGGAGTATACACAGAAAAGCTCAAATTCATCTCAAATGTAACGGCCTCTGAAGCTCGCTACTCTCCACAACAAGAGGCCGTCAGTCGCGAGGCCCAGAATGCTCGCAGGATCAGGACCAGCAAAACCAAGGCCGCCATGGTATGCCATCCACTGGTGACATGACCCTCCGCCGAGGTTACCCACTTGGTGATATCCAGCCCGGCCCAGGCATAGAATTCATTGACCAGCCAGCCGATGCTCAGAGAACAACCGGCGATCACCGCCAGGTAAACGACCGTTGCCCGTCTCCCCCAGAAACGGGCAACAACCGTCAGAGTTGCAGCATTAGTTGCCGGCCCGGCCAGAAGAAAGACTAAAGCGGCACCGGGTGACAGCCCTTTCAGGACCAGGGCCGCAGCAATTGGCGTCGATGCGCTGGCACACATATAGAGAGGGATGCCAACCAGCAACATAAGGAGTAGGGATGCCGACTGATGTTCAAAAAGTATTTCAAAAAAACCGTCTGGAACCAGGGAGGCAACCAGCCCGGCAATCAATACGCCCAGCAGCAGCCAGCCGCCTATATCCTTAAGAAGTTCGCCAAAAGAGTAACGGAGACCATCGATCATTCTTTTACTGAGAGACGCCTGAGGCGTCGCGGCAGAGTCACAACCGGCACTCTGACATTCGCAGTTACTTTGCCCAGTTTCCAGTTCCGTAACTTCTTCCGGCAGGAGATTAATCAGGATCCCGGTCAGGGTCCCGGTAATGAAAGCAGCCAGAGGCCGAACAATCGTCATCACCGGATCGAGCAGGGCCCAGGTGATTGCAATCGAATCAACCCCGGATTCAGGAGTGGACACCAAAAATGCTGCTGAGGGGCCGCGTCCCGCACCTTGTTTGCGTAAACTGATCGCTGCCGGAATGACTCCGCAGGAACAAAGCGGCAGAGGGATGCCCAGGAGGGAGGCCTTGAGAACCGCTGTGATCGAGCGCCCTCCCAAATGCCTGGCTACGGCATCTTCAGGAATGACTGCCTTGATCAAACCGGCCGCCAGAAAACCAAAAATCACGTAAGGCGCTGCATCGGTAAAGATATGCCACGTCTCTACCGTCAACTGCCTGAAAAATTCCAACATTTAAGCTCCTGGATATCAGCAGACATCTCTCTCCTGTTTCAGGAGGGCGTTGTCGACGATGTCCTGTCTCGTCCCAGCAACAACTTGATTATGACGAGCAACAAGGGTGTCCCATGCATGAACAGGTCAAAAACGTCCACGGGCCTGATTAACTGGCCACCAAACAGCATGCGCAATTTTTCGAAAAGATGAGGCTCTGGTTTGAAGGGCGCCAGGCCAAGTAAAATGGCAACAGGGCCAAGTAACACCCAGGGGATTTGTCTGACAAGTTTGACAAGCATCGGCTCTTTTATTCACCTCGTACCGAGACGGACCAATCGTATCATGTATAATTGAACCGGCTTGCCAAAAAGGTTAAGCTGTGACCCTGAAAACCGGTTGAAGCACTAAATGACGAAAGGCCCTTATTGATGAAATTATATCTTATGCAGCATGCCCTTGCCTACCCCTCGGACGAGGATCCTGAGAGACCTCTAAATCCAGAGGGGATCAGCCAGGCAAAAGCTACCGCTAAAGGAATCAAGCGACTTGGCTTGAGCTTCGACCTGGTGATTGCCAGCCCCGAACGTCGCGCACACCAAACCGCGGCCCTAGTCGCCGAAGCGATTCGTTATCCACACAGTGACATTCTGACCACGGAGGCGGCCCTGCCCGGCAAGGAGCCACAGGAACTGCTCGACCTGCTGCAGAGAGAGCCTTCAGACAACCGGGTTCTTTTGGTAGGCCACCTGCCACACCTGGAAAAACTTGCCAGACAACTGATGCAGGGTGGAGAGTTGCTCATCGAAAACGCCGGACTGAGCTGCTTATCCTTAGACAGCTCTCCAAAGGCGAGCCTGGAATTCCACCTTAAAGCAGAGCACCTTACGCTCTGAGGAACTTCCTTGAGTTTCATAAAAACATATCTATCTACCCCTCGTGAGAAGGAGAATATCTCTTCGTTTCAACCCGGGCTTCAGGAGAAATCCCAAATGATCAGACGACAGATTTGTTTCGCTTTTTTGTTTTTCGTATATATTCTCAATTTTCTGCCAGAAACGGTCCAGGCAGAGGGCACGGGATATTACCCGGACGGACAACTCAAATGGGAGTACCAGTTCCAGGATGGCGAAATCATTGCGGCCAAATGGTACAACGAAGCAGGTCAGCTCGTCTCCCGGGAAGCCTATGCCGACGGCAAACCGATAAAGACCGAGGGCTACCGCCTCGATGGCACCCTGGAATGGCAGGTTCGGAACCTAGAGGACAATCGTCAGGACATCACTCGTTTCGATGCTACCGGGCAGATCACAACCCGTTACCAGACGCTTGACAGGCAACCCGACGGCGAATATGTCATCTTTTATACCGATGGCCAGGTAGACTTCCAAACCGAGGCTCAAGCAAAACAGAGCGTCACCTATCGCCGAGGTGTTCTTGAAGGCCCGGCCCGAACCTTCTTTGCTACCGGACAAGTGGAACATGAATTCGCTTACAGTGGCGGCGAGGTGGACGGAACCTACCGCACTTACTCATCAGAGGGAGTCCTTTTGTCGGAATACTCTTTCAAGGCAGGTCAACTCCAATAATCTCATTTATTTACGCTGCTATTTGCCGACAGGCCCCAAAGTAGAATAGCGTTTTGTTTTTGATGCTTTTTGTTGTATAAAGAACTTTGCCCTTGGCTTTCGAGGGCCTCTATTCGGTTTCTATGGTCAGTTGTTTCAGCACACATTTGGGAGGTGACACGATGGATCTGCAAAGATTGAAGAGTCACGGTCGGCGGGTTGTTGTTCTGCCCATCCTTCTGGCGATGCTTTGGGGAACACCGGTAGCGGCGTTCCAGTTCGACTTCGGCGAGGTGGAGGGGAGTCTCGATAGCACCCTCTCCTACGGCATGAGCTGGCGGGTGTCAGATCGCGATAAGGCTATTATTGGCAGGGACAATGGCGGCAGAGCCTATTCAGTAAATGGCGACGACGGCAACCTGAATTATGACGACGGGGACCTGATAAGTCAGGTGGGCAAAGTTACCAGCGATCTGGAACTTCGATACAAGAATTTTGGCATGTTTTTGCGCGGATCTGCCTTTTACGACTATGAGAACAATGATCGCAGTCGCGAGCGAACCGAACTTAGTGACGATGCCAAAGATCTGGTCGGCAAGGACGCTGACCTGCTCGATGCCTACCTCTGGTGGAACTTCGAGGCGGGGGACATGCCCGGGCAGATCCGTGTTGGCGACCAGGTTCTTAGTTGGGGAGAAAGTACCTTCATCCAGAACGGCATCAATGTCATCAACCCCTTCGATGTCAGCAAACTGCGTGTTCCTGGCGCAGAGCTTAAGGAAGGCCTTGTCCCGGTTGGTATAGTTTCGGCCTCGCTCAGCCCTACTGAGAACCTGACTCTTGAAGCCTTCTACCAGTACAAATGGGACAGTGTTGAGATCGATCCACCTGGCTCCTACTGGAGCACTAACGACTTCGCCGGGTCTGGCGGTTACAAAGTCATGTTCGGGTGGGGCGACGTTCCAGATTCTGTTGAACCAGGAGACGGCCTCGGAGGGCCACCTTCAATTGGCCCGGCTGTCCCGAGAGGCCCGACTGATCATGCTAGTGATGATGGCCAATACGGTCTGGCAATGCGATTGTTTGTGCCTCAATTGAATGAGACCGAATTTGGCTTTTATTTCATGAACTATCACAGCCGCTTACCGATTATTAGCGCCAAGACCGGAACAGCTCTCGGCTTTATATCCGGAGATTATGCATCAACCGCGCAGTATTTCACGGAATACCCAGAAGATATAAAGCTCTATGGTGTCAGCTTCAATACTGCGTTCAATAGTACGGGAATTGCCCTTCAAGGTGAATATTCCTACCGCAATGACGTACCATTGCAGGTCGATGATATCGAGCTTCTGTTCGCGGCTATTTCGCCGGCGGACCCCATCGTTGCGGCAGGAAACTTTCCTCTTGGACCGGAAATTTTCGCCAAAAGCCAACTGGGGAGTTATGACTACGAGTCCGTGATTCACGGATATAAGGAGATGGATGTCAGTCAGGTCCAGATGACTGCGACCAAAACCTTTGGCCCGACGTTTGGTGCCGACCAGTTCGTTATGCTTGGCGAGGTTGGTGTAACCCATGTACACAACATGCCCAGCAAGAGTAAACTTCGTTTTGAGAGCCCCGCAACCTACGTCAGCGGGAACAATACTCCCGTCGACATAGGAGTTCCAGTCCCGGCACCGACCCTAGGTGAGGTCGCACACCCCGGCAAGCCGACCGAGCCCTCCGATGCCTTCGCCGACGCTAATTCTTGGGGTTACCGATTGGTAACAAAACTCGACTACAATAATGCCATTGGAGCTGTGACCCTCTCGCCACGGATTGCCTGGGCTCACGATGTCGATGGCAACACGCCTGGGCCAGGAGGAAATTTCCTCGAAGATCGCAGGGCGATTACCTTCGGTCTCGGCGCCAGCTACCAGAGTACCTGGTCGGCGGATTTGAGTTATACAGACTTCTTCGGTGCCGGTCGTTACAATTTGGTCAATGATCGGGATTTTGTCGCTCTTAATATCAAGTATTCCTTCTAAACCGAAGGAGGGAGAATTATGAAAAAACAAATTTTCACATTATCGATACTTCTCATCGCTGCCCTGCTCCTGGCTGGCCAGGGATTCGCGGCTGTCTCGGCTGACGAAGCAGCGCGCCTCGGCAAAGACCTCACCCCCATGGGTGGTGAACAGGCCGGCAACGCCGACGGCACTATCCCTGCGTGGGATGGCGGCATCACCACGCCACCGGCAGGCTACGAGAAGGGCATGCATCATCCTGACCCTTATGCCGCCGACAAGGCGCTCTTTACCATTACTGCAGACAACATGGGCCAATACGACGACAAACTGACCGTTGGCCAGCAGGCCATGCTCAAGGCTTACCCGTCGTACAAGATGAACGTTTATCCGACCCACCGCAGCGCTGCGATGCCACAGCGCATCTATGATGCAACGAAAGCCGTTGCGGTAACAGCAACGCTGGCAGATGGTGACAACGGTGTAAATGGCGCCATCAACGGCATCCCCTTCCCGGTTCCGCAGAAGGGTGTTGAAGTGATCTGGAACCACATCCTGCGCTGGCGCGGCAACGCGTTCGACCGTAATTTCGGCCTCGCGCCGATGACCCGTGGTGGCAACTTCACCATGGTCGAGTTCAATGAGAAAGGTGATTTTCTCTACAGCCAGGAAGGCATGACCGAAGAAAAGTTCAACAACACCATCGCCACATTCAAGCAGGAGATCTTCGCCCCGGCCCGCGTTGCCGGCCGCATCCTGCTGGTCCACGAAACCCTCGACCAGAACAAGGAAAACCGCCGTGCATGGCTTTACAACCCCGGCCAGCGCCGCGTACGACGCGCACCGAACGTCGCTTTCGACAACCCAAAGGAAGGTGGTGACGGCCTGACCACCAGCGACACTGTCGATATGTACAACGGCAGCCCCGAGCGCTATAACTGGGAACTGGTTGGCAAGAAAGAGATCTACGTCCCTTACAACAGCTACCTGCTGCACAGCGACAAGCTCAAGTACAAGGACATCCTTACCCCGCTGCATCTGAACCCTGAGTACCTGCGCTACGAACTGCACCGGGTATGGGTGGTTGAAGCAACCCTCAAAGAAGGCATGCGCCATATCTATAAGAAACGCACCTTCTACGTCGATGAGGACAGCTGGCAGATTCTGGCCATGGACCAGTACGACAGTCGAGATCAACTCTGGCGCGTTTCTGAGGGCCACTGCATCAACTACTACGAAGTGCCGACCTTCTGGTCAACCGTTGAGACTCACTACGACCTGCAATCGGGCCGTTATATTGCTATTAATCTCAACAATGAGCATTCCATGTATAATTTTGATGTAGGCTTTACTGGCAAGGAGTTCACGGCATCGGCGTTACGTCGTTCCGGTAAGCGTTAGACGAAAAAAACGTAAACTTGGAACAAAATGGCCGGGCCTTGGCCCGGCCATTTTGTCATTATCCTGAATCCGTAGCAAACCAAGAACCCGGATTGTGTGGAGTCTGCGTGCAAGTACACTTTTCAACACTTCTACATATTTTTTTCCGGTCTTCCCTCCTTGCAGGAGCGATTTTTTCTATCCTGTCTGTTGCCCCGGTTTCTCGGCAGGCTCAAGCCGCTGACAGCCAGCTCATGCCGCTGGCCGAAAAATCATTGTTGCTTGATGGACAGGTCCTTGGCGACAGGATCGTCGTTGTCGGTGAACGTGGTCATATCTTGCTCTCGGAGGACAATGGCCTCTCCTGGCAACAGCAACAGGTCCCGACGCGTGCAACTCTCACCAGCGTATTTTTCATCGATCCGGCTAACGGTTGGGCCGCCGGCCATGACAGCATCATTCTGCGCACCAGTGACGGTGGCCGTCACTGGCAGGAGATTTACTCCGACTCCGATGACGAGCGACCAATTCTCGACCTCTGGTTCCGGGACAGGAGCCACGGTTACGCCATCGGCGCTTACGGCCTTTTCCTGGTCACCTACGACGGCGGCACGAACTGGGAACCGCTCGATTTCAATCCGGCCACCCTGGTCGTCGATGAAACAGCAGAGGAAGATCCTTGGGAGGACGAAGAAGTGTGGGTCGACTTTCACCTCAACCAGATTTCACCCACCCAAAATGGCAGAGTCTTTATCGCGGCAGAAGCCGGCAACCTGTATCGCTCTGACGATGGCTGCCGTTCCTGGCTGAGCCTGCCATCACCCTATGAAGGATCGTTTTACGGTAGTCTTCCTCTTGACCAGCCCAATGTTCTCTTCTTCGGCCTGCGTGGACACCTGTTTCGTTCACAGGACGCTGGCGTAGAATGGATAGAGACTGAATCAGGAACCCAGGCCACCCTCAATGATGGCATTCGCCTGCGTGACGGCAGGATCGTCCTGGCAGGACTGGCCGGGGCTCTTCTGGTGAGTAGCGACGGGGGGGAAAGCTTTGTCCTCCACTCCCAGGAAAACCGGGCAGGAACAGCCAAGATTCTGCAGGCTGAAGATGGTGCCTTGATCCTGGTAGGAGACCAGGGCGTGAAACGTCTGGAACTCCCGGCAGCAGTAAAGGAGACGGGACCATGATCTCTGCACTCCTTGATCGAATCGAAAAGATCCTCTTCGGGGCACGGCCCCTGATTGTTGCTCTTTTTCTGATCGTCACGGTGATCATGGGCTACGGCCTGACCAACCTGCATATCGATGCGAGTTTCTCCAAACACCTGCCGCTGCAGCATGAATACATGCAGACATTCATGGAATATCGCAGCGAGTTCGGTGGCGCCAACCGGGTCCTCGTCGCCCTGCGCGCCCGCGACGGCAAAATGTTTACCGCTGATTTTTTTAATGCCCTGCGCCAGGCCACCGACGAGGTTTTCTTCCTCTCCGGGGTCGATCGAAGCCGGGTCAGTTCACTCTTTACGCCGAACGTTCGCTTCACCGAAGTCGTCGAAGACGGCATTGCCGGCGGCAACGTCGTGCCCTCTGATTTTCAGCCCACCGAGGAGGGCCTGGAGCAGGTCCGCAAGAATATTCTCAAGTCAGGGATCGTCGGCCGCCTGGTGGCCAACGATTTTTCAGCGGCGATCATCAGTGCCCAGCTGATAGAACTCGACCCTCAAACCGGTGAAAAAATCAACCTGATCGATGTCGGTCATCAACTTGAGAGCTTGCGCGAGAAAATTGAAAATGAACAGATTGAGGTCAATATCATTGGCTACGCCAAGGTGATTTCAGATATCGCTGATGGGGCCAAAAGGGTTGTACTTTTCTTCCTCTTTGCTTTCTTCATCAGCAGTTTCCTGGTTTACCTCTTCACCCGTTCACACCGGGTGACCGCAATGGCCATGATCTGTTCTCTGATCGCCGTGGTCTGGCAACTCGGCCTGCTCACCTATCTCGGTTTCGGGATAGATCCGATGGGCATTCTGGTACCATTTTTGATCTTCGCCATAGCGGTCAGTCACAGCGTGCAGATGATAACCGCCAACCGGGCTGCCGTATTCGCCGGTGCAGATGGTCTGACTGCCGCGCGCAGCAGCTTCCGTCAACTGCTGGTTCCCGGCGGCGTGGCCCTGATCTCGGACACCATCGGCTTCATCACCATCATGCTGATCGACATCGAGGTTATCCAGCAGATGGCGATCACCGCGAGCCTTGGTGTTGCAACCATCATCTTTACCAACCTGATGCTTTTGCCGATCCTGCTTTCCTACATCGGTTTTCCAACTGATTACAAACAGCGCCTGCGCGACAGCATCGAGAGCATGGACCGTTTCTGGATGCACGTTTCGCGAACCGCCAAGCCATGGCCGGCGGCAGCGCTCATAGTGCTTGCCACACTTCTGATGGTTTTTGGTGCCATGCGCGGCAGTGAAATAAAGATCGGCGATCTGCATCAGGGGGTTCCTGAATTGCGGCCGACCTCGCGCTACAATCTCGACAGTAAAGCAATCACCGAGCATTTCTCCATCGGTGTCGACATGTTGAATGTCATTGTTGAAACCGTCGCCGACGGTTGCATCGAATACGACGTCATGGAGAATATCGACCGCTTTGCCTGGCAGTTATCAAATACGTCGGGCGTTCAATCGACAATAGCCCTGCCCGGAATCGCCAAAGGGATTAATGCCGGGTGGAGTGAAGGGGCTCTCAAATGGCGGGTCCTGCCACGTAATCGCCAGGTCCTCGTCGAAGCAGTGCAATATATTCCGACCAGCAGCGGTCTCCTTAATTCTGACTGCTCGACTATGCCGGTGATGATTTTCACGGCCGACCACAAAGCGGAAACCATCTCCCACGTCGTCAAAACGATCAAGGATTATCAGGCTGAAAATGGTACGGAGCAGGTCAAATTCCGCCTGGCAACCGGTAATGTCGGTGTCATGGCGGCAACCAACGAGGAGGTCTCTGCCGCACAGTTTCCGATTCTCATTTACGTCTTTACCGCAATCATTATGCTCTGCCTGCTGACCTTCCGTTCCATAAAAGCAACCCTTGCCATTACCTTGCCTCTGGGCCTGGTTTCATTGCTGGCCTACGCACTGATGACAGAACTGGAGATCGGCCTCAAGGTCTCGACTCTGCCGGTTGTTGCTTTGGGCGTGGGCGTGGGCGTCGACTACGGGATTTACATCTACAGTCGCTTCAAGGTGCATCTTGAAGAAGGCATGACCATTTACCAGGCTTATCACGAAACACTCAAGGTCACCGGCACTGGTGTTCTGATCACCGGCATCACGCTGGCCATCGGCACGGCCACCTGGATTTTCTCGCCACTTCAGTTCCAGGCGGACATGGGAATTTTGTTGACCTTCATGTTCCTGCTTAACATGCTCGGTGCGCTGATATTGCTTCCCGCCCTCTCGAGCTGGCTGCTCAGGCTCGGCAAGCGAGCCTGACGGCACGCCGCCGGGAAGACCCTACAGGAGTCCATGATGTCTCACTCAAACTGGCAGCCCGGTTCCACTTCCGTCATTGCTGCCATCATGGCGACTTGTAAAAAGTTTCCCGACCGCCCCGCCTTTATTTACCGGGTGGGCGGAAATGAGTTGACCGTCGACTATGCCAAATTGCGGGAAGACGTCATCCTTCTGACCAGGGCATTTGAAGAGCGCAAGGTTGTGCGGGGCAGCCGTGTCATGCTGCTCTCAGACAATCGTTATGCCTGGATTGTCACCGACCTGGCACTCATGGCCCTGGGAGCCGTCAGCGTACCACGCGGCAGTGAGACGCCTACCCAGGAACTCGAATACATCCTCAGCCACGCGCGCTGTTCCTTTCTGGTGGTCGAAACCGACGCACTGCTAATCCGTCACCAGGAGATGCTCAGCATCCACAAGGAAGTCAAAACCATTTTCATCATCGAGGGGACCGACCGACACACCCCCTTCAGCAAACTTTACGCATACAACGACATCCTCAAGGACCGCACCATAAGCGACGATGATTTTAAACACTTTGACCGCATGGTGGCCGCTGTCGATCAGAAGGAACTGGTCACCATTATCTACACCTCCGGCACCACCGGCAGCCCCAAAGGGGTCATGCTGAATCATCGCAACATCCTCTTCAACACCGAAATGCTGCCTCCGATCATCGCTATCTCGGAGCAGGATTTGTGGGTTTCCATCCTGCCCAGCTGGCACATCTACGAGCGCGTTCTCGAGCACCTGGCCTTAACCTGCGGCAGCTGCATCGTCTACTCATCGCTGAAAACATTCGCCAGCGATCTGACAACCTACCGGCCGACTCTGGTGGCGACCGTGCCGAGGCTCTGGGAGTCGCTCTACAACAAGATTATCGCTGCCGTCACGGAGCGTGGCCAGCGCGCGCTCGGGATTTTCAACCTGCTGGTCAAAGTCTCGATCCGTTTCCGCAAGGCCCAACGCCAGCGGCGCGGGCACCTGCCCCAGTTCACACGGGTCGGCCTGCTGAATCGTTCTAGCCAAAAGCTGGCCGCGCTGACCGAGATGGCCCTGCTGCTATTTCCGTACTGGCTGGCACAAAAAAAGCTGGCTCCACTACAGAATAAATTCGGCGGTCGACTGCGCATGGCGGTGAGCGGCGGAGGAACGCTCCCTGCCTACCTGGAAAGCTGGCTCGATGCCATCGGCATCCGTATCGCCAACGCCTATGGCATGACCGAGTGTGCCCCGGCAATTGCCGGTCGTGGCTACAACAGTGAAATTTTCGGCACCCTGGGCCAGCCGATCACCCCAACCGAGCTGCGCGTGGTCGACAGCGAGGGGAACCAGGTCGCTCCCGGAGTAGAGGGTGACGTGGAGGTGAGGGGGCCGCAGGTCTTCGACGGCTACTGGGACAACGTGGAGGAAAACCGCAAGGCCTTTACTGCTGACGGATTTTTTCACACTGGTGACCTGGGCAAGTTGACGATCAGCGGCGAACTGGTCCTGACCGGACGCTCAAAGGAGATTATCGTTCTCGCCAGCGGGGAGAATATAGACCCCTCGCGCATCGAAGGAGCAATCGGCCAGCTGCCTTTTGTCAATGACGCGGTGCTGGTCGGTCAGGATCGCAAGGGGTTGGCGGCTCTGATTGTACCGGATTGGGACAAGCTCAAGGATTTCGTCACGGAGAAATTCGGCCCCTCTGAAGGAGACGCCAAAGATTTAAACGAGGATCTCGCTCTGCGGGATCGGGTTAAAAATGAAATCAACCGCTTACTGCAGGTCAAGAATGGCTTCAAACCTTACGAGAAATTACAAAAGATCGATTTCCTCAAGCATGAATTTACTGTTGGTGAGGAATTGACCAACACTTTTAAAAAGAGACGCCATGTGATTGAGAAGAAGTACCGGGAGCTGATTGACCGACTTTTCAAGTAATGTTTTCTCTGAACATTACCTGCCGGACAGTAAATTGTGGGCGCGTTTCCGGATTCAATCGAGGCGATGCAAGCCATGCTTCCTGGCCTGAGCCAAGGCCACCTGGAATTCACTTCGGTTCAACCTCCGATCCAGGTGTGGGAATTCATTGGCCCGGTAACAGGGCCGGTATTGATCCATAAGATTGAGGTAGGTATCCGGGGATATCCCCTGGGCGATAAAAGCGAGAACCTGGTCGGTACCGGCTGAATTTTCAGGAAGCACCAGGTGGCGGATCAGCAATCCGCGCCGGGCAATGCCTTGTTCATCCAAAACCAGTTCGCCAACCTGACGGTGCATCTCCTTGACTGCCCTCTGATTGACCTCGGGGTAGTTGCGCACTTGTGAGTATTTCTGAGCGATTGCCGAATCGGCGAACTTCATGTCCGGCATGTAGATATCGACCACTCCATCCAAGAGAGCCAAAGCTTCGAAGCTGTCGTAGCCTCCAGTGTTGTAGACCAGAGGCACTCGAAGCCCCTTTTCGGCGGCAAGCACCAAAGCGGCAAGAATCTGGGCAACCACATGGCTGGGGGAGACAAAATTGATGTTGTGACAACCCAACTCCTGAAGATCCAGCATCATTGCGGCCAACTCTTCAGATGAAACTGCACGGCCTTCACCCCTTTGACTGATCTCCCAGTTCTGGCAAAAGAGGCAGTGGAGATTGCATCGAGAAAAGAAGATGGTCCCGGAACCGAAGCGTCCCACCAGCGGCTGTTCCTCCCCAAAGTGTGGCCCATGGCTGTAAACCACCGCTCGCTCTCCTGTACGGCAGATTGCACCCTCGATGGTCTGTACCCGGTTGACATGACACTGATTGGCGCACAGGTCACAGCGTTCAAGATGCACATGTGCCGATCTTGCCCGTTCGGCCAATTCTCCGCTGTGCAACAATCCCAGATAACCCGGTTCAAAGGATTTCATGACCTTCTTTTCGCCTTCTGATTCGAGTCTTGCTGAGAAAAGGAAAAGGCCAAGTGGACAGAGCCAAAACAAAAAAGAAGCCTGAATGGCTTCTTTTTCATATCATCTTCCCAACTGGCCTCCAGATTATCGACACAGACCAGCTTTGACAAAGCTCAAACTTAGCTTCAGGTCAGGCACTTTAACGCGAATCTCCTGATCACGGACATCGCCAATATCGAGTACAAACGCTTGGTAACCGCGCTGTTGCATCTGGCGGGAGAATTCCTGGGGAGTGTTGAAGTTGCCTATATTTTTCACCTTGTCGCGAACGCTTGCCAACGGAGCACACTTGCCGTCACGGGAACTGAGCAGCCAGCTGTCAGAGCTTGCAGCAGGTACAACTTTGGGACTAACCGTTTTCATTGGCACGGTTTTGATGACAGGAGCTTCCTCAGCAGCAGGGGCCACCGCGCGACGTGCCTTGGTGACGGCAGCTGAAGTCTGCGCCGGTGTGACGGAGACCTTTTCACACTTCGTCAGCTGCTGAGGGGGGTCTTCTCTCGGGTCGGAGCCCCCTGCGCTGGCTATGGCGGCAACCATCAGCAGGCCCATGAGCGGACAAAGGTTTCGGAAAACTGTTTAAACATCACTGCCTCCGCATCTGGAGTAAAGGACTGATTCTGATCAATCTGGCATTAGTCGTCTGGCACATTCCAACACCATTCTACGTGATACTGCCATTAGGGCAATCACAAAGTTTCGATCAGCCACTCTGTCTGGCACTGTAATATTCACAAAGGGTCCCAAGATAACGCGAACCAAGCTGCTCACTGGCCAGGGCTTGTTTGACCGGCGGCAACTTCAGAATCACTCCGAGCATTGCGGCAAGGGCACGATGGCTCCAGAGAATCTGGTTATCAAAAATAAAATTCTGTAGTTTGCCCCTTTCAATGGCCATCAGCACAGACTTGTGGACCGAGTTGACCGGCGTAATGACGCGACTGGCACGCGGCTGCATGGCAAGGGCGTCGATGCGGCAATTACGCGCACAAACACCACAACCAAGACAAAGGTCTTCATCAACAACGGCCCTTTTCCGCCCTGAGCCATCGGCACCCTCTGCCTCCAGGTTGATGACCTTTGCCGGGCAAACAGCCAGGCAGAGCCCGCAACCACTGCAGTTTTCTGCCACCCTGGCAACGAAATTGCTCGTATGAACCGGGTATTCATGGCCGAAACGCTGTGCGGCAAGCATCGCCTCGCAACAGCAGGGGCAGCAGTTGCAGATAAAGCTGACATCGTTCTGTACATTCTCTCCAAATTGCGCCAGATTCTGTTCCCACGCCTTGTGCAGCAACTCTTCGCATTCATGCCGATCAATCTGACGGGCATACCCGCTGCGAATCAACGATGCGGCAACGTTGTTGAAGGTCATGCAGATATCCATTTCGGCAGCGCATGCGCGGCCCTGGTGCTGGCGCTTGTGGCGACAGTAGCAAATACCAACACCTATATTATCGGCCGTAGCGATAACTTGTGTTGCTTTTTCATAGTCGAGGACATGCAACGCATGCTCGGCAGCGAGCATGTCTTCCTGCACGAAAACCCGGCCAAGCTGGGTTTTTCCCGTGAGAAACAGCTGCCTGACGAAATCTTCTTCTTCGGTGATGTATTGCTCATAGAGTTCACTCAGAAGTTTCTGGTCTATATCGCCTCGAGTACGCATCAGGGCAAACTCGAAAAAGCCTGCCATTGGCGGCGGCAGAACATATTCGGTTGTGCCGTTGTTCCGTATATCGACCAACAGAGCCCGGGAGGTCAGGCGTTCCAGGGTCTTTTCCGCCTCGGCGAGAGGAACGCGCCAGTTGGCGGCGGCCTTTTCGGCAGTAAACGGGCGGATCGGCAAACCAGCAACCAGTTCAGCTTCTTTCTCGGTAAAAAGTAACGCCAGGATACGGTAGAGAAGATCAGACGGGGGAGCGCCCTGGGGGTAGAGGTTCAGGCGGTCGTTCAGCTTTCGATAATTGGAACGAGGGGTACGGTGGGCCACAGCAACCTCCACCTCGGAAGCTATCGAACCGTTTAAACAGTCCGACAGGAGTCTAAATGGGACTCAGGCCGAAAGGACAGCGTCGCGAGAGGTTTCCTTGACACGATACATCGCCTGGTCTGCCAGGCGGATCAAACCATCCTTGGAATCGGCATCATCAGGGAAAGTGGCGATACCGAAGCTGGCTGTCATTTTGAAAGAGACTTCGCTGTCATCAAGAAAATCGTAGGCCCGAAAAAGTTCGCAAAGCTTGGTCGCCAGGGTCATGGCGCCATTTTTGCCGGTGTTCGGCATGACAATAACGAATTCGTCACCACCATAACGGGCGGCTTTACATATCTTGCGCACGTTATTCTTGATCAGCTGACCAACTTCGGAGAGCGTGCGGCTGCCAACCATGTGGCCTCGGGTGTCATTGACTTTCTTGAAAAAATCGAGATCGATAAAAATCAGTGACAGCTTGCCGCCGAAGCGACGTACCCGCTCGATCTCCTCTTCGATCAGGGTATGCAGATAACGGCCGTTGTAGAGGCCGGTCAGATCATCGGTAATCACCAGTTCACTGACACGCATGAAGTTACGGGCGTTTTCAATGGCAATCGCGGCGTAATCGGCAATGGTCAGGAGGATCTGCAGATCGGCTTCTTTGAAAATCTTTTCGTTGGGGCCGTTGACCAGTTCGATAACACCAAGGATATGATCCTTGCTGCGCACCGGCACACAGAGAACAGACTGGGTGATGAAGGATGAAACGCGATCAAACTCGTCAGAAAAACGCTCGTCGTTGTTGACATCAGAAATAACCAGAGGCTCGCCGTGTTCGGCGACCCAACCAGCGACACCCTGACCGACAGGGACCTTCATGCCCTTGAGCTTTTCAGCCGCAGGTGAAACCGCAATCTCGAAAGTCAGATCGCCGGTCTCCTCATCGCGGAGCAGCAGAGACCGTGACTGGGTCTTGAGTAAGCGGCCAACCTGATCCATGATCAGTGTAAGCACATCCTCAAGATCCACGGTAGACGTCAGAGCCTTACCGATCTCAATGAGGACCTCAAGCTCCCTGTTACGTCTTTCCAAAGTTTTCAGTAGATGTGCGTCAGCCGACAAAACGATCCCCAAATTCTAGATTAAACCTGAACCTAAAAAGCTTCAGAATGAACTTTGGCACTCTAACATCTTTTTTAACAGAGGTCACTAATTTACGTATCTTCCCGACAGGCCTATTGTGCCGACCACTTCTGCCACAATTCCACATAGGGGATGGTGCGGAAATCAAGGCTAAGCCGCTCTCTTTTATCACCAGGAACAAACCCCTGCTCAACCACAGCAGCTTCAATTGCCGGCATGTGCAACGCGCCCCACGGGATGATGATCGTGTCGTAGCGGACCAGGCTGCGAACCATACTGTCGATCACAACCTCGTTGCGTTTATCCAGGATATCTGCCATGACCCCGGCAACCCCTTCCTCGGTCATGTTGTCATTGACCCAGAGATTGTATTCCGCAAGGGCGTCAATCCATGGCTTGCCACTGAACATGGTGCGGCCAAGCACATTGAGAAATTCAACTGTCTTTGGATCGAAGCGATTGAGGTCGATATCTGCGCGGGCAATATCGGGTTTATCCTGCATACCAGCATTTTCGCTGACCAAATCCAGGTCATCCAGATCAACCAGGTTACCGTCAATTTCCATCTTGTCCTGGGAGGTCAACCCGATGACACCGGCCAGAGCATTATAGTCCAGTCGGCTCTCCAGCAGACGATCCTGGTCAGTCACTCCTTCAGCCAGAATGATCGTTCCAGTTGCCGAAATTGAGTCAGCCAGGTCCACGTAATATTCTTCCCTGCCGATGTGCATCATCCCGGCCAGACGTACTTTTTTCCCATCGAGGTGGTAATAGCGCTCAGTCATGTAGATGCCAATCGGGCTAAGCCGCAAAAAACCAGCCGTCTGCTGTTCGAAGTAATAACTGGTTGTGGCCAGACCGGTATAGACAAGGACCAAAGGGAGCAGAAGCAGGTTGATTCCGGTAAACCCCAGGGTGTTTCGAAGGGTGAAGAAAGGCGTCCGGAATCGTTCCCTGCTCAAGAGACTGCTTCCATCAGGGCCCCTCAACAGAACGATAACGAGCCCACCGATCAAAAGCTGACCAACGGAAGAGAGCACTCCAAGAGATTCTCGGGCAATAACACCCGAGAGCGGCCATAGCGCCAGAGCACACCAGAAGATATAAATTGTCAGAGGCAGGAAGACGCGCTTCGGCAACCGCCGATCGATCCCCATGCAGGCATAAAGCACTATGGAAAGGGCAATCACCACGTAGGCAACGAAAAAGCGCACCCCGGAAAAAATCGGCAGTAGCGCGAAGACAGCCGCTAGTAATTCATCAGCCAGGGAAAGTCCGGCATCGATCAGGAACAGGGCAATGTAGAAACGAGCGAAGCGACGCATTAGAGAAGCCTTGCAGGACAGAGGGATACGAACCTCCAGTCTAGATCTTTTTAAGGGACAAATGAACAAAAACATCACTCATTTTTTTAAGCAGGGCCGACTTTTGCCTCGGCCGGTTTGAGCGTTGCCCAAAACACCGACGTACCCATTGGCACGTCGGTGTTTTTTAGTTGCAAGAAATCCGTAACGAAAGACGACCCTCCCTTCATTGCAACATCAGGCACATGGGAGTAGAATCCATATCGGGTGTGGTTGAAAAACATATCAATATATCCGCAAGCGAACCAGCTGTCGTTTCAAACCTGCAGCAGAGAGAAACCGGGGGCTTCTTATGTTAAAAAAACTTGCGCAGCTGATGATAATCGGTTGGGTTTTATTAAGTATTAACGCATGTGCCGCAGTGCATCCTGAGCTGAAGGCGTCCCCGCCGCTGCCGACGGCATGGAGCGCTTCGTGATTGTCCTCCCCCACAAGGATCGTGGCGAAGAGGTTGACTTCAAGGTTGAGCTCATCCCCGGCAAGGTCATGCTTACCGATGGCGTCAACCAGTTGCGCCACGGCTCCTCCATTGAGCCGCAGCCTCTCACCGGCTGGGGCTATACCTATTACGAAGTGACCGGGAAGGACGTTGCCATGAGCACTCTGATGGCCGTTCCCGATGGTTTAGAGAAGACAGAGGCGTTTGTTGCGGGCACCCCTCACCTGATACGTTACAACAGCCGCCTTCCAATCGTTGTCTATGCGCCCGCAGGGTACGAAGTCCGCTACCGGATATGGAGCGCTGGCGACATGGCGGAAAAAGCTGAAAAGCGTTAGGGCACAGAAAGGTCACGAGAACCTCCCTAAAAGCCGTTGAGAATCTCTGAACCTGGTTCTTTTTTATCCACCTCCATTGAAACCATGACGTATAGCGATAACCTTTTAAAGATACGGTCCGTTTCGTACAGGAGGAAAAATCATGCGTAGCCTAATTATTGCCATACTGTTGTTCTCGTTCCACTCTTTGCCTGTGTTTGCTGCTGAAGGCCTTGTTACGACAAAAAGCAACCACGACGTAAAGACCACTGCCGACCGCCTGGAAAGTATCCTGAAAGAGAAAAACATGACGGTCTTCATCCGCATCGACCATGCAGCCGGGGCCGAAAAAGTAAACAAGCAGTTGCGTCCCACCGAACTGGTTATCTTCGGCAACCCGAAAGTTGGCACTCCACTCATGCAGTGTGCCCAGAGCTCGGCCATCGACCTGCCGCAAAAGGCCTTGATCTGGGAAGACGGAAATCGGGAGGTGTGGCTTTCCTACAACGACCCGGCCTATCTGGTGGAGCGCCACGCGATTGATGGATGCGACCCCGTGGTCAAGAAGATCTCCTCTGCTCTGGCCAGCTTTGCTCAAACAGCAACCCAACCCTGAGCGAGAGCAAAACTGTCTGAAAGCTTAATTCATCAACCCCATCTGCCCTGGCGACTGTCATAAGCCACCCCAGCAGTGAGCGGCTACAACGGGAGACGAGATGAGCGTAGAATTGGTTAAGGGAACACTGGCATGGAGCGCGGTGCTGAACATGGGCATTCTGATCTGGTGGTTTCTTTTCATCGCCCTGGCACCCGACTGGGTCTACAAAATGCACAGCAAGTTCTATAAAATTTCGAGAGAACATTTCAACACGATCCACTACGCCGGCATGACTTTTTATAAAATCTGCATCTTTACTTTTTTCATCGTGCCCTACCTTGCCTTGAGGATCATGTCTTGACGACAGTGGTTGTCGCAGTACCGCTCTTCAAGAAAAAGCGAGGATATTCGCAAGCCGAACCTGGTCAAGATGTCTGCACGCAAAACCATCAGTTTTAAAGAACGGCTCGCAGGAGCCTTTATCGGCCTGGCGGTCTGCCTCGCCGCCATGCCGGTCGCAGTTATTACGGCCATCGTTTTGATGCCGTTCTGGTCGTGGCTGGAAGCGACTTTGGCCATAGAGGCCGTTGGCCATTCAGGCCCTGCCGGGTGGTGCTATCTTTTCATCTATGTCATTGTCCTTGCCTTGGCAGGGGTCATCTGGTCGGCAATCCTCCGGCAAAAACAACAAGGGAATTAATGATTTTTTTCCGCTGTGTCGCCTTCGCTTTACCGCAAATCCTGATTTTACTGCTGTGGGCCAGTCTCAACGACATGCTCGGTGGCTGGAATCATACCAGCGATGCCATGGTCACGGTACTGACGCTGGTTTTGCTGAGTCCAATTGCAGCATTGGCCCTGCTGGCCACTGAAGTTGTAAAGTGTTACAAAGCCAACAAAGGTGAACGTGGCATGGCTTTTCTCTTGATCGGGCTGGAAGTTATCCTCCTGGCCGAGGCGCTTGCCATCGATCTTTACTTCCTCTCACAGCTCAGGATGTAACAACCTGTGACCACTCCTTCAAAAAAACCGGGAACGGCACTGCGCGTGTTCATGGTCGTCATGCTCGTTGTTTGCGGTGTGCTCGGTTACGGCTATTGGCATGCCGTCACCCATGCATCATTTCATATCGACATGAACTTACGCACTGAGCCCGTGGCAAGACCACGTGCCATGCCAAATGCAGAGATTGTCTTTCTGGATGAGTCCGGAGGCATACTGGCTCGAGGGGTCAGTGACAGCAACGCCAACTTCGTCCATTTACTACATCCGGAAGTTGGGGACTGTCACGAAAAAGAAGGGCCAGCAACCGTCTCCAAAGAGGGGAAAACCGCTTGGCAGGAATGTTTCACACTACAGTCCGTCTGGATACCGACATGGGCCCAAGACCTTCGCCAGGTCGATGTCACGTATAACGGCAGCCGCTTTGAAAAAATCCCTGTTACGGTTTCAGAGTACAACTCGGAATGGTTTTTGTGGTGGGTTCCCCTGCCACACTTGGGAGGCAAGCCTTATACGTATTTCCGCGCCACGATCAACGTGGACGCCCGCGACACAGTCCTGCAAAATTAATCGCAAGATCCTCTTTGTCGAGGGCATAGACCTCACAGCAGATGAATTGCTCCCTTGTCCGGGGCAGCCAGAGGCAAACTTACATTGTGGCCAGGATTATTTCGAGTAGAGCTCGACGATCATCTGTTCGTTGGCGGCAATCTGGATTTCATCGCGCAGCGGCAGACGATTGACCGTGATCGTCAACTTTTCCGAATCTAAAGAGAACCACTCCGCACGGGAAAAACGTGGATTATCGGTCAGGTAACGCTTCGCTAACGACCTGGAACCCGGGTTGTCGCGCACGCTGATCACATCACCAGACTTGATCCGAAGCGAAGCAATATCAGCCTGGCGCCCATTAACTCTAAGATGGCCATGGTTGACCAGTTGTCGCGCCTGCATCAGCGTACAACCGAACCCGGCACGAAAAGCGGTACTGTCAAGGCGGGTTTCGAGCAGACACAACAGGTTATCACCGGTCACACCTCGCATCTGCTGGGCTTTACGAAAGGCTCGGCGGAACTGTTTCTCAAGCAAGCAGTAGGTGTGCCGCAGCTTCTGCTTTTCAACCAATTGCTGACCGTAGTCAGACACCTTGCGCCGAATTTTATTCGGGCCGTGCTGGCCGGGTCCATGACTGCGCCGTTCGAGGAGTCGGTCATACTTGGGGTTGCCGTATATGTTAACGCCAAAACGGCGGACGATCTTTCCTTTGGGGCCGGTAAACTTTGCCATATTATCAACTTTCCCTGTGGTTTCTGAGATATGAGGATACCCGTTCTATTAAATATGACCTATTTTGTCAACTATTTTCACCAAAGAGACTTCCCGCCACATTTCAAGGTCTGCCCAGGCCTGAATATGTGACACTGGGAAACAGTTGATTATTGTTCTTTCTTTCCGAAAAGAGAGACACATCTCCGCCCTTGTCAACGGCTACAGCTCAGGCTACAGTGGTATCGACATGAACGTTATTTACGAGGATAACCATCTGCTGGTCGTCAACAAGCCCGCCGGACAACTTGTACAGGGCGACCAGACCGGGCGCACCACCCTGCTTGAAGAAGCCAAAACCTGGCTGAAGAATAAATACGATAAACCGGGCAAAGTGTTTTTAGGACTGGTGCATCGTCTCGACCGCCCGGCCTCCGGGGTCGTGGTTCTGGCTCGCACGACCAAAGCTGCTTCACGGCTTTCCGAAGAAATTCGCAGTCGTCGCCCGCGCAAAACCTACTGGGCGCAGGTCACCGGTGAAGTACCACCGGCAGGGCAGTTTGTTGATCAACTCGAACGGGACGAATTCTCCTCCCGGGTGGTTGCCGCTCCGGCTGGTAAAGAGGCGCGCTTGAGTTATAGTCGCTTAAGCTACACAGAGGGCGTCAGTCTCGTTGCGATTGCGTTGGAGACGGGCCGTCATCACCAGATCCGAGTTCAGTTCGGCCATCGGGGTTTTCCGATCCTCGGCGATCGGCGATACGGCTCCAGGCAGGCCTTTGGTAAGGATGTCATTGCCCTGCATGCACGAGAGATGGTCATCCGCCACCCGACCCTGCGTGAAGAGATGAGCTTTGTCGCCGAACCGAATGATGACTGGTTGAGGCAACCCTGATTAAGGGAGTACTGCAGATGAAATCACTCAAAGAGCTCTACCGCATCGGTACCGGCCCGTCAAGTAGCCACACCATGGCTCCGCGCAAGGCCGCCGAGCAGTTTCTTGAGCGTCATCCGGAGGCCGCCCGTTTCCGGGTCACGCTCTTTGCCAGTCTGGCAGCCACAGGCAAAGGCCATCTGACCGACAAAGCTTTACAGGATGTGTTTGCGCCCCGTGTCTGCGATATTCTCTGGAAGCCGGAAACCGAACTACCTTTGCATCCCAACGGTATGTCCTTTGAGGCTCTCACCGAAGCCGGTCATCTGCTCGAGCAGTGGGAGGTCTACAGCACCGGCGGTGGGGCGCTGCAGGAGGCAGGCAAAGAGAGCTCAAGCCGCGAGGTTTACGACCTGAATAGTATGGAAGCAATTCTCCAGCGTTCTACTGAAACCGGGGAATCCTGTTGGGAGTACGTGGCTGACTGTGAAGGCGAGGAGATCTACCCTTTTCTGGACAAGATATGGGACAGCATGTCAGAGGCCATCGAACGTGGTCTGAATCATGTGGGCGTCCTTCCCGGCGGTCTGGGGGTTGCACGTAAGGCACAGGCCTTTCATCGTAAAGCCTCACTTTACGGGCCGGACTTCAAACGCAACGGGCTGCTCTGGGCCTACGCCCTGGCGGTCTCTGAAGAGAATGCCTCGGGCGGTGTCATTGTAACCGCGCCGACCTGCGGCGGCAGCGGGGTTTTGCCGGCGGTGCTGCGTTACTTGCGGGAGAGCCTCGATTGCAGCAGACAGGATATTCTGCGCGCCCTGGCAACGGCCGGATTGATCGGCAACCTGGTCAAGCACAACGCCTCGATTTCGGGCGCCGAAGTCGGTTGTCAGGGGGAGGTCGGCACGGCTTGCTCCATGGCTGCTGCAGCTGCGACCCAGCTGCACGGCGGTACGGTGCGCCAGATCGAATATGCTGCGGAGATGGGGTTAGAGCATCATCTCGGTCTGACCTGTGACCCGGTCAACGGCCTGGTACAGATCCCCTGTATTGAGCGCAATGCCCACGCGGCAACCAGGGCCTTGAGTTGTTGCCACTTCGCTCTGCTGGCCGGTGGCGAGCACAAGATCACTTTTGATGAGATCACAATTGTCATGAAAGAGACCGGCAAGGCCTTGCCTTCGATCTATCGGGAGACCTCCGGCGGTGGTATTGCAGAGGCCTACCGGCAACGCAAACAGGACTGAGAAAACACAAAACTTTAAAGGCCTACAGCCTTACAGCTATGTTTCCAAGAGGAGGTCAAACATGCACATTTTACGCGTCCTGACAACTATACTGCTAGTCGCAGCATTGAGCCTGCCGGTCATCAGTTGCATGCCTACAGTGGGGAAAGCTTTTCCCGTCTACAAGGTTCGCCAGATCGAGATAGAAAAAACCACGATGGAAGAGGTTCGGCAGATGTTTGGTGAGCCTTGGCGAACCGGTCTTGAAGATGGGAAACGGACCTGGACTTATGGCGAGTACGGTGTCAACATCTCACGCGATCTGGTGATTCGTTTTGATGATCAGAACGTGGTCAAATCATACAGCTTCAGCTCCTCGGCCCCCGAGGATAAAAATCTCTAGTTCTTGGGATTCTTGTGGACATTACAGCTCTGACAACCTATTTGATCGCCATCACCCTGCTGACGATTACGCCGGGGGTCGATACCATGCTGGTCATCCGCAATACCGCTCGCGGTGGCTGGCGCGACGGTGCAGTAAGCAGCCTCGGCATCTGCTCCGCGCTCTTTTTGCATGCCACTATCTCAGCGATTGGTATTTCTATGGTCCTGCTGCAGGCGGCCTGGCCCTTCAGCCTTCTGAAACTAGCAGGAGCGGGCTACCTGATCTGGCTGGGCCTTGGTAGTTGGCGAAAGATTCTCAAGCAGGAGACTTTTGAGGTCATCAACGGCAAGTCAACGGGTGGCGTTACCTTTCTCGTTGGCCGGTCGTTGCGGGAAGGGTTTCTCTCCAACATACTCAACCCCAAAACCGCGATCTTCTACATGGCCTTTCTGCCGCAGTTCATCAACCCTGCGCAATCAGCACTGATGCAATCGATCTTCCTTGCAGGGCTGCACTTTGTCATCGCTATGGCTTGGCAGTGCTTGCTTGCGCTGATGGTTAAACAGCTCAAGATCTGGCTGCAGAAGCCGCGTGTGAGCCAGGTTTTTGACGGGGTTACCGGAACGGTTATGGTTGGGTTGGGGTTGAGGGTTGCAACAGAAAGTTAAATTTTTGAGTTGTAACTAATGTCAAGCCTCAAAACCGGCAGTACCAGACCCGCCGGATGGCCCTAAAAGCACCCCCCGATCCCTTCAGCATAACTGGCCGGCACAATCCCGAAGGCTCTCTCCCACTCCTCCGTATCACAAACATTCCCCTCGATCAGCATTTTCAGCTGATCATCGGTAATCGGGAACTGTTCGAACCCCTGCATCATCTTGACCATCGGCTTGATCATGAA
Source organism: uncultured Geobacteraceae bacterium (assembly GCA_964638305.1). Taxonomy (GTDB): domain Bacteria; phylum Desulfobacterota; class Desulfuromonadia; order Desulfuromonadales; family BM103; genus M0040. The sequence goes on along the minus strand of CAZXBD010000391.1, from coordinate 4,732 downwards.
AAGCGGCTGATGGATTTTGGCGGCCTTTTCCTTGCCCATCGCCTGGGCGGTCAAATCAAGGATTTCGTCATAGCTGTAACTTTCCCCGCCCCCCTGGTGATAGATAGTGCCGATCGTTTCCGGCACCTCCAGGGCCTTGACGAAGCTTGCGGCAACCTGTGCCACAGCCACCGGCTGCATGCGGTACTGGCCATCGCCAATCACCGGCACTACCGGGAGCCTGCGGATCAACTCGGAAAGCATAGTGACAAACTCACTCCCCGGACCAAAGATCAACGAAGGCCGAAAAACCGTCCAGTCCAGATCGCTTGCGCGCACCAGCTCTTCCGCCTGCCACTTGGTGCGATGATACGCCGTGCTGCTACGCTCACGGGTCCCATTGGAGCTCATGTGCAGGTAGCGTGAGACCCCCTGCTCTCTGCATACCTCAAGGACATTCTCCGTGGCCGTAACATGCATCTTTTTGAACGTCACTCCCCGACCGGGAAACTCGCGGATAATGCCGACCAGGTGAATCACCGCATCACACCCCTCCAGCGCGCCCACAAGGGTGTCGACAGCGGTGACATCGCCTGAGTGAATCTCGACATTCTCGAGGGACTCGAGCTTGTCTTCCGAGCCCGCACGCACCAACGCCCGCACTGCATGTCCGGCTACGACCAGTTGTCGTAACACCTCGCTGCCCACAAACCCCGTACCGCCGGTCAAAAATACTTTCATGATTTTAAACCTTTTTTATGATTGCCTGCATAGCATGTCTCAACGCTTCCATTATAACAGCCGAAAACAATGTTGAGAGGGTCAAATCTTCTAAATACGACGCTGGCCTTCTAGGTATTATGAGGTAATATTAATTATCACGAACCACCAGGGAGAGTTATTTTAATTGCAGTGACTTAAAGGCAAAGAGATACATCGTGATTCCTGATAAGGTGTCAGCTTTTTACTTGACAAAACAGCGTTCTAAACGTTATCAAGGTCAGCAGTTAATTCTCATATTTTTTGCAACGATCCATCTTAATGTATTGAATTTTATACATTTGCCGGTTTATTAAAATGATACCGAAAGGAGGTCGCTCAATGAAAACTGACCTGGATGTTATCTCCCCTCCGATCCCCGAAGAGATTCTCCAGCGTGTGGAGGCAAAAGGGATCAAGCGTCGTGACTTTATCAAGTTCTGCACGGCGACGACGGCAGCATTGGCGCTGCCGGTGAGCTTTATTCCCACTGTCGCACAGGCTGTCGAGGATAAGCGCCCACCGGTCATCTGGGTGGAATACCAGAGCTGCTCCGGTGATTCGGAAGCCTTCCTGCGAGGCAACCAACCAACTGCCGCCGAAATCATTCTCGATCTGATGTCAATTGAATATGCCGACGTCATCATGGCGGCCGCCGGTCACCAGGCCGAAGAAGCCAAGTTCCAGGCGATGGAGAAATACAAGGGCCAGTACATCCTGATCGTTGAGGGTTCGATACCGACCGGTGCCGATGGCGCCTATTGTACGATCGGTGGACATAGTGCCGTGGAAGACTGCAAGAAACTGGTAGAGAATGCTGCAGCCACTATCTGTGTCGGCTCCTGCTCCTCATTCGGCGGCATCCCGGCAGCGGCTCCCAATCCGACCAATGCCGTTTCGGTGAGCAGCCTTGTGCCGGGAGCGGCGATAGTCAATTTGCCTGGTTGCCCGGTCAACGCCCAGAACCTGACGGCAACGATCGTGCACTTTTTAACTTTTGGCAGACTGCCGGCGGTTGATCGTCTCGGCCGACCCAAGTTCGCCTACGGCAAACGTATTCATGACAACTGCGAGCGGCGCAGCCATTTCGATGCCGGCCAGTACGCTGAATCATTCGGCGACCCCGGACACCGCCAGGGGCACTGCCTCTACAAGCTTGGCTGCAAGGGTCCAGAGACTTTCCACAACTGCCCCACCATCCGTTACAACGAAGGCACGTCCTGGCCGGTCATGGCCGGACACGGTTGCATCGGTTGCTCGGAGCCTGGCTTCTGGGACACCATGAGTCCCTTCTACCGGCGCCTGCCCAAGGTGCCCGGTTTTGGAATTGAGGATACGGCCGACAAGATTGGTATCGGTCTGGCGGCGGCCACCGCAGTGGCCTTCGGCATCCATGGGGTTGCAAGCTGCTTCCGCAAGGGTGATGCCATGGAAGAAGACAAGGTCGTAAAGGAGGACTAACCGATGGCCAAAAGAATAGCCGTTGATCCGATTACCCGCATAGAGGGACACCTGCGCATCGAAGCACAGATCGAAGGTGGCAAGATTGTTGATGCCTGGAGCTCTTCCACGGCCTTCCGCGGGATTGAAAAGATTCTTAAGGGCCGTGATCCACGCGACGCCCATCACTTCACCCAGCGTTTCTGTGGCGTCTGTACCACGGTACACTCCATGGCCAGCATCCGTGCCGTGGAAGATGCCTTGAATATCAGAATTCCCGACAACGCCCGTCTGATCCGCAACCTGATCATGGGCATTCAGAACGTGCAGGACCACGTGATTCATTTCTATCACCTGCACGCCCTCGACTGGGTTGATATTACCAGCGCCCTGGCCGCCGACCCGGCAGCCACAGCCAAGTTCGCCCAGTCAATCTCCAACTGGCCGAAATCGAGCGCGACCTACTTCAAGGGTATCAAGGAAAAGCTGGCTGCTTTTGCCGGCACCGGACGTCTCGGCCCCTTCCAGAACGCTTACTGGGGACACAGCGCTTACAAGCTGCCGCCGGAAGCGAACCTGATGGCCGTCGCTCACTACCTCGAAGCGCTCGAATGGCAAAAGGATGTTATCAAGATCCACGCCATCCTCGGCTCGAAAAATCCGCATCCGCAGACCTTCCTGGTCGGCGGCATGTCGATCCCGGTCGACCCGGACAGCCAGAATGCAATCAACGCGGACAAGATCGCCTACATTCGCAAGCTGCTACGCAAGGCCCGCGCCTTCGTCGAGCAGGTCTACATCCCTGACCTTTTGGCCGTGGCTCCGGCTTACCTCGACTGGGCCGGTATCGGCGGCGGCGTCGGCAACTACCTCTCCTACGGCGACTTCCCGATGGACAACAGTCCCGGCACCGGCAGTCTGTTCATGCCGCGTGGGGTTATCATGGGCAAGGATTTGGCTAATGTCATGGAGATGGACGAGAAGAAGATCACCGAATACGTCACCCACTCCTGGTACAACTACACCTCGGGCGACGACAAAGGTCTGCACCCCTACAAGGGGGAGACCAACAATAACTATACCGGGCCGAAGCCTCCCTACGAGTTTCTCGACACCGACGGCAAGTACTCCTGGGTCAAGGCTCCGCGTTACCTCGACCAGCCGATGGAGGTCGGCCCGCTGGCGCGCATCCTGGTCGCCTATGCTTCCGGCGTGAAGGAAGTCAAGGACACCGTCGACTTTGTCCTCAATACGCTTGGCGCTCCGGCATCCGCGCTCTTCTCAACTCTCGGCCGCACCGCCGCCCGTGGCGTTGACGCGCTACTGTTGGCACAAAAGAACGAGCTCTGGCTCGATCAACTGGCCGACAATATGGGCCGCGGCAACCTCGATGTCTTTAACAAGGAGAAGTGGGACCCGGCGACCTGGCCGAAAGAAGCCCAAGGCTTCGGCTATCATGAAGCCCCGCGCGGTGCGCTCGGCCACTTCATCCGCATCGAGAACCAGAAGATCGCCAACTACCAGGCTGTGGTTCCCTCAACCTGGAATGCCGGCCCCCGCGATGCAGCCGGGCAGATGGGCCCCTACGAGTCAGCTCTGATCGGCACCCCGATCGCCGACCCGGAGAAACCATTGGAAATTCTGCGGACCATCCACTCCTTCGATCCCTGCCTGGCCTGCGCCGTACACGTTATGGATGGCAAAGGCACAGAGATCGTCAAGGTTCGGGCCCTCTAAAGGAAGGAGGCGCACACCATGCTAAAAATTTATTACGTGTGGGAATGGCCGGTTCGCATCTGTCATTGGGTCAACGTGATCTCCATGATCATGCTGTCGATCACCGGCTTTTATATCGGCAGCCCATACATAACGGCACCGGATTCATCAATGTTCGTCATGGGGTGGATGAGGATGCTGCATTTCTCCTTCGCCTATCTCTTTACAGTGTCAGTTGCAGCGCGCATCATCTGGATGTTTATCGGCAACCACCATGCATCCTGGAGGGCATTTATTCCATGGATAACGGCTGAGGGACGGCACAACTTTATCAAAATGTTCCGTTACTACACCTTCACCGGCAAAAAGATCACCTACGAAGTTGGTCACAACCCGGTCGCAGCAACGGCCTATATCGGTATCTTCGCCCTCTTTCTCTTCCAGATCATTTCCGGTTTCGCCATGTACGGCCAGTATGCGCCGGGCGGCTTTTGGGAAGGGATGCTCGGCTGGATCAACGTTCTGGTCGGCAACCAGTGGCTGCGCCTGCTGCACCACGGTGTCATGTGGCTTCTGGCCGGCTTCATCATCAACCACATTTATAGCGGATGGCTGATGGATGTTAAGATGCGTAACGGCACCATGAGCGGCATCTTCAGTGGCTACCGTTACATCGAGCCGGAGGATCTCTAATGTCAATCCTGGTCCTTGGACTGGGCAACACGATCATGACTGATGACGGTTTCGGGGTGGAAGTGGTAACGACACTTTCATCCCGTTACCATTTTCAGGGGCCGGTGCAGCTGCTTGACGGCGGCACCCTCGGACTTGATCTTTT
>CAZXBD010000390.1:0-23466 GCA_964638305.1 uncultured Geobacteraceae bacterium | reverse complement strand
TTGAGAGGGGTGAGTGGCATAGTTCAGGTGCCGGTCTAACTTTTTGTAAGCCAGTTGCAAATTCGTTCGATCAAGCCAGCTTCCAGCTCTTTGCTGATAATTGCCTAAGGCGTTGTTCTTCAAGTGCGCTGAGCCCTGAACTCAATCGGCCAGGTTTTCACTTTGGCCCAAAAGAGTATAACAGGCGTCCTTCATGTCGAAAAAATCATATCCTTTGTTTTCCGAGCATCTCAAAAAACGTTTCGGCACAAGAGTCCACAAGATATCAATCGACGCCGGCTTCGGCTGCCCGAATCGCCAGAATGGGAGGTCCGGCTCAGGCTGTCTTTTCTGTGATCCTGGAGGCTCCGGGGCAGTTGGCATCGAGCGACAGTTGAGCGTTGCCGAACAGGTTGAGCAAGGCAAGGAAGTTATGAGCCGCAAGTATAATGCGGGTAAGTTTATGGCTTATTTCCAGCCGTTCTCGAACACCCTCGCACCGGTGAGCCATCTGCGGAAACTTTATGATGAGGCCCTGGCTGTTGACGATGTCGTTGGTTTGTCGATTGGTACCCGGCCCGACTGCGTCCCATCCGAGGTCCTTGACCTGCTTGCCGAATATCATCAGAAGACATATCTCTGGCTGGAGTTGGGTCTGCAAAGCAGTCATGATCGAACGCTTCTCTGGTTGCGGCGTGGTCACGACTTTGCGACCTTTGCCCATGCTTGCCAGAAAGCCAGAGAGAGAGGGCTGCGCGTATGTGCCCATGTGATTCTCGGTCTCCCAGGTGAAAACCGTGAGGATATGCTGGCAACGGCGGATGCCCTTGCAGACCTGCGGATTGAAGGAGTCAAACTTCACCTGCTACATGTCCTGCGGAACACACCGCTAGGCGATATGTATCTTGAACGCAAGCTTGAGGTCCTGGAGATGGATGAATACGTTGAACTTGTGGTCGATGTTATGGAACGATTACATCCGCATACTTTGATTCACCGGTTGACCGGCGATGGCCCCCGGGATCTGCTGCTGGCACCACTCTGGTCGTTGAAGAAGTGGGAGGTGCTCAACGCGATCGATGCGGAGTTTGCGCGGCGCAATTCACGCCAGGGTGACCATAGCAGAGTTCTGTGCTGATGAGGGGAATTGGGCGAGAGTTGAAAACGCCTCCTGATTTCAGGAGACGTTTTTGACAACAGGTGCTGGCTGGGCTGCTGTTTCTGTTGGTCCACTCCACGAAAGGAGTAGCAGAGACGCCCAGAGGACGCTGACGAATAAGATCACATAACGGAACATGGCGCGGAGGATATCCGAGCGGCGCAAAAAAATCAAGCAGACAAAGCGTGCAACGCTTTTTTTTAATTCCAGTCGTGACTAAACAGTGTTAAAGCGCCAGGAATATCACGATGGCAATGACAACGGCCGCGATAATGATGCCGATGGTTATTTTGCCGCTGCCGCCCGAGGTTTGCGGTGCGGCTTCTTCTTCGAGCCTTCCTACGACCGGAAAACGCTCAATAACCGTGCGTACATGCGGTGCGCTGGCCAGCTCCTCGGTCAGGTCCTGCCCTGCCCGGTGGTCCGGAGGGTGCAGCCCATTCTCCCATCGAGGGCTTTCGGTGACATCGTAAATTGTGCCGTTGACGGCGATGTAGGCGCTGCGGCCATCGCAGCCATCGTAAATGGCAAGCTCCGTGAGGGTCATGATTCTCTCCTTAGACTGATGATTGCATGGCCGTTGTTATTCCTTGGCCTATCCGTAAACGAGCCTATATAATAATCGCTATTTGTTGATTGGCAAGTTTGTTGATCTGAAGTATCTGGATTGATGTCTCTGGAGCATTTCAAGCTACGGCAAGCGCCGTTCTCGCTGACACCCGACCCCGCTTGCTTCTACAACTACACCGGTCATCAACTGACCCTGAATGTTCTTCTTTTTTCTTTAAAGGGCGACGAGGGGCTGATCAAGATTACCGGAAAAGTGGGCATGGGCAAGACTCACCTTTGTCGTAGATTGCACTAGGCCTTGGCCGGTGATGTTCATACGATCTATCTGACCAATCCCTTGTTGACGGCCTTCGAACTTTATCAGGCTGTTGCCGAGAGTTTGGGCGTCCCGGTTAACCAGGGCTTGACCATGCAAGACTTGATCAAGCAGAGATACGACCGGCGGGCTCTACTGAGGCAGGGCAATAAATTCTATTTTGCTGCAGGTGTCATTACCCTGCTCGAAATTTTCCTGGTTATTTACTTGCTGCGGCGCTTGCAGCCATGAATGCTGTCCACTCTGATTATTGACTTTGAAAGGTTGCCTTTGTCAGATCGACCAGATTCCCTGTCATTCTCCTGCCGGGAAGGAAAGAGCTTTAGAATGGTGCATGCAGATACCCCCTCAATTACTGCCTATCGTCAGCTGCTCGGCGAAGTGGACGTTTGGTTTACTGCCTGTTTACAAGCGGGAGGCTCTACACTGGCATGCCGCGGGGGCTGCAGTGCCTGCTGTCGAGCTCTGTTTGATATCTCACTGCTGGATGCCTGGTTGCTGAAAGAGGCCTTCTCCTGTTTGGCAAAGGACGTTCAATCACTGGTATTGAGCCGTTGTCAGCCGCGGCTGGCTGAGCTTCGTTCGCGCTGGCCGTCTCTGGACAATCCTTATTTCCTTAATAGCCTTCCTGAAGAGGAATGGCTCTCCATGCCGGAAGAAGACCAGGCCGCATGCCCGTTGCTCGACGAGAGCGGCCGTTGCATGATTTACGCGTCAAGACCTTTGATTTGTCGATTACATGGTCTGCCGAATATTGATCTTTCCGGAGAGGACTTTGATGGCACGATTTGTAGCCTGCACAATGGTAATCCAATGGATTTGCCTGCGTCTGTGTTGCACTGGCGGTTCCGGGAGGTTTTCACGCGAGAGGTCGACCTGCTTCAGAGCTTCACGAAAGAAGTGACCGGGGGGGGCTGGCGGGAGCTGGATACCTTTATCCCCTTGGCACTGGTGGCGGATTACGCCTCTGTGGACTGGCACAAGCTCAAGCTCTAGGACGGCCCTGTCGCCGACGAGAGCTTGAGCTTGTCAACCTTTTAGCTGGCTGCAACGTAACTGATCTGCTCCCTCGGACGACTCAACATCCAAAAGGGTTGCTGTAGCATGGTGCGTTTCTGCCACCGCCTGGTGAGCCTGGCTTGGAACCGGAGAAAACTTGAAAAGGCTATTTGCTCGATTCCATCATGTACATGACTGCGGACGAAACTTCTTCGTCAGTTAAGGCCCCATTCCCTCCCTTTGCAGGCATAAAACCGTTCTTGCCCTGAAATCCCTTGATAGCGTTATCGACCATGGCCGCAGAGCCTTTGCCAATACGGTCCCGCCAAGCCTCCTGGTCTCCAACCTTGGGCGCCCCGGCTATGCCGCTGGCATGACAGGATGCACAAAAGTTCATATAAACCCCTTGTCCTTTGGCTGTGTCGGCAACAGCGATGCCGTTGAGACAGAATGAAATGGCGAGAGCACAGAGCAGCGTCGAATGAATTTTCATAATTCCTCCTTTTTGTCTGTAGAGTTTACCGGATCGTAATAACAGGTCAAATGAACGTACGTTGGATTACAGTTTGGGCGGGACACAACAGTGCGATGGCGCTGGCAAGCGATCAGCGTTTGCTGGTGTCGGTGCTACGTTTCGGTGTGTGGCATTGCCGACAGGACGTCGAGTAGGATTTTCCGCAATCTTTGCACTGCTGCATCTTTGTTTCGCTCACGATGACCTCAGTATGTTGTGGGTATATTTTTTGACAACACAATAGGTGGTATCTTAATCGGTCTTTTCCTGATGTGCAAGACAAATTTTAATCACAATTGAGATTCTTGCCAAGCGGGGCAGTATGAACCTTTGACGGTTTGCCGGACGCTGAGCACAATGTGCGATCTGCCTCTTCGTGCGTGTCGAACTGGCCGTGGGCAGAATGAATAATGAGGAGAAATATTAATAAATCGATAAATGCAATATTGATATTCCGCCATAAAAAGTGCTTCTGGTGTTGGTTTTTAGAGAAAAAGACTTTTAAAACGTGTATTTGTGAATATTAAGAAAAGATGAATTTTTTTTAACGTTTGTTGTTGACATGAGATTCTTTTAATGGTAAAAGTTTAATCAAGGACAGGGAACAAGTTGCAAACCCAATCGACAGGAGGTCGTTATGAAAACTCAAAGCCGCTTTATGGATAGTGTAAAAAGTAGTTATCTGGTTCTCGTTATTGCCATGCTCGGCGTGTTTGCTTTCATCTCGGCGGTTCTGATTGCCTGGCCGGCACTCGCCTACATCGGCTCGAAACTTTTTAACTAGGACTTGATCCTTAACAACCAACCCTCCTCTCGAGGGAGACACCATAAGGAGAGACGCCATGAAAACAGCAGCCAATATCGTCAACAATGTAAAAGCCAGTTATACCATAGCCATGATGGGCGTCCTCGGTGTCTTTGCCTTTGTCTCGGCCGTCCTGATCGCCTGGCCTGCACTTGCCTATCTCGGTGCCAAGATGTTCAACTAGGAAATAAGTCGAGTGCCAGATTTGAATCTGGCCCGGATAAAACAAAAAAGGCCGCTTCCGAAAGGAAGCGGCCTTTTCTATTGAATCAATATTTATCAGGAGAAAAGACTCAGCCACTCATGCCGAGCATGCCCCTATAGTCTTCTTCTACCAATTCCAGATGATTGTGAGTTGACGTGGCATTTGCAAGGTAGACTCGAGAAATCTCTTCGTTATTAATCTGTGCCGCTTGCTCTCTCAGACTTTTTTCCAGGGCTTCCTCCTGCTCGATTGCCAGTTCTAGGGCTTTACGTTCATCAAAATCCTGAACCAAAAGACTTTGCAGGCCTTTCCACCAGTCAGAATCGGTGTTTGGCGGAGCATTCATGAATTCCTGAAAGGAGGGGATATCGTCTCCAGAATAGATTCTGTAAAAAGATTCGGCATGCTGATACTCTTCTCGTGCGAGAATTTCAAACGTCTGCCGGGCTTTATCTTCCGCCATGCGTTCGGCGCCATACTTATAAAAATCCATGGCGTCCTTTTCGGTCTGGATGGATTCCTTGATCGTCTTTTGCACGTCAATGAGTCCCATGATTATAAGCCTCCTCTTGATTTCTCATTTTTATTGCTCTGATTTTAGACGGGCATATTCATAACACATTTTAAGGAACAGGTCTTGCTTTTTCTTGTTGTGCGGGAGGGTTTTGTCTGCGCTTTAGAGTCGTGTGTTCCGGTTTGCGAGCTTATCGTATGTTGCCAGATCTATAATGCTTTTAGGTGCGAGGGTGGAGTTGAATCATTCCCTTGTTCCGGTTAAACTTGCTTTTCGTCTTTACCGTTTAACTGGCAGTAACAAACAACCCATTATCCTGAGGTCATGATATGCCGTTTTTTATGCGCACACTTTTTTTGTTTCTGGTGTTTGTCTGTTCTTTAACCACATACGCTACCGCTGGTCCGGTTGTCCTTTTTGACGAATCCCATGCCCAGCAGTTTCTTGTCGGCAAGACGGGTCCTCTGGATTTGTCTGAGCTTGCATCTCTCTATCAGGCTAACGGTATAACGATTACGAGCCATGCTGACGGCTTGACCAAAGAGGCTCTGGCTGCGGTTGATGTGCTGGTCATTTCGGGTCCTTTCGCGCCTCTGTCAGAAAGCGAAATTGAAGCGGTCGCTGGTTTTGTTCGTGCCGGTGGCGGTCTCGCGGTCATGTTGCATATCGCCCCTCCTGTACGCGAACTGCTCCACCGGCTGGATGTAGATTATACCAATGGGACCTTGCGAGAAACGCGGCAGGTTATTGACGGAAACCCGCTGAATTTTAGAATCAGCGCCCTGGCAGACCATCGTGTCACCACGGGCCTGGAAAGTTTCTCGGTTTACGGTGCCTGGGCGTTGCGCGGAACAGCACCGCACACCATGATTCTGGCTGCGTCGAGTCAACGCGGTTGGGTTGATCTGGATCGAGACGGTCAGTTTTCCGATAGAGATGCTGCTCAGCAATTTGGTGTCATGGTTGGCGGCGAGATGGGCTTGGGACGATATGTCGTGATTGGCGATGATGCCGTTTTTCAGAATCGTTTTCTGGATGAGTCCAACCGTAAGCTGGCGTTACAGTTGATCGAGTGGCTTTCCCCGTGATAAGGCGTGGTCGATATATGGAACCAAAAAGGCAGCCGATCATGGCTGCCTTTTTTCTCGTGCTGCCTCTTTATGGTCAATTGCTCAGCCAGGCAGATAATTCGCTGCGGGTTGCCTCAGCGTCTCCCGTATTGAGTTCAATCAGTTTGCGTAAATGCGTCAGGGTTTCGAGGTTTTCACTGATGAATTTGAAACCGTAATGAGAGTCTTCCATGTGTAACAGCTCTGCCTGAAAATCAAGCGCAATTGGAGACCCAGGCAGTGTAATGCAGAGATCACACTTGGTACCGAGGGTGAGAGGAAGTGGAGAGCTGGTGCCGATCATGGCGCCTTTCATGGCAACGTCCAGAAGTTCGCCTGTCCACACCTCTTCGTCGACGCTCACGGTGACTTCAGCCTCAAAAGGGATTCTGCGGAAATGTCTGCTTTTCATCGGCACTCTCTTTCGTTAGAATTTTTTAGCCAAGGGTTTGGCAAGGTGGCAACGTTACCGAAATTTTAACGCAGAATGACGTTGAGGCAAGTGGCTGTACCGCGGGATTTATTTCTCCGTCTGCTCCGGTGAGCCAAAATCGTGCTCGCACAGTTTGAAGAAGTTGCGAATCAGACGATATGTTATGCCCCACAAAAGAGGTTGCTCTGGATCCAACAGTTCGACGACAGGATGAGTGCGTTCTTCGCCGCGGTAAAAGAAAGTCCTCTGCTGCTGAAGTTGAGGGTCCATCAGTTTTTCCAGTGGATACCAGAAAGTTGAGGAGACTTCGTGATTGAGTCGCAACTTTGCGGGTTCAAGAAGTTGATAGACAAAACAGGACACCAGTACCGGTAACGTCGCTCCGTAGAGGTCATTGAGACGACCGAGGTATTGAGTTTGCCCAAGGTCGAGTGCCAACTCCTCGCCAGTCTCGCGCTCGGCGGCTTGCTGAGGTGATTCGCCTCTCTTGTTCAATCGCCCACCGGGAAAGCCGATATTTCCGGACCATGGGTCCTGGTCATGCTCCGCGCGAATAATAAAAAGAGCCTCCGGACTGAACGGGGCATCTCTGAGGACCATGGCAACAGCAGCGTGTCCCCGGTTGTCGGGAGTCAATATCTCGGGGCGATGGTCTGCCAGGCGTCTGGCAATTTCGGTAATATGCAATTTTGTGACAGTCGTCATGTTGGTCGCGTTGATCCTGTTTTTTCAATGAGCTCGAGAACCTGTCCTGCCCTTAGACCGTGGATGAGCTGGCAAGTGGTCCCTAAGGCCTTGGCCAGGCGTGGCATGAAGCTCTGTTGATGATGCCTCGATTGAGTGTCGATGACAAGAGCTGAGATCTTCTCCCGACGCAGAAGCGTCGCTACAGCAAGGGCTTCTTCGTTTGGGTCTGCTCCTTTTGTCATCGGCACGGTTGCCTCACCATCAGAGATCAGCACCAGCAGGGGCTCCATCTCCTGATTTTTAGTCCTGGCCTGGCAAATAATCTGTCGGGCTTTTTGCAATCCGGCGGAGAGCGGAGTTGCGCCGCCGACAGGCAGCCGGTGCAACTGTTGCCTGACCTGCATGACGCTGTCCGTGGGTGGCACGACAAGTTGCGCTTCGCGGTCGCGAAAGGTTATGAGGCAGACCTGGTCACGACTCAGGTAGGCCTTTGCTGCAATGGTGATAATAGCGCTCAAGGCCGCCGTCATACGTGCTGTAGGGCCCTCACCCATGGAGTCCGAGGTGTCGATGAGGAAGACGACAAGCTGTCGTGGTTGTCGACTGCGAATCTGAAGGTGCAGGTCCGTTGCTGACAGTGCAAGTCCGGTCTTTACTGAACCTGAAGGGGCTTGACGAAGGATGGCGGCATTGAGCGTCCTGCCGAAGTCCAGAGGTCGCCGGGCTTCTCCGGGGCGTACGGGACGACTGCCAACACGTCTGCCGCAGGTTGAGTTGCTCGTCGAAACGAAGCCCCGTCCGCCTCTCAAGTGGCGCTGAGATGGAATGGATAGATCGATGTGACTCAGGTCTAGGGATTCGTCGGCGCAGAAGAAGCGGTCTTCAGTTTTTTTTTTAGGTAGGTGAACAGCATGCTGCCGGCAGCGGCAGAGCCGGGGAAATCCATGTTCTCCATGAGCTCAATGTCTTCGGGGTTTTCGATGTTCTGCCCTCGATCAAGGGTGGCAACAGAGTTGTCAGATCGTGTTCTTAACAACTCTGCGATTTTATTGCCAATCTCCTCCTGTGATAGAACCGTGGCGCCCGGGAAACGATGTGCCAGGGCGAATCCAGCGACTTCGTCAAGGTCAGCCAGGGTGACACAGTTACGATCAAGCAGGGCAGCCAGAGCCCGGGCAGCACGGACCATGGCCAGCTCCGCACGATGACCCTGAACCTTGGCTGCAATTGCTATTGCGACGGCGCGATCAACAATCTCAGCGGGGATGGTCACGGTTTCCAGACGGTCTCTGGCAGCAAGGACCTGTTGCCGTAGCGCATCTTCACTGGCGGAATAATCGTTCTGAAAATTTTCCGGGTCACGATCATAAGCGAGTCGTTGTGTAACGATTGCACCGCGTTTTGCCACATCATCCAGACCGCCGATTGTGACGCAGAGACCAAAGCGATCAAGGAACTGGGGGCGTAACTCGCCTTCTTCGGGGTTCATGGTGCCGATCAGGATAAAGCGCGCGGCGTGGCTGTAGTGCAAGCCTTCACGCTCAACCAGGTTCTTGCCGGAAACGGTCGTGTCGAGTAAAAGGTCGACCAGGTGGTCGGGTAACAAGTTGACTTCATCGACATAGAGAATGCCGCGGTGAGCAGCAGCAAGAAGGCCAGGCTCGAACTGTCGTTGGCCGCTTTGCAACGTACTTTCCAGATGCAGGGTGCCCACGAGGCGGTCTTCCGTGGTTGAAAGCGGCAGGTCGACAAATGGTGTCGCCACCATCAAGCTTGGCAAAGCCTCTCCAGAGCTTTTTCTGGACTGGCATGTGGCATGTAACTTTTCGGGAGATTCGGGGTCGCAGTGAAAAGGGCAGCCATCGACAACAGAAACCGCGGGTAGTAGCGCAGCCAGTGCCCTGGCAGCGGTTGATTTCGCGGTCCCCTTCTGGCCACGGATCAGAACACCGCCGAGAGCTGGTTCAACGGCGCTGATCAGCAACGCGGTCTGCATGGCCTGCTGGCCGAGAATTGCGCTGAAGGGATAGGCTGGTGACATGATCTCAGATAAAACCTCTCGTTGAACGTTCTCCGGGTCAGTATCTCAAGAGCTCTCTGCCAGAGTCAAATCCTACCGGGTTCAGTTGGTTGAATAATGCTCTTTCTTCTTCTCCAGTTCCGTGGCGTAACGGGCCAGGACGGCACGGCGTGTCAGCATGAAAAGCACCCGACTCGGGTCATCCTCGGCAACGACCGGGATTTCCTCCAGACCACGGCTGGAGAGCTTGCGCATGACTTCCGTAAGTGATTCGTCAGGGGTTGTCGTGATGACGTGTGATACGGCGAGGTCTCTGGCCAGAACCAGGCTGGGAGGGAGATCTTCTGCGAGAATCCGGCGGATGTCATTGACTGAAAAAATGGCGGTCATCTCCATTTCATCGTTAACAACGGGGTAGTAGGCACCTTCGGCGTTGGCAATTTGTTCGAGGATCTCTGGCAGCGGCAGGCCTTCGGCGATCAAGGTTGGTTTTCGGCCGTGTTCGTGCAGGTCGGTGACCCGGATTCCCTCCAGGACATCGACAATGAATTCGCCGAGATGAACCGGTGAGTCAATGCGGCTTTTTACCTGCTTCTGGTAAATAGAGTTTCGTGGATAGACGATCATGGCTACGGTGCAGACCAGCATCAAGGGCGCCAGAAGGCCATAATTTCCCGTGAGTTCACTGACCATTATAAGTGTGGCTATCGGTGTATTTGATACGCCCGAGAAAAAACCGGCCATGCCGATCAAAACGTAGGCACGCGGATCATGGACCATGGCAGGAAAGAGCAATTCTGCAGATGCGCCGAATGCGCCACCGAGCATGGCGCCAATCACCAGGCTTGGGGCAAAGACACCGCCGGAACCGCCCGAGGAGATGGTCAGGCTCGTAGCAAGGATCTTGGCCAGGGCAACGATTAACATGACCCAGAGCGCCACCTTGCCGTAAAGGGCCGCCTGTACCATGCCGTAACCTGAGCCGAGGACCTGAGGGACCACCATGGCCAGCAGGCCGAGCAGAAACCCGCCCACAGCAGGCTTCAGCATGACCGGAAAGTCCCATTCTTTGAAAAGATGCTGGGCACCGTAAAAACATTTTACGTACAACTTGCCGAGACCGGCGCAGATGACCCCGAGCAGCAGGAACAATACGAGCTCGCGCGGATGCTCGAAGCCGAAATGAGGGGTCTCAAGCAGTGGCTTCCATCCGGTTGTTGCACCGAACAGGGAGAAAGCTGTAATCGATGAGATGATCGCCGGAATCAGTCCTTCATGTTCGAATTCCGGGTTCTTGTAAAGCACCTCGACGGCAAACAGGGCGCCACCAAGGGGAGCACGGAAGGTGGCTCCGATGCCGCCGGCCATGCCGGCCAGCAGCAGTATGCGCCGGTCGGCAGAGGTTAAATTCAGTTTGGAGGCGATGAAGGAACCGAAGCCGGCGCCAATCTGCGCAATCGGGCCCTCTCTACCCGCCGAACCGCCGGTGCCGATCGTTGCCATCGAAGCAAGACCCTTGATGATAGGCACCCGGCCCCTGATGATCCCTCCCTTATTGTGAAAGGCGTCAATCGCAGCGTCCGTGCCATGGCCCTCGGCTTCGGGGGCATATCTGAAGACCAGGAATCCGGAAATTAAACCGCCGATGACCGGGATCAGGAAAAGAAACCAGCGGTGATCCATCGCCAGGGTGTCAATCATCTTGTCACCCATGGCAAGTACCGCCTCTGCACCCTCTCCAGGGGGGTGGTAACCTGCTAGGTTGTTAAGGAAAAGATGTTCGATGCTGTTGGTCGCGAAATAGAAGAGGACTGCGGCACTGCCGGTCACAAGACCCACCAGGACACTGAGGATGACAGGTCGTGTCAACAGTCTCCAGTCGAGTTTTCTCAGATTGTCGAAGATAAGATCAAGGTTGGCCACAGTTGCAGAACTTTATTTATTGTAGGTTGTTGCCTGCCAGCAGGCTGTTGGTGCTTAAATTTAGTTACGCCAGGGTGACGAATACTGATTTCCGGGGTTGCCCGTCGACTGCCCGACTGATGTGCCCGCGGCCATCTGTATCTTCAGCCAGCAGAATGTCACCGGTGTTGAGGGTTCTAAGCGTGCCATCGCTGGCCTCTATCTCTACGCTGCCCTCAAGCATCAGCACAAACTGGCGGCAGGGTGCATTGTGCCAGCTGTAGTGATAATCTTTGTCGGTCTCGCGGAAAATAATACCCGTTACCGGAAATGTCTCGGATAGAGAGCCAATATCTCCAGCGTCCAGAAGCGGAATGTCAAGCTCGTCGAAATGGGATTCGCCGTCGGACCCGGCAAAAATTCGATGCACCTTCATCAGACGTTCTAATACCTTTCCGCCTGCCTCTGCAGCTTGACTTTGGCTTTATCGACCCACTCGGTGTCGACCAGCCTGACCTTCTTCATAAAACCGGAAGAAATCATCGTGCTACCTACGCTGGTCTTCATGAATGAGCAGACTAGAAAATTGGAATAATCAACCTCCGCCCAGAGGCTCTCCCGCATATCTTCGGGGACAGGGTAGCTCTGCTCCAGCTCAGCGAGCAAAAAGGCCTGGTGATCCTCAATCTTAGGTGTTGTGTAATTGAGATAAACCAGCCCGATAACCAAAGCGAAAAGAATAAAACGTGTAAGCATGATGATCATACTCCTCAAGGGATTTACAAAGCGACGCTAGAATAGCGTAAAAAAGCGCGGATGAACAGGGTTTCAATCAGCTTTCCTGCCATTAATGTTCCCAGCGGTGGAAACATTGTCTATCCGCAATACTCCAGCCCCTTTTGGAGGAGACGGGCGGCACTAACGAACTTTTGCGCCAAGTTCGACCCGGGCGCGCAAAGTGGTTTCCTGGGCAGGCTCTGCCGTGATATCCGGTTTCTTTAAAAAGACTCTTTCGCTCGCCAATTGCCCCTCTTCAATCAGGAAGTTTTGTACTCTCAGGGCGCGTGCCTGGGCAAGAGCTTCCAGATCATCCTGCGTGACCGGCGTATTGGTGTGGATCAGTTTCTCCATTTCAGCAACGGGAAGTTTTTTCGTCATGCCGATAAAACTGCGTGGTTTGGGGAAGTCCGCCTTACGATAGACTTGCCAGAGGTAGTCCGCATATTCTTCGGCCGGGACAATCACATCCTCTTCTCGGACTCCTTCAGGAAGCGTTTCCTCATCGATCAGGTCAAGGTACTTAAGCCTCTTTATCTGTATGCTGAGCTGTTCCCTGCGGTAGCCTTCGGCGTCATTGTCCGGGTCGATAAATCCGCTGACTTCAACTTCGAGGCTCGGGCGGTCCTTCAGGGCCTGTGACATCCGCTGAAGTTTGTCCTTTTCGGCAGGCTCAAGTCGTGGGGAACCATATGCAAAGCTGACGTTGCTGAAGTCCTCCTCGCCGCCGCCGACCAAAGCTCCAAGCAGGGCAAAAGGCGAGGTGGCAGCCTTGACCAGCAAGTTTTTGATGATAGTCCAGACGACCCCGGCGATGCTGAACTGAGGATCGTCAAGGCTGCCGGTGACAGGAATGTCGAGATGAATCTCGCCGTTTCTGTCTTTGAGAAGAGCAACGGCCAGATTGACTGGCAGGCTGGTGGCCTGCTCACTCTCAACGGCTTCGCCGAAACTGAACTGGTCAAGAAAAACCTTGTTCTTGGCCTTGAGTTGGTCATCTTCAATGTAATACTCCAGCGCCAGGTTGAGCTTGCCTTTCTCGATCAGGTAGCCGACATAAGTTCCGGAGTAGGAGGAGAGGGGGCTCAGCTCAATGTCATTGAAGTTGAGTTTGAGGTCGAGAAAGAGCTTCTCTGCCAGAGGGTTTATGGTGCCACTGATCACCAGCGGGGACTGATTGCGCAGACGCCCTCTGAGGTCTACTTCGGCACGAGTCGCAGGGTCGGCACTGAGACCCTGGACCCGACCACCGAGTTCGCGCATGTCAGCATGGAATGGCCGAGGAAGGCTACGGTCGGTGAAATCGACATGACCTCCCTGCAGGATCACCGTGGCGACCTGAATGTCGGGTTTGGGCCCTTCTGGTTCAGCTTCTGCGGCTTCTTCTGGTGTCGTCTCGACCGGTTGCTCGCTCTCCTCTGTTGCTGTCTGATCTTCGGACGGGGCTTCTTTGTCGAAGACGTTGGTCAGGTTCAAACGTGCGTCTTCATCGATCAGAACCTTGGCAAAATAGTCGCTGAGCGTGACTGAGTTGATTGACAGCTGCAGCGGCTCGGTCTGGCCTTTGAACCTGGCAACCTGCAGGCTGTCCCACTTGAGCAGGTCCTCTCGGTGAGTGCCATCGAGCAGATGGAAGCTGTTGATGCCGAGGTCACCGTCGAAGCGGATGTCAAAGCCTTCCCTGCCCGGGGCAATGGCGGCCTTCATGGTGACATTCAGTGCCCCGCTCTCCAATACCAGATTGGCCTGTTCGGCAACATAGGGGGCAAAGCTTGTCAGTGCGATGTTTTTCAGCTGCCCTTCCAGATCGAGCGTTTGGTCTGCCAGGGAGGCTTTGCCACTCAATTTGACCTGTCCACGGCGACCAAAACCGGAAGAAAATTCAAACGGGCTCAGCACCTTTTCCGGGGCGGCCAGGTTGCGGAAGGCCAGGTTGAAGTTCCGGGCCTGGAGGTGCACCGGAGTTGCCGGTTGCTTGTCCGTGATATCGAACTTCCAGTTGATGAACGCGAACTCCCCGATCCGGTAGTTAAACTCAGGGCCCTCACTTTTGGTCGGAGCTGGCGGAGCCTCATCGGCGGTTTCTGTGAGCTTGGCCAGGATCGGAAAATTTTCCGAGAGCAGCGACCAACGCCCATCTTTGCTGCGGGAGAAGCTCATCTGTGCGTTCTCGCCGTGGTAGGTTGCGATCTCCAGCCGGTTTTGTGCCAGATCAAAGGAGAGGTCGGTCAACTCAACCAATTCAAGCCCCAAACCCTCCTTATCGTTGAAGGCCATATAAGCATCCCGCCAGGCAATATATCCTTGACTGACGAGCAGCGGCTGGTTCGGGTTGACATCCAGTCTGGCTTCGATCGTCATACGTCCTTCGAGGGGTACGCTGTATCCTTCACTATAGTATGGCGCGTATGCGGCAGTCTGCAGGTCGCGCAGTTCGGTCTGTAGGGCCAGGGTGAACGGGTTGAGCAGGAAGTGACCCTTGACCGAGAGGTTTTCATCATGATCTGTTTCCAGGGTCAGGTCGATGGGGATTCCTTCTTGTCCCTGTAAGGAGAAATTCTTAACATTGATATTGATCTCCCGTGCCACCGTACTGAATCCCCCCGCCGGCAGGTTGTCCTCAAAGAAGAGTACACCGTCACGAATCTCGATCGAATCAACCTGGAGCCTGAAAGGTGAGCTGTCTTCTTCTTCCAAGGTCTCTTCAGGAGGCGAGGCTGTCTTTTCCGCAGAGGCCATGCGTGCGTGATTCCATTCTCCCCCGGAGTCCCTGTTTAACTGAACCTCGAGATTGTAAACGCGCAAGGAAGAGAGGTGGACATACTGTTTCAATGGTTGTGTCGGAGCCATCTCGATCTGTAACAGTGGCAGGAAAAAGAGTTTCTCCTGTCGTTGATCCCATATGTCGAGAGAGGCAAGGTCGATTTGGCCGCTTAGCACCAATTCAGCTCCATCATCAGCAGTGATCCGGTAGAGAATGTCGAGATCGAGGCTGAGCTTGCCGTTGCGCAACTCTACGGGCAGTTCGACCGGAACGTAACCAAGATAGAAGGGCAGGTCAATATTCTCCAGAACAAGACCGAGCCGCATCTGCTGGCTATCGGTAAATGCTTTCAGCTCGCCTTCGAGATTTATGGGCGCATCGTTGACCGTTGCCCGAAACAGAGGCTGTGCCGGGTTATCAACCATGAAAGGGAGATTGCCGATAGACGGCAAGCTCAACTCCAGGTCTGTGATCGTATGATGCACCTGTTCGTCGAGGCTGCTGTCTATCAGCTCGATCCGGCCGCCTTTAATCGAGATGTTGTTGACCGAAAACCGGAGGGGTTCACTGTTGGATTCGTCGCTGCTCGCGTCCTTTTCAGGGATCAGGTCGCTGAAGTTGAAGCGGTCCGCAGTCAAACGCTCGAGATGGATCTGCGGCAGATCAAGTCGCAGCTCGTCGATGACCGGTGCTCGATGATAGATCGATGCCACGCTCAATGAGACACGCAACAGGTCCCAGGATACGAATTCTGCGGTCTGGTCTGTATCGCTCAAGCTGAGCTTACGCATCTCGACACTGAGGCTGAAGGGGTTGATGCTGATAGACTCAATCTCGAGAGTCCGGCCGGTCTCTTCTGCTACCCAGCTTTTCGCGCGGTCGCTGATTATGCCTGGCAGGATGAAGATGATGAACATCAAGGCGAGCAGCAGGGTGGCGCAACTTGCCAGGAGAAAACGTTTCCAGGTGAACATATGACGCATCCTTTGGGTTGAACAACCGTCGAGTACGATCAACTTGTTATGGTCTCAGATTACAGGCTAGCACGTAAGCTGTCCTACGCAATAAGGGAAGTGTATGAAATTGTTAACGGTTCTGCTGGAGATATAGTGAAATCGCCTTCATGGCGGCAATTTTCTGGCTGGCTGCTGGATGATCTCTGTGGCTTAACGGCCGGGCGACTGGTACCGGACTGAGGCGCCGATGAAAGGTTTTCCCCATCCCGGGAACAATTTGCTTGACCTGATTCAAACATACGTTTAAATCATACGTATGATTTATTTATTGCTTTTCCCTCTTTGTGGAGTCGTTGTCAGCCAATGAGCCAACCAGATACCAAGCAAAGAATCCTTGATGCTGCAGAGCATCATTTCGCCAGGGATGGCTATCATGCCACCTCGCTGCGTGGCATCACTGCCACAGCCGGGGTGAACCTGGCTGCTGTCAACTATCACTTTGGCAGCAAAGAGTCCCTTCTCGAAGCTGTCATCGAGCGTCGCCTGACCCCCCTCAACGAGGTTCGCCTCGGTCAACTTGAAACGCTGTTGAAAAAAACGGAGCAGGACGGGAAAGTGCCGGCCTGCCGCGATATCCTGCGAACGTTCGTCGAACCCACGTTGCGTTTGCGCCAGAAGGGCTCTGACAGTGAGGATTATGTCGCTTTGATCGGCAGAATCCTTGCCGAGCCGCGTGGCGTTGCCATGGCGATCTTCATGCGTCACATGGAACCGCTGATGAATCGACTTTTTCAAGCCCTGGCGCGTTCGCTGCCGGAGTTGTCACGCCAGACCCTGTTCTGGCGGGTGCATTTTGCGCTCGGTTCCCTGGGCCACATTATGCGTTGTCACGAACGTCATGCGGCGGTGCCTGAAGGTGTCAACGTCGATCTGGATGTCGCCGATCTGGTTGATGAATTTCTGGATTTCGCTGTGGCCGGCATGGAGGTGACGAGATGATCCGTCTGGTTGCTCTCCTCTCGACATTTCTTGTGGCTGGTTGCTCTCTGCATAGTCCAACCAAGGTCGAATTGACGGTGAGCTCACCCCCAGAGTACCTCGAGAGTCGTGCTGTCGATGGAGACGGATTGTCAATCGACCAATGGTGGTTGGCTTTTAATGACGAGCATCTCGATCGTTTGATGACAGAACTCTTTGAGCAGAATCTGGATCTGGCCCAGTCGATTGCACGCCTGCAACAGGTCGAAGCGGCCTTCAGAATCACGAGCAGTGCCCAATCGCCGGTGCTTTTTGCGGAGGGAGATCTGAGCCGCTCACAGCAGCCTGGTTTACAGGATGACTTTACTGGCAACAGCCAACAACTGTCACTGGCGGCGGGTTATGAACTTGATCTCTGGGGGAAACTGGCCGCGCGGAGCAAGGCCGCGGAGTTGGAATTGGCGGCCAGCTACCAAGACGTGCAGACACTCTACCTGGGTTTGTCAGCGAGATTGACCGACCTCTATTTTTTTGCCGTTGAGCAACGAGCCCAACTGGCACTGACCGAACAGTCCATCCTCTCCTTTTCTGATACGCTAACGCGTGTCGAAAACCGATATAACCTTGGTCTGGTCCCGGCTGTCGATATGTATCAGGCGCGCCAGAATCTGTCCGGGGCACAGGCGGTACGCTATCGTTTTGAAGCACTCCTGGCCGAAGCCGAACATGCCATCGCCGTTCTGCTTGGAAGGTATCCAGAGCGAAGCCCTGGCGGCAGTCTCGCTCAGTTGCCTGCTGCTCCCGAACTCTTTTCGGAGGGAATTCCTGCTGATTTGATCGGTCAACGCCCGGACCTCCAGGCGGCTTTGCAGCGTGTTGAGGCCGCTGATGCCAGGGTCGCAGCAGCTATCGCCGACCGCTTTCCATCGATCAGTTTCTCCGGTGGTTACGGCACCCTTCGACAGGACGTTACCGCAGGTCTTCTCAAGGGTGAATTCTGGAGCCTGCTTGGCAACCTGACCTTGCCTGTCATTGACGGTGGCCGACGTCGAGCCGAGGTGGACAGAAATGAGGCCGCCTTGCGGGAAGCCGTTGCCGATTATCAACAAAAAGTTCTCTCGGCTTTTCAGGAGGTCGAGGACGCTCTGTCTAATAATTATGCTACTGAGCAACGTGTCAAACGTCTTGCTGAAACCGCACAATCGACAGGCGCATCCCTGAGGTTGTCCACGGATCGTTATCTTGCCGGTTTGGTCGACTATCTTCCGGTACTGACCGCCCAGCGCTCTGATTTTGAGGTCAGCAGCAACCTGCTTGCCGCCCGGCGTCAGCTGCTTGCCGACCGCATCAGCATGGCACGTTCGCTGGGGGGGGGCTGGATGCAGGACAAAATGACGGCTCGTTTGCAGGTTGAAAAGGATAAGAATAAATGAAAAAGAAGAGAGCCATACTGCCATTTCTGATTATCGTGGTCGCGCTGGTGCTGACCTTTGCTCTGGTCAAGGCGCGAAAGGCTCCCGAGCCTCAGGAGACGTCCTATCTGGGTCCCCTGGTTGAGATTGCGGAGCTGGTCAAAAGCAGTCGCCAGGTCGTTGTCAGTGGTACCGGCACTGTTCAGCCACGCTACGAAGTCGATATCACGCCACAGGTCAAGGGGCGGGTCAGCGAAATCTCGCCTCACATGGTCGCCGGCGGAATTTTTCGCAAAGGCGAGTTGCTCTTCGCTATCGAGGATGTTGATTATCAGCTGGCGATATCTCTGGCTCATTCCTCTCTTGCCCAGTCTGAACTTGAACTGATGCGCAATGAGAACCTGGCAGAATTGGCTCGCAAGGAATGGCATGCCCTGAATCCAGATGCAGCAGAGCCCAATCCTCTAGTCGTGTATGAACCACAGTTGAAAAGTGCCAGGGCGCAGCGCGATGCATCGCAAGCCAACGTTGCACAGGCCGAACTCAACCTGCAACGGACCCGGATCGTTGCTCCCTTCAACGGTTATGTTCGTAGCGAACAGGTTGAACTCGGTCAGTTCCTTAATGCAGGGTCACCTGTGGCAAAGATTGCCGGAACGGACCAGACGGAGATTGTCGTGCCTCTCCCTCTCGATGAACTTGCCTGGTTGCAGATGCCGCGTGATGGCGCTTCGCAGGAAGGGCCTGTGGCGAAGATCGAACTGGTATCCGGCGGCAGGACTTTCTCCTGGCAAGGATTAGTAACACGAGTTTTGGGCGACATTGACCCACGCAACCGCATGGCGCGTGTGGTGGTCACCGTTACAGACCCTGTCTCCCCGGACAATAAGGACATGAGACTTCTGAACAAACTCATGCCCGGCATGTTTGTCGAGGTTTTTCTGCAGGGTGAGGAGCTTGCCGGGATCATCTCGGTGCCGCGCGGTGCTTTGCGCGATAACGACACCGTATGGGTTGTTGACGAGAAAGGCCGGCTGCATATCCGCTCGGTTGATATCGTTCGTCGTGAGCGTGATGAAGTCCTGGTTCGTTCAGGGCTCGATGCTGGTGAAAAGATTGTCCTGACCAACCTCTCCGGGGCCTCTGAAGGTATGTTGTTGCGGCCGCAAATCAGGGAGGAGAAGTAATGAACGGGGCTATTCGCTGGATGGCGGAGAACCACGTCGCCGCCAACCTGTTGATGCTGGTAATGATAGTCGGAGGCTTGATTCTCGGCTACAGCATCAAGCAGGAAGTCTTCCCGGATATAACGCTTGACCGTATTCAGGTCAGCGTGGCGTATCCGGGTGCCGGTCCTGAAGAGGTCGAAGAAGGAGTCATACTCAAGATTGAGGAGAATCTGACCGGGATTGACGGCATTAAACAGGTCAAGTCCGTGGCCGCGGAAGGTTATGGAGTTGTTACTGCGGAAATTACAACTGACGCTGAAATTGACCTGGTTCTTCAGGACATTAAAAGCGAGGTTGACCGGATCACGACTTTCCCGAAGGATGCTGAAAAGCCGGTGGTTGGCAAGTTACTGAATCGACGCGAGGTTATCTCTGCGGTTGTGTTCGGCAATCTGCCGGAGCGTAGTTTACGGGAAATGGCCGAGCAGGTGCGAGATGAATTACTGCTGGAACCGGGAATCACCCAGGTTGATTTGAGTGGCGTGCGTCCCTACGAGATTTCCATAGAGATTGATGAAACAAACCTGCGTCGTTACGGCTTGACCTTTGAGCAAATTGCCCAGAGGGTCCGGCAGGCATCTCTCGATCTTCCCGGCGGGACAATTAAAACAGGCTCGGGTGAGATTCTCGTCAGAACCAAGGAGCGGCGTTATGTCGGGCATGAATACGCCAGCATCGTTGTCCTGACCACAGCTGATGGGACTGAAGTCGCCCTGGGGGACATCGCATCTATTAACGACGGGTTCGAAGAAACTGACCAGTTTGGTCTCTTCGACGGTTTGCCCGCGGCAATGGTTAAGGTCTACCGCGTGGGAGATCAAAAACCGACGGAGGTCTCCGATACCGTCAAAAAATTCGTCGAAAGCAAGCGCCGACAGCTTCCGGAATCGGTCGACCTGGCTACCTGGAATGACAACTCGGAACTTTTCAAAGGCCGTAAAAATCTTCTGATTCGCAATGCCATGATAGGCCTGGTGCTGGTCTTTATCACGCTTGGCCTCTTCCTTGAAATACGCCTGGCCCTCTGGGTCATGCTTGGCATCCCCATTTCATTCTGTGGCGCCTTGCTTTTTATGCCGGCGATCGATGTTTCAATCAATATGATTTCGCTTTTTGCCTTTATCATGGCACTCGGTATCGTTGTCGATGACGCGATTGTCGTCGGTGAAAATATTTATGAACACCGCCAGGCCGGAAAGCCTTACCTGAAGGCTGCCGTAGACGGTACCATAGAGGTCGCCCAGCCGGTCATCTTTGCAATTTTAACCTCGGTGACAGCTTTTTTACCACTGCTCTTTACCAGTGGCATCATGGGCAAATTCATCCTGGTGATACCGGCGATCGTCATCACGGTCCTGCTGGTGTCTCTCGTTGAATGTCTCTTTATCCTGCCTGCGCATCTGGCCATCGGCAAACCTCGAAAGGCGCCGCAGGGGGTCTTGGGCAGCCTCGATAAAAACCGGCAGCGTTTCGGTCGGGTGCTACAGAAAATAATCGACGGGCCCTATCGAAAATCCCTTGCCCTCTGCCTGGAGTACCGCTACACGACAGTTGCTTTTGCCTGCGCAGTTTTACTCCTGGCAGGGGTGGGTCTGGTCGGTGGCGGGATCGTCAAGTTCAGGTTCATGCCTGAGGTTGATGGTGACGTCATACAGGTCGCCCTTGAATTGACTCCTGGCAGCCCCGTGGCATTGACGACACAAATACAGGAGCAGGTGGTCAACGCCGGGCTCGCAACTATCGCTGAATATGATCAGGATCGCCCGGAGGGCGATTCCCTGATGCGCCATATCTATGCAGCTGTTGGTTCGGCCGTGTCGGATCGTGGGCCGGCCGGTGCTTTTGCCAGCACCGGCGGCAACCTGGCCAGTATCTCCATGTTTCTGAAGCCGAGTGAACAGCGGGATGTCTCTGCAACGGAAGTGTCCAATAAATGGCGCGAACGGGTCGGCGAGATCGCGGGCATGGAAACGCTGACCTTCACCTCCAACCTGATTCACCTCGGCGCAAATATCGATATTCAGTTAGCTCATGAGGATTTTGCGATCCTCGATGACGCAGCCGAACGTCTCAAGGAAATCATCGCTACCTATCCGGGAACGGGCGACATTACCGACAATTATACTCTGGGCAAGCGGGAAGTTAAGGTCCGACTGAAGGCTGAAGCGCGCACGCTAGGTATCACCGAAGAGAACCTGGGCCGTCAGTTGCGGGGGGCTTTTTACGGTTCGGAAGCATTGCGATTGCAGCGGGGTCGAAATGAAGTCAAGGTCCTGGTCCGTTACCCTGAAGAGAGCCGGCAACGATTCTGGGATCTTGAAGCCATGCATATCAGGGTGCCTGGCGGAGGGAATATTCCTCTGGACAGGGCGGCGACCCTGGTTGAGAGTCGCGGCTTCAGCAAAATCAATCGGACCGACCGGAAACGGGTTATCAATGTGACGGCGACGGTGGACAGCCATGTCGCCAATGCGGAAGAAATCCTCGCTGAAATAAAAACGACGGCTCTGCCGCAGATGATAGCGGATTATCCCGGTTTAAGTTACGACATGGAAGGTGAGGACAAGAACCGGCGAGAGTCCATGTCCAGTATGTTCAACGGCTTCAAACTGGTACTGATTATCATCTTTGCCTTGCTGGCGATTCCTTTTCGCAGCTATTCCCAGCCGCTCTTGATCATGACCGCGATTCCCTTCGGGATCGTCGGTGCAATTCTCGGTCATTTTATCATGGGGTTTGACCTGAGCATTCTGAGCATGTTTGGTATTGTTGCCCTGACCGGTGTGGTGGTCAACGATTCCTTGCTCTTGATCGACTACATCAATCGTATTCGGCGGAAGGGTAGATCCCTTCTGGATGCAGTCATAGAAGCTGGTCAAAGACGCTTCCGTCCGATCCTGCTGACATCGCTGACGACCTTCTTCGGGCTTATGCCGATGATTCTGGAGACGAGCGTGCAGGCACAGTTCCTGATTCCCATGGCGATCAGCCTGGCCTTTGGTATTCTCTTTGCCACCGGTATCACCCTTGTGTTGATCCCGACTCTTTACATGGTCCTCGAGGATGCTCGAGAGCTTGTTGGCCTGGCGCCGACCCATGCTGAACACCATGTTGAGAGCGGGCACTGAACAATTCACCAACAGTCTTTATTCATTCAACGGCGGCCTCCAAGCCGCCGTTTTTTCATTTCTTGAAAAATTCCAGCTTATATCGTTAAATGCCCACAATTAATCAAAGGATGGATTGCCGACCTTGTTACTCAATAATACCCAGTTTCGAAAGATTAAAAAGCTGACCGGTCAGGCCGTCGGCCATTTTAACTTGATTGAGGAAGGTGACCGAATCGCTGTCGCCGTTTCCGGTGGCAAAGATTCATACGCCTTGCTGCATATCCTCGAGCAGTTACGTCGCCGCGCTCCGATTCAGTACGAGTTGATTGCAGTCAATGTCGACGCGGGTTTCCCCGGTTACCGCAAAGAGGTTCTGGAAAACTACCTGCGCGACTGTGGTTTCAATGTGCACATGGAAAGTACGAACTGTTCGCAGATTATTGAAGAGAAGCTGCGTGATGACTCATCCTATTGTGCCTTCTGTGCCCGACTGCGACGCGGTGTCCTCTATACTGTCGCAGACCGGATTGGCTGCAACAAGGTCGCTCTTGGTCACCATCTCGATGATTTCATCGAAACCCTGCTGCTTAATCAGTTCTATAGCGGTTCACTGGCCGCGATGAGCCCCAGATTTTTGGCGGACAATGGCCGTCACACGGTGATTCGTCCGCTGGTTTACGTTGAAGAATCAGATATAATCAAATTTTCTCAAGAGAATGATTTCCCGGTCATAGACTGCGGCTGCCCTGTGATGGGGCAGGAAGACCAGAAGCGCCAGAGGATGAAACAGTTGCTTGCAGAATTGCACAAAGAGAACAGACATTTGAAGCGCAGCATGATCAAAGCTTTGGGCAATGTCCAACCACGCCAACTCCTTGATCGTGAGATGATCAGGCTGATGGCCCTTGACGAACAGAGGACTTGATGCCAGAAGCCCGGGGAAATGTCGTGAATTTGCTCAACGCTCTGCTCTTCTCGACCATTTTTTTTCGACAACGCTTTTCTTCGGTGTTATCGACCCGGAGAGC
>CAZXBD010000389.1:0-5772 GCA_964638305.1 uncultured Geobacteraceae bacterium | reverse complement strand
GCCTTACCGTATCTCCTGTATGCCGAATCAAGGCTTGCCCGAGGTGGTTGATGGCAAAACCCATTACCCGATGAACCCTGATGATTTTGTTCATCACATGAGTTCGTTTGTCGAAAAAGATGGTGTGAACATTGTCGGTGGCTGTTGTGGTACCACCCCTGAACATATTCGCCAGCTTGCTAAAGCATGTTCCGGATTGACGCCGGCACAGCGGGAGGTGACGGTATGAAGCCTTCACTTTCGAGTCTTTACCAGGCGATTGAGATCGCTCAGGAAATCCCGCCGCTGATGATCGGCGAACGCTCTAACCCGAATGGTTCAAAGAAGTTTCGTGAATGCCTGCTGGCCGATGATTTCGATGGTTGCCTGCGCATTGGTCTGGATCAGGAAGCCAATGGCGCCCAGGTCCTCGATATCTGTGCGGCTTACGTTGGCCGCGACGAACTTGCTGATCTGACCCGCCTGGTCAAGATCCACGCCGAATCGCTGAAAATTCCGATCATGATCGATTCGACCAACGCAGACTGCATCGAAGCATGTCTCAAGATTTATCCCGGGCGTTGCATTATTAATTCGATCAACCTTGAAGACGGTGGCAAAACGCTCGATAGGGTCTGCCGGTTGGCAAAGAAATATGGAGCAGCGGTGGTCGCACTGACGATCAACGAGCAGGGCATGGCGATGACTGCTGACGACAAGGTGGCAACGGCCAGGCAGATTTACGATCTGGCGGTTGGCAAGCACGGTTTGCGTCCTCAAGACATCCTCTTTGACCCACTCACTTTTACCATCGGAGCCGGCGACGAGAACCTGCTTGACGCTGCTGTTCAGACTCTGGAAGGAATCCGTCGCATCAAAGAAGAGTTGCCAGGAGTCTATACGTTGCTCGGGTTGAGCAACATCTCCTTCGGCCTGCCACCGGCAGCACGCAAGATCCTCAATTCAGTATTCATGCACCAGGCGATTGAGCAGGGGCTTGATGCAGCGATTATCGATGTTGGCAAGATTCTGCCGCTGGCGCAAATCAGTGAAGAAGACCGTGCCTTCTGCCACGACCTGATTTACGATCGTGAACAGGGCGAAGAGAAGTCACCATTGATGCGTTTTATTGACCATTTCTCAGCGCGGGTTGACGCTGAAGATGATGAAGCTTCCGAGGATAAACGACCCGAAGAGGCGTTGCACCAGAAGATCGTGCGTGGAGACAAGGACGGTATCGAGGATATCCTCGCCGTACTCCTTGATCGCTACCCACCTCTTGAAATCGTCAACCAGATCCTGGTGCCGGCGATGCGTCATGTCGGCGAGCTCTTCGGTAAGGGAGAACTGCTGTTACCCTTCGTTCTGCAATCAGCCGAGGCGATGAAAAAGAGTGTTGCCTGGCTGGAGCCGCACATGCAGAAGGTCGATCAGGAAGAGGGCACCAAGGTGTTGTTGGCAACGGTGCAGGGCGATGTGCATGACATTGGCAAAAACCTGGTCGATATCCTGCTCTCCAACAACGGTTACAAGGTTTTCAATATTGGGATCAAGGTGCCGGCAGAAACGATCATCGCCAAAGCCCGCGAATTGCAAGTTGATATGATCGGTTTGAGCGGCCTGCTGGTGAAGTCGGCGATTGTTATGCAGGAGAGCATGCCTCAGTATCGCGAAGCAGGGTTGAAAATGCCTATCCTGCTTGGTGGCGCCGCACTCACCAGCGACTTTGTGGCAACCTCCTGTGTGCCGAATTATGATGCACCAGTAGTCTACTGCGCAGATGCTTTCGCCGGGCTCAAGGCGTTGAAAGATTATGAAGATGGACAGTTAACCGCAACCGTCGCCGCACCCAAAAATGGCAAACCGCGCATGAAGCCGGGGGTGAAAGATGTCAATATCGATCGTAGTCATCCGGCACCAGAACCGCCATTTTACGGTTTGCGGCATGTCGTTGATATCGACCCGGCCAAGCTCTTTCCCTATGTCAACGAGCAGGCGCTGTTTCGCGGGCGCTGGGGCTACCGCCGCACCTCCAGTTCCAGTGCCGAAGAGTATGCTGAGTTGACCAGGAAGACAGTGACTCCTCTTTACGAAGAACTCAAACAACGTGCGTTGAAGGAAAACTTGCTGCAGCCGAAGGCGTCCTACGGTTACTTTCGCTGCTACAGTGAGGGCGACACGGTTTTCGTCGAAACCGGTGATGGGCCGATGGCCTTCGAATTCCCGCGGCAGCAATCTCCACCGCATCTTTGTATTGCTGATTACTACCGCAGTCGCGAAGAGGGGGGAGATGTCGCTGCCTTTTTTGTGGTCACCATTGGTGAGCAAATCGCGGTCGAGACCAAAAAATTATTCGAGGCCGATGCCTACCACGATTACCTGATGCTGCATGGATTCAGCGTCGAGGTAACCGATGCCTTGGCTGAATACTGGCACGAAGAAATGCGTATTGAACTCGGTATCTCTGCGGAAAAACCGGCGGATATGACCGGCTACGTGACCCAGGGCTACCAGGGCTCGCGTTACGGCTTTGGCTACCCTGCGTGTCCCGATCTCGATGCGCACAAGATGTTGTTCAAAATACTTGAGCCGGAAACGATCGGTGTGACTCTGACCGAGACGATGGAGATGGTCCCCGAGGTGAGTACCTCCGCGATTATTGCCCATCACCCGCAGGCTAAGTATTTTGCCGTCTAGGTGGCTCTTTTAACGCAAAGACGCAAAGGTTAGAATCAAGACGCAAAGGGAAAAACTCAGGGTAAAGAACCCAATAAGATTCTACTCTTTGCGTCTTTGATAAAACATTGCGTCTTGAGTGAGAAGAGCGAACGGGCGTTGAAGTTTTCCCCAGAGGTTAAGTTTGATTATGTGATGATCAGAGAAGGAGGAGAGTGTGCGATATATCTGTGCGAACTGTGGCTACACTTATGACCCGGCCCAAGGTGATCCAATGAATGATATCCCACCGGGGACGGCGTTCGAGGATCTGCCGGAGAACTGGGTTTGCCCGCTATGCTATGCCGACAAGTCGAATTTCGATCCGCTGGACTGATAGAGCTTGAGGCCTATGCCCACCTTCTCAGTTTTGACCTTCGGCCAGGGCTTTAATGTCTGCATGTCTTTCTGCTAGAGGATCCCATCTAAATATTCAACCAGATCTACCCGGATCGGCATGAAGTAAAGGCTTGAGTCGGTCATCTGACAGAAATTCAATGCTCGTTTGGCAAAGGTCCGGTTCCACTCAAGGGTCGGTTCGAAATCTGGCGGGAAGATGGCGTTGTTGAGATTGTCCCAGTAATCCTTGCTACGCACGCTTATGACCGGACTGATCCCCCAGAAAACATCCAGCCCCGCCATCAGGTCGTGGTAGATTTCCATCAGCCGTAGATCAAAAAACGGTTGTGTGAAAAAGCCATCTGCTCCTGCATCGAGCTTGCGTTTGACGTAGTCGAGTTCGCTCTTGATACCGGTGCGGTAGGGATCAACCCCCGCGTAGATTTTAAGCCCTGGCATTTCGGCCTTTACGGCGCGAATCAGCTCAACAGAAGATGTACGGAAGACCCGGCGAGACATGTCCTGGGGTTGATCACCGGCAATCACCAGGATTGACTCAATCCCAGCTTTCATGAATGTTTCCACCAGGGGGAATGGCTTGCTCAGGTCAAAATCAATGGCGCGAAGATGGGGTATGGTGTGAGGAAAGAGATGCTTGCCCTGGGCACAGGCGTCCCAACTGCGCAGCTCAAACTTGAGCAGGTCCGGTATGTTGATAGTATCGATCTGCGGAAAGCTCTTGCGGACCTGTTGCAAGTCTTTATCTAATGCCTGCGAATTACGTGGCACCAGTTCAATAGATATTTTGCCCAATATGGTCTCCTTAACTTAAACATGACGACTGCATCCAATGTAGCAAAAATTATGCTGCTTGCCTATTTATGTGCCAGTTTTCTTTGATCAATCAAGGATTTTTCACTCTCGGGGTTCCAAGACCCGTCGAATCGTTTATAATACGTAAAATTATTCAGGGAGCACGACGATGTCCAGTTCTTTCGGTACTCTATTTCGTATAAGCACTTTTGGTGAATCTCACGGTGTCGGTGTCGGCGCAATTGTCGATGGCTGTCCGGCTGGCCTTGAGCTCTCCGAAGCCGATATCCAGCCGCAACTCGACCGACGGCGTCCGGGGCAGAGTGATCTTACCACGCCTCGTGAGGAAGCGGACCAGGTGACGATTCTTTCCGGTGTTGAACATGGACTGACACTTGGGACACCGATCGGATTATTGGTACGCAACAAGGACCAGCGTCCCGACGATTATGGGGAGATGGACGATGTGCCGCGGCCCTCTCATGCGGATTTTACCTACCAGGCCAAGTATGGCCTCCGGGCCAGTAGCGGCGGTGGTCGTTCTAGCGCGCGTGAGACGATCGGACGTGTGGCGTCCGGAGCGATTGCCGAAAAGATTCTGGCTATGGAGTACGGAGTGGAGATCGTTGCCTGGGTCAGTGCCGTTGGTGAAGAGACGGCTGGTGAGATTGATCCCATAACGGTTAACCGTGAGCAGGTTGACAGCAACCTGATCCGCTGCCCTGACTCCACTGCTGCGATGCGTATGGAAGAGAAGGTGCGCGAGATCCGTGACGCCAAGGACTCGATCGGCGGTGTGGTCAGCTGCGTCTGCCGTAATGTTCCGGCGGGCTGGGGAGAGCCGATCTTCGATAAATTCGACGCCATGCTTGCCCACGCCATGCTGTCACTGCCTGCCACTAAAGGGTTTGAGGTCGGCTCCGGTTTTGCCGGCACCTGCCTGTGTGGCTCTCAGCACAACGATCCTTTTGTCCAGAAGGGCGATCGCCTCGGTACGGTGACCAATAACGCTGGTGGTGTGCTGGGTGGTATCACCAGTGGCGAGCCGGTGCTCTTCCGGGTGGCGTTCAAACCGGTGGCGACGATCGGCCAGTCTCAGCAGACAGTTGATTTTGACGGCAAGCCGGTTACTCTGGAGGCTAAGGGCCGTCACGATCCGTGTGTCGTGCCGCGCGCCGTGCCGATTGTTGAGTCAATGGCGGCCCTGGTGCTGCTTGATCTCGCCCTGCGACAGAAAATGCGAGGCTAGTTTTCCAGTCGCTGGCCAGGGACAATGAATGAAGGGACTATGATGAATCCAACAGGGAGCAACAGATCGTTAATCTGTTGCTCCCTGTTTTTTTTATAAAGCTAAAGAAGAACCGGCGGGTCGCGTCCCGCCAGACGCCATCCTTTTTGTCCAGGCGGCCACAAAAAGGATGCAAAAAAGGCCTTGCTCCTGGCGGAGGGCCTCTCCTTTGCCAGTTTTCATAGCTTTTAAGGTATGGCGGAGCTAAAGAATCCGGCCCTGTGCTATCGGCCCTTCCAGAGGATGACATTTTGCAGCAAAAAGCGTAACAGACAAAAAGCAACAGCAACCAGAGGCATAGAGGTCCACAAGGGCCTCGGGGATAACTGGGGATATGTAGAGAGCTAAAGGTTCATACTGCTAACACTTGCCACCAGAAACCCCCGAGCAAGACCTGCCCATCGCAGCGCCAAGCTTTCTTTTGCTTCGTTTTCTTTGTCGCCACAAAGAAAATGACGTTGCTGTCGGGCAACCCCCGACGATTGTGCTTTTTATTCTTAGATTGCTAAGTCCAACAAAAAGAGCAACAGATTAACTCTCTGTTGTCCCCTCTTCAACTTCAATTATTGACACAAAACTGAACTTTGTTAGCAGCCTTGGGCCTCTTTAGAGGCCTCTTTTTTCTTGTGCTCTTGTAC
>CAZXBD010000388.1:0-1815 GCA_964638305.1 uncultured Geobacteraceae bacterium | reverse complement strand
GCTCGTAACGCTTTAGCGCTCGGCTCACCGTTGCGTAGCTGACACCGAAGGCCTTGCCCACCTCTTCGAGAGTATAGTGCTGGCTCAGGTATGCTCTTGCCATTGCCTCGCTGCGATCACTAAATTTTCGTGCGAAGTATTCAACCGGTTTAGGCGGCGAAAGCTTCTGTTTTCTGGGTATGTCCCTTAACGACTGGCCCGGATCGAGCTTGCTCTGCGCCTCTTCGACGAAATCATCGTCGCCGAGATAGATCTGGTTTTTGAGTTCGTCCCACGGTGATGGCTGATTTCTGCCGGCCTGTACGAAACGGCGATACCTTTGCTGCGCCGGTATTTTCTTCTCCGCGAAACACGACAGAATCCAGTCCGTGGTAAGCAGCGATTCACTGTCGGTAAGCCCGGCGGTTGCTCGATAACTGCTCCATTCCCACTGGGCTGCCGATCTCACCATCCGGGCTCTGACCGGGTTTAGCACGATGTACCTCGCCAGTTCCAGCAGGTAGTCTTCCTTATCCACCAGAATCGCCTTATATCTTCCCTGAAACAGATGCCCCACTCGTCGATGTTTGCGATTAAAAAACTGGGTGTAACATCCGTTGATGAGCTTCATTCCTTTCGCCAGGGTTGGCGTCGCTGTTTCGATCAACAAGTGGTAGTGATTGCCCATCAGGCAATAGGCATGAACATACCAGTCGAAGCGAGTTCGGGTTTTATCGATTAGCTGCAGAAATGCTGTCCGGTCAGGATCTTCGATGTAAATATCCTGCCGCGCGTTTCCCCGTGAAGTGACGTGGTAAAGCCCGCCGGCAAATTCGATCCTCAATGGTCTTGCCATCACACGCTCCCTGTGTGTTCAACAATAGCTATGGATACTAAAGAATGAGGCTACAAGCCTTCAAATGTGGGATGTAAGGTCTGACCGTATGCCGTAATCGGTTGTTTTTCTAGCGGGTTAAAGTCCCGTGAAAGGAGTTTTCTGTACACCTTTTTAGTACCGGGAAGCAGCGTCCGGGTAACCGGGGGTTGTAAGTTTCCCAAGGGCACCAAAAGTAGGCGCTTTAGGCGAAGATACAGGCCGTAACGAAAGTGAACTTACGTGTAGCCTCGTCACTTAATCTGGAGATGCCGACCCTGTGGTCAGAGGGGGAAGGCCGCTGTCAGCGAGCAGAGATAACGGAAGGTCTCGCTGGATCTCCCGGGGTAGCAGAGATGGCATGTATCGGAAGAAAGACAATGCAGAGCGGGAGGCCCGTAGCAGTGGCAGAGCAGAACTGCCAACCAGATCCTATAAGGCGAGCGCCGAAAAGGGTGTTGGGCTGTTACGGGATACGGAGGGGCGCATAGTAACGATTGAGGGCTTGGGACAACATAACCCGGCCCGCGGGAAGGGGCCCTACTTTGTTCACGCAACCAACGAGCCGAGGATCAGGAGATTGCATTAATGCTATCAACTCCAAAGACGATCAGGACGCTACAGCGGAAGCTCTACCACAAGGCCAAGCAAGAACCGGCCCATCGTTTCTATGCGCTCTACGACAAGATCTGCCGGGGTGACATTCTGAGTCACGCCTATGATCTTGTCCGTGCCAACAAAGGAGCACCGGGAATAGACGGTGTGACATTCGAGGCCATAGAACGCGGCGAAGGGAAGGCTGAATATCTGGCCGGTATCAAGGAGGCACTTCAGGAAAAGACTTATCGAGCACAAGCGGTACGGCGGGTGTGGATACCCAAAGGTGATGGTGGTGAGCGTCCATTGGGCATTCCGGTGGTGAAAGACCGGATTGTACAAATGGCACTCAAGCTGGTGATTGA
>CAZXBD010000387.1:0-6613 GCA_964638305.1 uncultured Geobacteraceae bacterium | reverse complement strand
CAAGGCGGTACAAACATTCAATAGCTCAATTCGGACCTTTCCCAACAACCTGACCAACAAGTTCCTGCTCAACCTAGAGCGCAAGGAACCCTTTAAGGCAGATGCCGGTGCTGAAAAAGTTCCCACGGTGAAGTTCTAACTTATGCCTATGCGTCGATTTATCCTGCATGTTCTGCTGGTACTGCTGTTGCCACTCACAGCTGCGGCTCTTGAAGTGCCAAAGGTCACCGGCTACGTTAATGATAAAGCTGGTCTGATTTCGTCGGCAACGGAACTCAAGATAGAGAACTTTCTGCGGGGCTTCGAGGGTAGCGACTCGACTCAATTGGTGATTTTTACCATCGATTCCTTAGAAGGTGAGTCTGTTGAAGAGTACAGCCTGAAGGTCGCTGAAAGCTGGAAAATAGGACAGAAAGGTAAGGACAACGGCGCTCTGCTGCTGATAGCCAAACAGGAACGCAAAATACGCATTGAGGTTGGTTACGGCCTTGAGGGGAAACTCACCGATCTGCTTACCGGGCGCATAATAGATAATGAAATCACACCGCGATTCAAATCCGGCGACTTCGAAGGCGGAATTATCGCCGGGATCACATCTATGGCCGAAGCGGTTCGTGGTGAATACACTGGAACCGGCACAACTTCCCAGAGGAAGAAACGCAACCCCTGGGGCTCTCTGGCTCTGTTCCTGTTTCTCGGCCCCGGCTTAATGCTTCTCGGCGGCGGCGGTCGACGCGGTCGTGGTCGTCGCGGCGGTTTCTGGATTGGTGGCATGGGCGGTGGTGGCGGTTTTGGTGGCGGGGGTGGCTTCGGCGGCGGAGGCGGTGGCTTTGGTGGTGGTGGCTCTTCCGGCGGTTGGTGAAGTAATAAAGATATTGTTAACCGTGTGCCCCATTTGCCGTTTAATGTCTCAATAACGCAAGACAAAGGTTCCGCATGACAGCAAAAGAACTATTTAACGAAGAAGAAACACAACGCATTGAGTCGACAGTGCAGCAGGCTGAGAAACGGACCAGCGGCGAAATTGTGCCGATGGTGGTTGATGAGTCTTATGACTACCCAAGGGCTGAAATCCTCGGTGCCGGCCTTTTTTCACTGGCGGCTGCAGTCTCTCTCAGTTGGGCCTTTTTCGGCGAATCTCTCTGGCATTTCCTGTGGCTCTTTGCGCTCTGCTACTTCCCTTTCAAATGTCTGATCCGCAGTGTCCCCACTCTCCGACGACACCTCATCCATCCAGATGAAATCAGTGCCGAAGTCGAGGAGAAGGCGGTCGTCTCCTTTCTTGAGCAGGGACTGCATCACACCCGCGACGAAACCGGCATTCTCATCCTGATCTCGCTTTTCGAACGCCGGGTTCATGTTTTGGCTGATCGCGGTATTAACGCTGTTGTCCCGGCCAACAGCTGGGATGGAATTGTCCAGACCATCACCGACGGTATTCACCGTGGTGACACCTGTAATGCGCTCTGTGCCGCTATTGACAGCTGCGGCCAACTCCTCGAAGAACATTTCCCGATTAAGGCTGACGATTCAGACGAACTCCCCAACCTCATCATCGAATAAACTGAGAAATAATTCGAATTTGGATCAAGGGACACTTACCGGGGACACTTACGCGTAAGTGTCCCCGGATCCGCCTCTAAACAAATTTGCGCGGGATGGTTTTCTCCCAACTTTGGCAGTAGACGCGGAATCCTGCTTCGTAGGCATCAAGGTCAGCGCGCAGGTAAAAGTTCTCTGCGTCTGATTGCATCACGGTGCGGGTCACTGTCCTGACGTGCCAGTCACCTCGTCGGAGACCACGCTTGCTGATGACTTCACCGCAGACCGAATCGAAATCGTCGTCCTGGAAAGTGTAGCGTTCAAGGACGTACTTTTCCATTTCAAGATCGATCTCCTTAATCTGCACCACCGCTTCGTCTTTGACAACCTCCAGGGTAGAAATGTCGTGTTCGAGATCTCGGATAACCCTCCAGTTACGATTTGTCGTGCCTAGTTGTCTGGTTGGCGGAACGAACGCCGATTCCGGTGCCCCGAATGGTTTAACCTGCTCGTTATGGTTGACGGCGCGAACCGGCATGATCAGCTGACTGGCCCCGGTCAAGATCTCGAGGCAGACAGGGCGTGGCGGCGGCCAGGCCAATGGCCAGTAAGATGTTGATACGGCAACACGGAACCGATGCCCGGCCGGGAAGGTCTGGGCGATGTCGTTGAGTTTAACCTGGACCCGGTATTGTTGTCCCGGCTGGAGCGCTTGAGGGTGCTCATGACTCTCCCGATGGCACAGGTTGAGGAGGCCGTAGGTAACCCGCGTCGCCTTGTCGTCTGGCGCGATGTCAGCCAGGCGGACTGCGACCATGGCGACCGGCTGATCCGCAGAAAGAACCAACTCGACCAGCGGTTGGCCGAGGATCTCCATGGTCTCTTCCAATGGCTCACTGTCGAAGACCAGCGCGCCACCGTCTTCCTGACGTTGGTCGTGGGGCAGGTCCGGTGTCGCGCTGTAGGAACACCATTTGCCGGCGAACAGGCCAACACTCAGGGGCGATCGTATGGTTTCGGTCACTTCTGGAGCATGGCCGAAACCAGGAATAATGCCGCGCCAGCCGAGTGTGAAAGGTTTGGGTGTGATGTTCGCTGTTGGCCACTTTTGCTCTGCCACCCAACGTCCTGGACGCGTCGCGTAGCTGGTCGTCGGTGGCACACTGTCGAGCATGTAAGCGCGCAACATCGGTTCATCCATGATACCGTTCTCTTTACCTTTGAGCCAGTAATCCCACCAGCGCACGACCTCTTGCAGAAAGCCGATTGCGGGGCCGGGAATGCCATCGTGTGGATAACGATGACTCCATGGACCGACCAGGCCGAGACGAGGACAGTCCAGGTGTTCAAGCAGACGGAAGACGGCATTGGTGTAGCCGTCGGCCCAACCGCTAACGGTCATCACCGGTGTCTTGATGGCGCTGTGGTCTTCACAGACTGAGCCATGTTTCCAATAATCATCACGTTGCTGGTGACGCAGCCAGGTGTCGAGCCAGAGGCCGCTTTTTTCGAGTCGTTCGAACCACATGTCGCGCCAGGCATCGCCAACAATCTCCGGGTCGGGCGGCATCGAATTGTAGGCGAACATGACGCTGGCCCACGACAGGTTGTCGCCGAGCAGGCAGCCGCCCATGTAGTGTACATCGTCGGCATAGCGGTCGTCAGTGGAGGCGACACTGATCACCGCTTGCAGTTCCGGCGGTTGACGGGCCGCTAATTGCAGACCGTTGAAGCCTCCCCAGGAGATACCGATGATGCCGACCTTGCCGTTGCACCAGGGTTGAGCCGCCAACCAACTTAAGACTTCTTCACCATCGGCCAGCTCCTGTTCCAGATATTCATCGGTCAACAGGCCTTCGGAATCGCCGCTGCCGCGCAGGTCAACGCGCATGGATGCGTAACCGTGTCCGGCGTAATAGTGATGATGGCCGGTGTCGCGATGGCGGGTGAAGTCGCGTTTACGGTAAGGAATGTATTCAAAAATTGCCGGAACAAGTTCGTGCAAACAGCCTTCAGGCAACCAGAGCCGTGCGGCCAGATGGACGCCGTCTGCCATTGGAATCCGGATATTTTCGATGGTCTTGACTTCGCATGGGAAGCACTCGATGTGTTTCATCTAAAGCTCCTGAGCCGTCATGGGCTCGAATTCGAAGGGGAGCCTCTGCAGGCAGGCAAGATACTTCTCCAGAAGCTCCTCTTCGCTCCCGCCGCCGACAAAGATATTGGCATACTCGAAGCTGTAGCTGTCGCTATCGGCAAAGTCGGACAGTCGAGTCCCCTCGCGCGCCCAGACCACGACAAAGACGCCATCAATCTCACGTTGCAGAGCTTCTATCTCTGCACGGTTGGGCACGCGCCGTACCATCGCATCCCCGCAATAGCGGCGCACCATGAACTTGGTTGCTATGGGATAAACCCCTTGTTTGCATGGATATTCGGGTTGGATGCCAAGGGCAAGCTCCACCATAACTTGCTGGTGCGAGGCTCCATCAACGAGGAAAAATAGCGGGCAGTGTGACTTGGAGATGCGCGGGTTGATCTCGAGCAATGAGATGCGTCCGGTTGCCGGATCGTGGAAGAATTCGATATTAAACGGTTCGTTGTTAAGACCGGTGCGGCGTATGACGCGGACGGCAACTTCGCTCATCTGTTGCCGGACTTCGGCTGGCAGCCTCGAGGGGTAATGGTAGCGACTGAAGCTTGATGGGTTTTCTTCGCGTAGCGAGTCGACCACACCGTAGATCCTGGGTTCACCGTTGTAGACATAACCTTCCAAGGTGCACTGGTTTTTTGCGCTGATGATTTCTTCGGCCAGGCAATAGCTGCCGTTGACCGCGGCAATTTCCGGAGGGACATCGGCACGCTCGAAGAGGAAGTTGAACGGATCGGAAAATCGTCCTATGCGTTCTTTTATTTGTGGGATCGCAGCAGTGAAATCAGCCTGGTTGTCGATGCGAAAACCGAGGATGGAAGAATGGGCCTTGACCGGTTTGATCCAGAACGGAAAATCGAGGTTGATTTGCGACAGGGGGTTCTCAGTAAAGGGATTGAAGGCGGCAACCCCGGGAATTAGCTCAGGGACCACCTCGCGCTGGATCAGACGACTCCAGTACTTGTGTTCACAACGCAAAATGCTCTCGGTGGATGTTGTCGCAAGCCCGGCGGCATTACGCAGGGTCGGCAGCATGATGGTGGCCGGAAAATCCCAGTAAGAGACTATGGCGTCGATGCTACCGTTGAAACTTTTAAGCTTGTGACATGCCTCTGCCAGTAACTCGGGCATCGAATAGTTGGCCGCCGCGATGATCTTTTCCGGCGGGAGCAGGCTGTGGTAGCAATAGTGGTCGGCCTGGCGAATTGTGCCGAAAAGAGCTTTTGTGAAATCATCGAGGGCTAGGACAAAGATATTTTTCTTCATCGGTGTCTCCTGATCTGAATCTGCTTAACTCTAACCTGCTCGTGGCAAGGGTCAAGGTCGACCGGGACAAAGATGTTTTTACCGGAAATTTTGCCTGCAAACCAGGCCCATGCTTTGATCTTATTGCGCGATCAAGCTGCAAAGGGTCGGCTGACACAGCCTGGCATCGGGGACACTTCTGGAAGTGTCCCTGTAGTGTCCCTTCGGGGGCGATTCAGTAACAGTTTTTACTGACTTCAGTGCTACCTGATGAGAAACAAAGGTGGTCAGACATGTCGAGTTTCAAAAAGCTGAAACCATCATGTGTCACCAATGGGTTCGGACCAAGACAAGTATCTGTAATCAAAAGAGATCTCTATCAAAAAGACGCCTTTTTAAGTCTTAAAAGCTCTTTTTGGGTGTCAAAATTAGGCCCATAGCTGCTTAGCAAAGACTCACAGGACTAGAATTGGGGGCAATCAAAATAGAATTCCCTTTTGAGTGCCCCCAACTACGGACCCTTTCTGCAAGTGGTATAATAACCCTTTCCAAACCTTACATCTCAAGCGGAGGGCGCCGATGACGACCAGAAAGATCAAACGTGTATCGACCAGTATGCCCACGATGGAAGGGGCCGGAGTCCACCTGCATCGAGCGTTCGGCAACAACGACGTACCGTTGTTTGACCCCTTCCTGCTCTTTGATGACTTCCGATCCGATACTCCGGATCATTATGAGAAGGGCTTCCCGTGGCACCCACACCGCGGCATAGAGACCATCACTTACATGCTTAAAGGGCATGCGGAGCATGGTGACAGTCTAGGCAACGAGGGCGACATCGGCAGTGGTGATGTACAGTGGATGTCGGCCGGTAGCGGTATCATCCATCAGGAGATGCCGAAAGGTG
This sequence comes from uncultured Geobacteraceae bacterium, assembly GCA_964638305.1. Classification (GTDB taxonomy): domain Bacteria; phylum Desulfobacterota; class Desulfuromonadia; order Desulfuromonadales; family BM103; genus M0040. Next base: position 767 of record CAZXBD010000387.1, on the reverse strand, counting down.
ACAGTGAAGGCAAGATGGAAGGTTTTCAACTCTGGGCCAATCTGCGGGCAACCGACAAGATGATGCACCCGCGCTACCGTGATATTAGCGCTGAGGAGATTCCGAGCGTGACCCTCGATGGCGGTGCCACGATCAAGGTAATTTGTGGGCAGGTTGGCAACGTACGCGGACCGGTTGAAAATGTGATGATCGAGCCGGAATACCTTGATGTGAAGTTGCCTCCCAATACGGTTTTTTTCCACCCAACCCCGGAAGATCACACCGTGTTTGCCTATGTGCATGCTGGCAGTGGTCGATTTGATGAAATGTCTAACGATGAGCTGGGTAATGAGTCACTGGTGCTGTTTGAACCGGGTGAGCAAGTCATGATCACCGCCGGTGACGAGGAACTGCGTTTTCTGCTGGTTGGCGGCAAGCCGTTGGGCGAGCCGGTCGCCTGGCGCGGGCCTATTGTGATGAATACTCAGGAAGAGCTGCAGCAAGCTTTTGAAGAATACAGGAACGACACCTTTATCAAACACGACTGAATGAGCCGGGGAATCGGGGACATGGGGTTAGTTACAGGGACGGGTGACACTCACGTGTAAGTGTCACCGTTGCTCAGAAGCCATTTAATGATGGCCACAGGATTTTTTATCCCCGTGGCCATTCCTATGTGGTCCCCTGTCAAGACGTAGTTGTTCTTTGATTGTTTGTGAGGCTTGAGCGATATCCCTTTCCTATTCGCGCCAGACTGCGCCAAGTACCGATTCGGTACGCCCAAAGAG
>CAZXBD010000386.1:0-11101 GCA_964638305.1 uncultured Geobacteraceae bacterium | reverse complement strand
GTAACTGATGTCGGCGGGCCAACGGCAAACATGTACGGCCTGCAGTGCGGCGATGCAAAAGCCCAGGGCTCTTGCCGCCGCGAAAGTTGTCTCTATCCACAGATCTGCAAGCACCTTGACACACGTGATGACCGTGCCGTAGAACTGCTGCGCAAGCTGCGCAAGCACCCGGCCGTGAAATATCTCTTTGTTGCATCGGGAATTCGCTTTGACCTGCTCAACCGTCAGCCTGATTATTTTTCTGACCTGATTAAACACCACGTCGGCGGTCTGCTCAAGGTAGCCCCTGAATCAAGCAGTCCCAGAGTTACAAAAGTCATGCGCAAACCGGGTCCAAAGGTCTTTGAACAGTTTCTACGCAGCTTCCGCGAACAGAGCCAGAGAGCTGAAAAGAAGCAGTCCATTGTCCCCTACTTCATCAGCTCTCACCCCGGCTGTACTCTCGACGATATGATCGATGTTGCCCTTTTTCTCAAAGAACACAATTTGCGCGTCGAACAGGTCCAGGAATTCACGCCAACTCCAGGCAGCCTGTCGACCTGTATCTACCATACCGGTCGCGACCCGTACAGCGGAGAAGTGGTGCACGTGCCACTCGACGCAAAAGAGCGACGAATGCAAAAAGCCCTGTTACTCTGGCACCTGCCCGAAAACCGCAAGGATGTGATCGACGCTCTCAGGCAATGCAAACGGGAAAATTTGACAGGGAGCCTTACAGACAATCAGAACAGGGAGGTTGGCAAGGCCTCCAGCAAACAAACAAAACGGGTCAGCAAGAGATAGACTCGAAACAGGAGTAGCCGGAGCTACTCAAAAAGGATTGTATATGGAGCGAGAAGAAAATCTTTTACCTTGAACGACGAGCGTCTTGGTGTACTCTCAAATTAATCATTTACGATTTTTTTCTGGATCACAACCTTGCGACTTAGAGAGAGCTGCTATGGATCGTCAACTTAATGAGATCGAAGTTCGAGTTCTCGGCTGCCTGGCCGAAAAAGACCTCGCGACCCCCGAGTACTACCCGCTAACACTCAACGCATTGACCAACGCCTGCAACCAGAAATCAAATCGTGAGCCGGTCATGCTTCTGGAAGAGACCGATGTGGTTCGGGCGCTTGACAGCCTGCGTCAGAAACAGCTGGCCCACCAGTCGGCAGAAGGTGTCCGCTCGGCTAAATATTGTCATAACCTGGAAGGGGTGCTCAATCTCGATCCGGAGGAATTGGCGATTCTTGCAGAACTCCTGCTGCGTGGGCCACAAACCGTCGGCGAGCTTCGCAACCGCGCCGAACGCATGCAACCGGTGGGTGACCTGCAGGCTGTTGAAGAGATGCTGCAGAACCTGGTGGAGAGGGAGGAACCGCTGGTAATGCGCCTGCCACGCCAGCCTGGCCGTAAGGAACATCGCTTTTCACACCTGCTCTCCGGAACTCCTGATATCGAGGAGACCTCTTCACTGCCGACAGAGCCGGCCAGGCTGCAGGTTGCGGCGGAGAATGAACGGGTGGCCAAACTGGAGAATGATGTTGCCGAGCTCCGCACCGAACTGGATGAGGTCCGCAGCCTACTGAAAGCTTTCCAGGCCCAGTTCGAATAAGAACCTTTTGACGTACGGTCAACTCAATGCCCAATCTCGCTGTTCTTTACGATTCTCAAACAGGGACCTGGCTGCGCTTTTCCAATCCCTGCGAAGAGGTTGAAATCCACGCACCAGACAAGGTTCTATCTTCTCTGGATTACATCGAACGCCGCGTGGAAAAAGAAGGTCTCTTTGCCGCCGGTTTCGTCAGTTATGAGGCCGCATCGGCCTTTGACGATGCATTGCAGACACACAAATCGGGAGATTTCCCGCTACTTCGCTTCGGCCTTTTTGCCGATGTAGAACGAATCGACCTGCCGATCCCCGCCGAGGAAGCATATCTTCCGGACTGGGTCGCAGAAGAAACTGCCGCTGAATTTTCCGAAAAAGTCCAAAACATCCGTGCTGCCATCGCCCGTGGTGAAACCTATCAGGTCAACCTGACTTTCCCGCTCACCTGTGATTTCCCCCAAGATCCCTGGCCTTTCTTTTTGCACCTGGTTCACGGCCAACAGGCTGGCGGTGCCGGTTATCTGCAAACCGACCGATGGGCTATTTGCTCTGTTTCTCCTGAACATTTTTTTACCAGATGCGGCGACCATCTAAGTATGCGCCCCATGAAAGGGACAGCTCCACGTGGTCGAACTCTGGAAGAAGACTGCCAGCAAGCCGAGGGGCTGCAGCAATCAGCAAAAAATCGCGCCGAAAACATTATGATCCTCGACATGGTGCGAAATGACCTGGGACGGGTGGCACCTCCCGGCGAGGTCAAGACGGAAGAGATCTGCACCCTCGAAAAATATCCCACCGTCTGGCAGTTGACTTCTGCGGCCACAGCTCACAGCGAATCATCACTGGCGGCAATCTTTCAAGCCCTCTTCCCTTGTGCTTCGATTACGGGTGCACCCAAAACCAAGACCATGCAGATCATCACTGCGACCGAAGCAGGACCTCGACAGATGTACACCGGAGCCTTCGGCTGGATAGCACCAGATCGAAAGGCGCACTTTACTGTGGCTATCCGCACTGCATTGGTTGACCGGCTGCATAAACGCGCCACTTATGGCATCGGTGCCGGCATCACATGGGATTCGGACTGTGCTGAGGAGTATCGCGAATGTCTCGACAAAGCAGCGGTCCTCTCGCAACCGAGGACCGCTTTCGCTCTGATCGAGACATTTCTCTGGACACCTGGCAAAGGATACTTTGTCTTGCCGGAACACCTGTCCCGCTTACAGGCCTCAGCAGAATACTTCGACTTTGCCTGTTCAGCTGAAGACGTCAAAGACTATCTCTCTGACCTGGCCAGTGAGTTCCCGGCAACACCACAACGGGTCCGTTTACTTTTGCATCAGGACGGTCGCACAGAAGCCACCACGTCCATAGCCGATCCGAAGCCGTCATTGCCGTTGAAAATAATATTGGCAGCTGCTCCGGTTGATTCAAAGGATATATTCCTCTACCACAAAACCACGCAACGTCAGACCTACGAAAGCAGTCTTGCCGAAGCGGGAGGAGCCGACGAAGTCGTTCTTTGGAACCAACGGGGAGAGGTGACCGAGTGTTGTACCGCAAACCTGGTTATTCAAAAGACAGGAAAGTTTCTGACCCCACCGGTAACCTGTGGTCTTCTGCCGGGCACCTATCGTGATTTTTTGCTGCAACGTGGCATTCTGACAGAACAGGTGTTGACGGTTGATGATCTTCGTAACTGTTCCAATATCTACCTGATTAACGCCGTGCGTAAGTGGCGACGAGCAACGTTCTGTGAGGGAAGACAAACAGACAGGACAACAGGGCTTCAGAGTCGTGTGTGAATCTCACAAGGCTGAACATTCAGGCCTCTTGTAGAATGGGCCAATTTCGACTCGCCAGAACTTCTGGTACAACTGCGGATGGCTTTACTTAGTTATTACAATAGCGTGAGACGTGTAGTTCTTGGTATATAAAGACAACATCATTTATCTAATATGTAAGCTGGAGTAGAGCGATGTCAAAACCCTCTGAAAGAGTGACCGCCCGTGAGTTCATCTGGGAACACAGGTTACGCCAAAGGATAACCTTGGAGCGAATCATTTTGACGGTAGGCAATCCTAAAGAGAAGTCCCGGGCGAAACAGTTTTTGGAGGCAATGGAAAAGGCCAATCCCAAACTTCTTGAAGATATCGATCACTACATTCACGAATTTATTGAAGATATCGATCACCGCACGCCCGAGCTGTTCGACGATAGCGAGTATTCCAAAGCCAAGGGACGCAAGACAGCGTTAAAGTTGCCAAAAGATATACTTTGGGAGGATAGAATCATTCGGAGGGCCGTCAGGGAGTACAGAGACCTCTTCCACCCCTGTGAAACTTTTTTCAATAACGCCATGAAGGGGCTGCAGTACTTAAACAATCTCCACCCAGAGTTATTCGCCAGGGCCAAAGATCAGGCCGTTGAGCAAAGAGAGCAGGTCTTGACTTTCGAGATCTATTGTAAATGTGACTGCACTTCCTCAGAGAACCGCCAACCGGCGGACTCATTTAAGCTCACAAACCGTGGCCGCTTTGAGAAGGTATCAGAACGAATAACCTGTGCCAAACAGGCTCTGGAGAGTACAGATGACAGTAGTCAGAGGGATTGGCAGTTCTTTTTGGACAGGATCAGGGAAGTTGCACCTGAGATGCTGAATTAACATCGGCTTTTGTAACTGTCTCCAAAGGATGCCTGGGGAAAACTGTTTTGCATAAATGTTACGGCCTACCTTGCCATTGAAGGGCAGATTTTTTTCACAAGACCATGCCGATATCTTCTCAAAAACGATCGCAGCAGAGAGCTCAAGCTTTGAAGCAACATGCTGAACTCGAAACATTCACGAATAACTTCCTTACCGGTTATAGCGCTTCAGATAAGGGCATCTACTGTTGCGAAGGTTGCTCAGGCTGCTGTCAACTGGCCGTACATGCAGCCTATCCCGAGGTCGTGCCTGTTGCCGAGGGGCTTTCCGAAAAACAAGAGAACAATTTGGCTGCATATGTAAAACGTCTCAAAGCTGCCTTGCCGGAGATAACTTCCCTGAAAACATATCTTAAAAGCCACCGTCAAAAAATCGGTCCATGTCCCTTTCTCGACACTCGGGGCCGCTGTTCGATCTACTCCCTACGCCCCCTCTCCTGTCGAGCCCTCTTGTCGACACGACCGGCAGCGTGGTGTACAGTCGATTTCTCAGAGCTGTCCTGCTGGGACAAACAAGCTTATGAGAGCAGCCTTGATCGACAGGTTGTTGCCTGGCCGACACACTACGTCGCAGCAACCCAAAGCTTTGCTCAGGGACTGGAGAACCATCTGCTTTTGTCAATGAAGCAGGAAAAAGGCTGGTCACTTTCCGGCAACTTCGCCATGATGACCTGGCTGGAGCACACCAGCAAGTTGAGCGAACGGAATATCACGACAACACAACAGCTTCATGACCTCCTGACTAACAGTGGTCTCGACCACCCCCTGCTGTTTAATCTCTCTGTCAGCGACCAGACCACGAGGAGTCCAACTTGAAGAACGAGGAAGAGATGTTCGCACTTCACACGCGCCTGGAAGAAGACACGCAGGTCATTGGCGATTTTTCGCTCTGTCGCCTGCTGCTGATGAACGACGCAAACTACCCCTGGTTCATCCTGGTTCCTCGCCGTACCGGGGCAAGAGAGATCTATGAGCTTGAGGATCACGACCAGCAACAGTTACTCAAGGAATCGTCACACTTATCGCAAACACTGAACCAGACTTTTCATGCTGACAAACTGAACATCGCCGCACTGGGAAACATGGTTCCACAACTGCATATTCACCACATCGTCCGCTATCTCTCCGACCCGGCCTGGCCAAATCCCGTGTGGGGGATGTGCCCCGCTCAGCCTTATACGGAAAGAGCACGGCAGGAAACCTGCTCCAACCTTATCGATCATCTGGTCGATTTTGTCCCGGACAGCAGCTGTGTTGTGGCCCCCAGAGTCTGCTGAACAACCAACCAAATCAAACATGAGTCACAATGAACATCGCTGATCCGAAATATCTTGAACAGCTTCGAGACCTTCCCTCCAGTTACCTGCTCGACCTGCTGGCTGACAACGAAGATATCGACAAAGAGTCCGTTTACTGGGTACTGCAGGAGCGTGGACTGGCCCGGGAAGAGCTAGAGCAAAAGGTGCAACGAAGACAGGACTCTTGTTGGCCCCGTCCTTACAAGCTCTGGGCATCGGCTCGGTGGCTGACGCTTTTCAACACTCTGGTCGTGACCTACTTCAACATTACCGGCCTCCACCAACTGCTGTACAGCGATCATGCCTTCAGAGGGCCGCTACTTTTTTTGTCCGTAGGCAGCATCATGTTTGGTTTCGTCATCGGTTATAAGCTGACGACTTACATCTACCATGGGAGCAAAGAGCTCCTTTATTGCGGTTTTCCCGTCCCGGTCGGCTTCGTAGAGCTGAAAACGGGTGATGAAGTCCTTGTACAGAAGACAACGATGCTCATGCGGATGTGCCTGAACGCCCTGGTCGGAGTCAGCCTGACCCTCTTCCCGCTGACCTTCATCTACATCATGATGAATTGACTGACACCACTCCTCCGAGAAGGTTCACCCGTGTTCCATGTAACAACAACTATTCGCGGCAAAACAAACCACGGTCAACATTCAGTAAGCTCTTGAAAAGCTCCCTTAAAATGGTACAATCTGAGTAATATTTAATGCAAAATACTCTTATTATGAGGGCTATGTGCGAAACCTGTTCATCACCATAATTTTTATTTCCTGTTGCTCAACACAATCAGGTTGTAAAGAACCGGAGCCAATCCGCATCGGTTTTCTGGGAGACCTGACCACTCGCGCGGCAGGCCTCAGCACCAGCGGGCGCGACGGCTTTCTCCTTGCAATTGAAGAGATTAATGCACGTGGCGGCATCAACAATCGACAGATTGAGGGGTTGGTCCGGGACACTCGTATGGACACTGAGACGGCCCTTGAGAAGGTTCGCGAGCTGGCGGCCAATCGCGTCTCTGCGATCATTGGACCGATGACCAGCCGGACGGCCGTTGCCATCGTTCCGGAAATCAACAGGACCGGAATTCCGACCATCAGTCCGACGGTCAGCACTAACGAGTTGTCCAGCCTTGATGACTACTTTTTCCGTGTCTATTACACTAATGCGCAGGCGGCAAAACTCCTCGCTGACGAACTGACAGCCCGAGGGGACACCCGGAGAATTGCTGCGATCTATGACCTGAACAACCGCGCCTACACGGAGGACTGGGTCCGACACTTCCAGGAGGCCCTGGAGAAAAAAGGAGAAGCACAGGTTACCAGAATCCCTTTTGATCTTCGCTCAGACACTCTCTTTCTAGATCTCGCTGCGCAGGCGGCAGAAGTAAACCCGCAAGGGATTCTGGTCCTTGCCAATGCTGTCGATACCGCCCTGATCTGTCAACAGTTGGTAAAAACAGGGATCGAATTGCCAATCTACGCAACCGGCTGGTCTTATTCTGATGATTTAATTCAGTTTGGCGGGAAAAGTGTGGAAGGCCTGACGATTATCCAGAGCACCGGTATGCAGGATCCATCTCCAAAGACACAGGCATTTGTCGAGGCCTATCAAAAACGATACAACTCGCGTCCCAACTTTCCAGCGCTGCACGCTTATGACGCAACCAGCATGGTTCTTGGTCTCCTCGAAAAAACTACAGAACCCCGGGTCTTGAGGGAAGAGTTGCTAAAATTGGGACAATTCTCAGGTCTCCAGTCCGATTTATCCCTGGATCGTTACGGCGACATGAAAAATCCCCGCATTTACCTTGCGCGGATCGAAAATGGTCAATTCATCAGCTCTGACTGAGCAAAATCCGACGACTCCTTGACCGGCCATAAATCCTTAGAGCAGTGGCAATATCCAAATGCCGTGTTATGCTCAAACCATCATGACTGAAAGGATCTAATTATGGCACTCTCTGAAACTCTGCAACAAATCAAGTCAGCGTCCATAGCAAGAATCCCAGCCGAGTCGGCGGCCATCATGGCTCGATCGATGGCACAACTTGAGGCTTCCGGCATTATCAGCATGGCGCTTGATGCCGGCAGACCTGCCCCAGTCTTTGAGCTTCCGGACTCGCAGGGCAACCTCCACAACTCAGCCAAGCTCTTGACAAAGGGTCCATTGATTCTCAGTTTCTATCGAGGATCCTGGTGACCGTACTGTAACGTGGAGCTGGAAGCTCTGCAAACGATCCACCAAACAGTTCTTGATCGCGGGGCCACCCTGTTGACAATTTCTCCCTCACGGCCTGAATTTTCCCGTCAGATGGCTAAAAAGCTTAATCTTTCCTTCCCAATCCTGACTGATCAAGACAATACAGTTGCCGCCGAATTCGGTCTGGTTTTTACACTGCCGGAAGAGCTGCGCGAAGTTTACCTTTCCTTCGGCATAGACCTCGAACGACACAATGGCAATTCATCCTGGATGCTGCCGATGCCGGCTCGCTACATTATCGGTCAGGACGGAGTGATCTATGACGCGTCGATCACTGTTGACCACACCATACGACCGGAACCGGAGGAGACCCTGGATAAACTGAATATGTTGATCGGGTAGCAGCGCAACCCTAAAGTGTTTGTCTCGCAAAACTGTGACAAATTCTTACGTAGAACCGAAGGCCATGGCCGGGCTATCGCCTTGCTCCGGGCAGACAGTGTGTCATCATCCGACAGCGTTCAGACAACCGACACAGAATCGGTGCGTTTGAAACAGTCACAATTAACCAACGCAATACTCCTGAAGGTTCCCTCCTCGAGAAGGGCATCTGACAGCACTCCCCCAATACAGCCCATTTCACCAGATGAATCCTCTCCCGCCAGAAGGATAATCGTCCAAACAGTTGACACTGTCTCAACGAGAAGGTAATAAATGTCTTTCGAAATCTACCGGGGAGGTACAAAGCTTTGACACAAATTAATTTTGAAAAAATGGGCGGACTAATTCCCGCCATCATCCAGGATCACGAAAATGGCGAAATCCTGATGGTTGCATTCATGGACGAAAAAACCCTCGCCAATACATTGCGCGATGGCAAAACCTGGTTCTTCAGTCGTACCCGCAACAAGTACTGGATGAAGGGTGAGGAGTCCGGAAACACTCAGGACGTTGTCGAAGTGCTCACCGACTGCGACGCCGACACGGTGGTGATCAAGGTCAAGCAGAACGGACCGGCCGCGTGTCACACCGGCAACCGCAGCTGTTTTTATGTGCGATGGGAAAATGATCAGTGGGTAGAGCATTCCAACCCCCTCTTTGACCCTGACGAAGTTTACAAGAAGAAGTAGCGCCTGCTGATTCAATTTTTAATAAAGGGATGATCATGTCAAACGAACTGAAAATCGGTCTTCCGAAAGGAAGTCTTGAGAAAGCAACTGTTGAGCTTTTCGCTAAAGCCGGCTGGAAGATCAAAACGTCTTCACGCAGCTACTTTCCTACCAGCGACGATGATGAGCTTAAATGCAGCCTGGTACGCCCCCAAGAGATGGCCAAGGTCCTCGAACGAGGCAAACTGGATGTCGGCATCGCCGGTCGCGACTGGGTCAGGGAAAATGATTCTGACGTAATCGAAGTCGGAGAAATGGTTTACTCAAAGGTTTCACGCCGCCCGGCACGCTGGGTTCTGGTCGTCGGACCGGAGTCCACCGTTGAGACACCGGAAGACCTGGCAGGAGCCACAATTTCTACAGAACTGGTCGGTTTCACCAAGCGCTTCTTCGCCGAGCGCAACATCCCGGTCGAGGTAGAATTCTCCTGGGGTGCAACCGAAGCCAAGATTCTCAAAGGGCTCTGTGACGCCATCGTGGAAGTCACGGAAACCGGCTCAACGATCAAGGCCAACAACCTGCGTATCGTCTGTGAACTCATGGAATCGGTCCCGGTCCTGATTGCCAACAAGGATGCCTGGGCAGACCCATGGAAACGTGCAAAGATCGAGCGTATCTACACAATGCTGAAATCCGCTCTGCGCGCCGAAGGCATGGTTGGTCTGAAGATGAATGCGCCAGGTGACAAGATCGAGGAAATCATCCAGATTCTACCGAGTCTCAACCGGCCGACCGTTGCACACCTTTACCAGTCGGACTGGGTATCAATTGAAACGATCATGCAAGAATCAGCGGTACGCAAGATTGTGCCCGAGTTGATGGAAAAGGGTGCGGAAGGGATTGTTGAATATCCGCTCAACAAGATTATCTGAGTTTAGATGAAAAGCTGCAGGTCGAACATCAAACTCATAAAATTGTGAGTGAATTTTGAGCATTATTAGTGTATAGTGCCGCCTTGAACCTATTTTTAATTGAGATTGACTGATTTCCATGACGATTCGGGTAGAAATGATAGATGGGACTTTTTGCCGGGTGGTCCCCAAGGGGCTGGACCTCCTTTTGAGCCGTGAGCTGGTGAAACGCTTCCGTCGTTCATCTGGCTGGGCGATTGTTGGAAAGGATCCGATCCGTTATCCTGAGCACAAGGACGCATATAGTGGTCCTGAACGTCGTAGTACTGCCTGATCTTTGTCAAGAAGACTGCAGACTCTATAATCTCCAAGTAGAATACGGGTACATCTGATGATGCGCCCGTATTTTTTTGCCTCTTGACAGGCTCCGGCGAGACAATCCATCTCACCCCTGAAACATATGACTGTCAAGGACATGGAGACACACGAGCATCATGAGGCAACCAGAGTTCTGGACAGGAGTACGCCAGCACGTTATCCTCCGAGGACAAACACAATGAACACGGAGGAGACCATGTCGCAATCAAAACCATCCAAAACAGGACACACCTGTTCAAGCTGTAGCACAATCTGGCAAAAGCAGGGAACGACAAACTGCTGGAGCGACCCGGACAACAAGCCCTCTAAACCCGCCTATTGCCCTTCCGAACCCCATGCGGAAATAATTTACGACTCTTTCAATAAATACCAGGGCAATGATTCTGACGCTCATCTCGCCAAAGCGGCAGCCAAGGTCGAAGGCCTTTGCTATCAGGCCCTTCCCGGTTCCGATGCGGTTAACGCGCGATGGACCCGGGTCGAGGACACCCTGGCCCTGGCAAAATTGATGGGTTACAAGAGAATAGGCATCGCAACCTGCATCGGACTACTCGACGAATGTGACCGTTTAACTGACATTCTTCGCGCTCAGGGAATGCAGCCTTATTCGGCCTGTTGTAAAGCCGGCAGCATCGACAAGCTCGAACTCAACCTGAGAGAAGAGGACAAGGTCAGGCCACAGACATTTGAACCGGCCTGCAATCCGATCGCCCAGGCCAAAATCCTGAATGCCGAAGACATGGAAATGAACATCATCATGGGCCTGTGTGTCGGCCACGACATGCTCTTCAACAAATACTCAGAAGCCCCTGTCACCACCCTGGTCGTCAAGGACCGCGTTACCTGTCACAACCCGGCCGCAGTCCTCTACGGACAGAATTTTTACTACAAACGTCTGCAGAAACAGCC
>CAZXBD010000385.1:0-3147 GCA_964638305.1 uncultured Geobacteraceae bacterium | reverse complement strand
TGCAAGGCGAAGGGGATGCCGATCAGAACCATGATGATCGGGATGGCAGCCTTGGCGAAGCGCGTGTGTGTCTCCACCTGGTACGGTTTCGGGTCATAGCCCTCATCTCTCAGTTTCTCCGTTAAATGGAGAAGTTCGTTTATCGCCAGGTCCTCCGGCCGGTTCCAGAGCCGCAACATCTCGGACGGCTGCCTTTTGACATCAAGCAGCATTTCGGTTTTCTGTTCAAAAGAAGCAATGGCCCTGGTTTCTGGAATGAAGTCCCAGAGGACAGCATTCTCCAGTCGCCAGTGACCATTTTCTACGTATTTCGCCTTTTCTGCCTGTATGCGCTTTGTCGGCATGAACTTGTCGTTGAATTCCACAATGGTAAGTCCAAGAATGACGCCTTTTGCCGGGAACGAATGACTGATGCTGACTATCTTGTTTCCGTCACGAAAATAAAGGTCTTTGCCGGAAACCTTCTCTGAAGTTCTCCCCTTGATTTCAGAGCGCAGAATATAATTCGATTCAAGAGACGACCAGGGAACCAACCAGAGGTTAGCGATCAGAATAAGCATTGCGAGAACCAGGCTCCCCAAAAAAAGAGGTCGGCCGATGCGTGTAAAGCTGATGCCGCCACTGAGCATGGCTGTCAGTTGGCTTGAGCGGGAGAACCCGCCAATTGTCGCAAAAGTAGCAAGCAGGACGGCCATAGGCAGAGAGTTGGAGATGATCACTGGCAGATGGTAGAAAGGATAGAGCAGGTAGTACTTCAGTCCAGCCCTATGCTCAATGAAGTCGTCGACCCTCTCCAGAAACTCAATCAACCCATAGAGAGAAATCAGGGTCAACAGGACCAGGGCCAGGTTTTTGACGAAAGTTTGCAGTATATAACGGTCAAGAGTCGACATTTTTGCGAGCCCGTTTCTGTAGCTTGATCAGAGATTGGTCAACCCAGTTAATCAGAATATTAGGTTTTTCCAGAGAGGATTGGCGGAGCAGAAAAATCCCGAGGAATCCCAGTAAAAGGTGGGTTACCCAGAAGGTCAGCCATGGTGGTGCAGCTGTTTCCTCTGTCAGGGTTATGGTCGATGACAGAATGAAAAAATAGCTGATAAAAATGATCAGGCCCATGACAAATCCGCCGCTCCGCCCTGAACGGTGAGATTGCATACTGAATGGCAGGCCAAACAGGACAAAAAGCAAAGGAGCCAGTGGTGAGGTCAAGCGCAAATGGAGTTCAGCTTTTAGTTTTTGGAGCTTGGTCGGACTTTCTTCGTGCTTGATTCGGTCCCAGAGTTTGCCGGTGGCGAGTTCCCTGGGTTTTCGCTTCTTCTTTGAAGGTTCGTTTATTGATGATATCTCGGGTTGAATATCGTAATTGCGGAAGTGAATCAATTGATAGTTGTCAGCGGACTCTGACTGCTGACGATGGATGACGCCATCGTGCAGGCGAATTGTTATCGTTTCAGATTCTTCATCGGAGAGGATGGTGCCGCTGTCTGAAAATACCCAGGATGTTGATTCCGGTGATTTTTCGACAATAAAGAGACCGTGCATTTTATTCTCACGGTCATCTATTTCATTTGTGTAGAGGACCAGATTATTAAACTGGTTCATGAATACCCGAGGCTGAAAACCTATGGTCGCTTTCTGTCGGGCAATTTCAAAACTCTTGGTTTCGAAGGCACTGTAGCCCCAGGGTTTTATCCAGATGTTGGTTGCGCCGGTCAGCAAAGAGAATATGAAGGCTAACGTAAAGACAGGTACGGAAATTTTCGCCAAGCCGATTCCGGCGGATTTGAGAGCCACAGTTTCACTGTCAGCTGACATACGCCCCAAACCGATCATGATTCCCATTAGAAAAGCCAGTGGCAGAGATATTGAGAACAAGGTTGGTAAAAGGGTGACAAGCAGTACCAGGATGTCTGAGGGTGAGACCCCCTTGTTGATGATCATACCAACCAGCTTGACGGCCTGTCCCATGACCATGACCATGGTGAAGATCACGAGACAAAGCAGGGTGGGGGAAAGGACTTCCCTGATAATGTAGCGATTGATTTGCGTTCCAAGCATAATCTAGCATACTAGTACAGGAATAAAGGGGTTGTAAACGTTGTTCGTGATGAAAAAGCTCTTGCGTTGGCCATACTCCCGTGTTATACGGATGTGCTATTCACTTCACACGCCTTCTGACCCGGACCGGGTGCCTGACATGGTGTCAGGTCGGTTGCAGGGAATGATGAGGGCGGCGGAAAAAACCTAACGTAATAAGGAGTTTGTAAATGTCTCAGATCACCATGAAGCAACTGTTGGAAGCCGGCGTTCATTTCGGTCACCAGACCCGTCGTTGGAACCCCAAGATGAAGCCTTATATTTTCGGGGCTCGTAACGGCATCTACATCATTGACCTGCAGAAGACAGTACGCTATTTCAGAAACGCCTACAGCTTCATAAGCGATATCACCAAGAAGGGTGAAAAAGTTCTTTTCGTCGGCACCAAGAAGCAGGCTCAGGATTCAATCCTTGAGGAAGCCGTTCGTGCAGATCAGTACTATGTCAACAATCGCTGGCTGGGTGGTATGCTCACCAATTTCTCTACGATCAAGCGAAGTATCGATCGTCTTAAAAAGATCGAGGTCATGTCTGAAGATGGTACTTATGATCTGCTGATCAAGAAGGAAGTCTTGCAGCTGGATCGTGAAAAAGCCAAACTTGAAAAAAGTCTTGGCGGCATTAAAAATATGACCCGTCTACCGGCAGCCGTCTTCATAGTTGATCCCAACAAGGAAGAGATTGCCGTCAAGGAAGCCCGTAAACTTGGCATCCCTGTTGTTGCTGTCGTTGACACCAACTGTGACCCAGAGGGCATTGACTACATTATCCCCGGTAATGATGATGCGATTCGCGCTTTGCGCCTCTTTGCCTCGAAAATGGCAGATGCCTGCCTCGAAGGCGCGGCGGCTCGCGAGGAAAACTTACGTAACGAAGCCGAGGGTGCTGATCAGGAAGAGCAAGTTGAGCAGGTAGAACAAGCCGTTGAAGCTGGGCCAGAAACCATTATCGTGGAAAAGACTTCGGCAGCACCTGCTGAAGCCCCTGTAGAAGCAGCTGTTAAAAAAGAAACAGTTGTTAAAAAAGAAGCAGTTGTTAAAAAAGAAGCAG
>CAZXBD010000384.1:0-31298 GCA_964638305.1 uncultured Geobacteraceae bacterium | reverse complement strand
GTCATGATCTACCAGTTGCATCCTTATCTCCACATCCTGCCCAAGAGAGACCTCTTGATCGTAGGTGATATGGCTTTCCAATGCCATTGTAGATATTCCAGTTGTTTTTGCCCCCTCCTCACCTAGACCGAGGGAAAGTAGTAACTCTTCAAAAGCAAGATCGAAGACCAAGACATAATATGCAACATTCATATGGTTGTTGTAATCCAACCATTCTGGTTTGATCTCTGTCGAATAAATAACAGTGGGTAGCTTATTCATGTTTATCCTCTCACTTTGAGCTGGGATACTCAGGTTTACTTAAATGTATCAGAAACCCTGACCTGAAAGGAATGGCCACCAAGGATCGAACCCTGGTGGCCATAGTTTTGTGCATTAAACAGCTTCCTAAATGTCTCTATCAATAAGAAGCCCGTTTTCGTCTCGGCAGTGGTGACTTATGAGAGAAAAAAGAGTTGTAAACCTCCCCATTTTAGTACCACCACAATTTAGGTTTTGCTTTTCAATTTAGCGCAGAAGTATTTTCCGTCCGCGTTGATTAAATTGTTAGGCCATTTACATGAATGGCTTCGTAATAGCAAATACAATAGCTCCTATCAGGCTGGCTATACACAAACTTCCCCCAAAGATACTGGCCGTTATTGCCGGAAGAGATTCATTCTTGAAACCTAACCGTTTTAACAAAGGTTTATTTACTAACCACACTAGACCAGCTAAAGCGAAAGCCAAACCAGAAGTAATTACAAATCTTTTCCCTGCTTCTATCCACCAGTCTATCTCAGTCGCAGAATAGGCAAACGAATCACTTTCCATCCATACACTTATCAAATACGCCATGAAAATTGCGTACCCTAAGACATAGATTTCAATAAAAGCAGCAACTATGCGAAGGAATTTGTTCATTTTATGTGGCCTAACGGTTCATGATAACCGGCGGCGACGCGAAGATTCGGTCACCACCGCAATTTTAGATTTTGCTTTTCAATTTATTACAGAAGTCTTTTCCGTCCGCGTTGATTTGATGGTTAGGTGGGCGAACGGTCATTCTTTCTCCGGCTCCCTCTGACGATTAGTCTCAGGAAGAGGATCAAAAATGTTGCGGAGGCTACGATCCACGCAATTTTTCCCATCTTACTTTCGATTGGACTACTATTCCAAAAAATTACCTCTGCATTTGCATACCCCAGCAAAGCTAATATCCCGACAATAGTGAAGCAGGACACCAGTAATGCAAGCCAGACTAGAATAAACATATTATGTTTCATTCGCTAAATCATCTCTCCGACACCTAACGGTTTGAGATAAGCGGGCTGGAGCTGGTCCTTTTCAAGTGTCCTACTCACCTCGTCGCTGACACACTCTACTTAACGTCCCAGTGGCGTGACAAATAAGACACTTTGAGAATATGGGTCAGGTGATTATTTGAAAGTAGTTTTGCCCTGCAACCAATCAATTGCACTTTGACGTTCCTTAAAATCCTTAACAACCCAGCCACGGTTTAAACTTGCAGTTATGAAAAACTCTGCCACCTCTTTTGCCTTGTTGCACTTAGGCATGATCAAAGCCATACAGGTTTTTCTGTCAGCACCCTCCTCAGGGTATTGCTTGTTGGGGAAAGCAAAAACATCCATTATCGTTGCTTCTAGCTCAATTTCTGACACATCATTTAAAATTTTTGTTATGCCAGTTTCTTTTTGCAACGAAATGCGTTTGGAAGTTGCCTCTCTCAGTTCTAATGCTGTGACTAACCCACTGAAAACTTCTTCGATAATTCCAAGAGAAGGACTACTCTTTACACTCCAGGTCATTTCAGTAACAACTCCTTATGCTTTGTGAAAACTGTTTCAACGGCGTGGTTTACGAGAAACAAAGGCCATTCTCACCACGAAACGTTCTCTATTGAAACTTGCTTGTTCGTTTTGGTGATGAAACGGATTTTACTGTTGCGAACGTCAATATGCCATTGGGTGTCCTTGCCATATTCTTTGATCTTCACAAGGTTCGATCCACTCTTACTGGCGGCCCATACCGTATTTATGCTCCGTGATTCATCGTAAACAGTGACAAGAATTTTGTCTTTCGGGCTACGTGCTTGAGTTAGCATATTATTCTGAACCAAATATTTACTGGCGTTGTTGAAGACGATGGCCTTTTCCTTTTCGTCAAAGGCACTCTCAAAAGCAACGTTGGTTATTCGGTGAATATTCTTTCGGTTAAAAAGATAAGAGCCTTTCTCCTGGCTCGGCGAATATATGTAAAGATCAGTTGTTTTTGAGTCAGAACTTTTAAGGAAGCCACCGTCCTCTGATTCCGTTACATGAACATAGTATAGACCTGTCTCCTGGTCATATTCATCACCAGGCCCACCGTAATAATCTAACCCTGCGAGACACGGTGAGGACAGAACCAATAGCATAGCAACCATGAAAAATTTCTTCATTTTATCCTCCAATAACCTGTCCTAAATACCTCGTCGCTGACACACCCGAAATCATGTTCCAGCGGCGTGGTTTCTGGGACACCTTATCAAATTGTCAAATACCCTCTTGGTTAAACAGCAATTGAAGTTTCTTATGTTTATCGCTAAATCTTTCGTCGTTAATATTTCCTTCAGCATCAACGCCAAATGGGTCTACAAATTGGTAGAAGGCGTCAAATATTAGTTGTCTATTAAGTTGATTTTTGTCTTGAAAAACTGAAACAACAAGCTTGGTTTCTTTTTTGATGTATGGAATTACTCCATCCCTCCACCCCTCAGAAATCTCTGCAAAAGCAATATTGCTGAAATGGTCATGGTAATAACTTACGTCAAGTAAAAGCCTCAACCCCTTTTCAGACATATCATTGCTTCTTTTATGTATTTCTTTTGAAAAAAGTGTATAAATTTCATAATTTAAACTGTCAGTCATATATTTATCAAATAAAATCCCCACAGTTTCTTTAACCTGCTGTTCAGATCGTGCATTAACATTAGCTTCACCATCAAGCATGGCGGCAAAGTCACTGCTTACAATTCCCTGAATTTCAGTTGGCTGAAAACATCTTTCAGAAAAATACAGTTGCCCATCTTTGCATTTAGGCTTCATAGATGTTGTAACGGTTTTAGAAGCTTCATCTTTGGAGTACCCGAAAGAGACAAGCAAAACTACTGCACATAACATTAGACAAAGACTCTTAAATTTCATGATTCAATCCGTCCTAAATACCCTGCTCCAGACACACCATACATTTCAAAAAACCTCTCATAAGACCTGAAATTTTGATCGTCACTACCTTTTACCATGTCGCGTAAAAACATAAGCAATGATCAGCAAAGGATATACGAGCAGGGCTTCAACGAATTTTCCCTGGAAAAGAGCGAATGTGCTGAACAGAAAACCAACTATTATTAGGATTATAAGCAGTATCGCAATCGGACGATTCATGATTTTTCTCGTTTTAATAATCTCGAATCTGGTGTCTTAAAAACCCCGCTACTGACACACCCTCAAAACTATTTCAGTAACGTGAATTATGAGAAAGCATAATTTGAACAAATGGGTAGGCGTATCGAGACGGTTGTTCCGTGTCCAGGGCTGCTGGTGATTTCAATAGTCCCGTGATGTTGCTCAATGAGGTTCTTGACAACCACCATGCCAAGACCTATGCCGAAGCCCTTGGTAGAAAAAAGCGGTTCGAAAACTTCTGCTAAGATATCTTCCGACATGCCAATGCCATTATCTTGGACGTGGATGACAAAGTCTTTTTCAAAAAACTGCGTAGTGATCTTGACTCGACTGCCGTTAGATTTTTCATCAAGGAGGGCATCTGATGCATTTGTCAGGAGGTTCACCAACGTTTGACGAAGTCTTTCCTGGTCAACAAAAACAGACGGGCCACAGGCAAGATCCAGTTCGTGGATAATCCCTTCGGGAAAATCGTATTCATTGATCAATTCATGTATCCATCGCCTCAAATCCGTTTCAGTGAATACCAGTTTTTTGACCCGGGTATAGTCCAGAAGGTCTTCAATAATATTGACGCACCGAACAATATTGCGCTCTGCCAAGGACAGTAAACGAATTAGATGCTCAGGCAAGGTATCATCAAGCTCGTCGCCGATCGAATACACTGCATTTCGAACAGTTCCAAGAGGGTTGCGAAGCTCATGGCTAACCGTTGCCGTCAGTCGTCCTAGTGTGGTTAGTTTCTCTTGTTGTATCAATTCGGATTGAGCGTCTTTCAATTGCTGTGTCTTGGCATCGACGAGTTGTTGGAGTTGATCGCGATATTTGACCAGTTCTGCCTCCGCCCTTTTGAGGTCGGTGATGTCAATTATGTTAACAGGAATACTTCTGTAGCCATCTATCGTGTCAGGGAGATGAAAGGAGATGATAGTCTCAATCATTGTTCCGTCCAGCGCACGAAATGTGGTTTCAGACCGGAAAGTTGTTTTCTTGTCCCATATGGCACAAAGTTCATCTACGAAGACATTCAAGGAGCCCGGGGTAAAAGTGTTGTAAAGGTTACCGATAAGCTCTTCCTGGTCTTTTGCGGAAAACAGTTCCAGTGTTACATCATTGACTTCTGTAACCTTGACCAACGCCGCCAAGTCTTTGCTCTTTTGAGGGTGATCATTCAAGTAGGTGCGCAGATTATTAACCCCGTTGTCGCGAAGTTTTGTCAGCTCAATAAAGACGTCAGAGAGGTCCTCGTTCCAGATGGACACCTCAGAGTTTTCAAACAGTCCGCGGAACTTTCTTTCGCTGTTTTGAAGAACCAATTCTCGAGACTTAATCTTTTCTGCCATGTTAACGAATTTGTGGGCCAGGGTCTTGAGCTCTTCCATGTTAACTTGGGGAGGGGCTTCTCCGTACTCTCCGTCGGCCACTCTATCTGTCCATTCACCAAATTCTAGCAAGGGGGCACCCAAATATTTGAGTAGAAGATATCGAATAACCAATACCAAAGTAATCATGAGAGAAGAAAACAGAATTATACTTTGAACGAGCAGGCTTCGGAGTGAGGTTTTATATGCATCGCCGCTGATGCCTACTTGAACTTGGCCGAGAAGCAAGTTATTGAACATGATGTCCTTTTCGGCAAACATCACGTTCGACTTATCTGTGTGCATTCGGTTGTAAAGTGGCTGTTCAGTGTCTGTGGATGAGATTATCAGTTGTGCCACATCGGTGTTTGCCATGAAGGCGTCGCCAATTAAAGTTACGCTCGTGTGATCCATAGACCAGAGGGGGCTTTCAAGGCTATTGCTCAAAAGGTTGATCGCCTGCAAAAGCCTTTTTTGGTGGCTCGCCCCTGCTTGCCTCGCAGCCTGCCAGTAACTAAAGCAAAATGCGACCAATAAGGTACCAACAATTAGGCCATAGCCGGTTTTGGTAATTTTTTTGACGAGGCTTTTGTCAGTCATGTTTTCACAGGCTATTTAGAGTCGCTCTGGGTCTGGTCGTGATTGAACAATTTATATCGTGCAGAAATCCTGCCGAGATCACCGCTTTCACTGAGTTTCCGTAAGGCCTTGGTGACTCTTGCCACCGCTTCCGGACGGGCCTGTTTAGAAAACGCAAGGTAGTGAGAGTAGCTTGTAAAACTACGTGGTAAAACCTCAATATCCTTGCCAGCGTCCATGTGATCAAGCACAAAAAAGAGACTGAGGTCATGGTAAAAGGCGAGACGGGCCCTACCATGTTTCAACATTAGGATCATGTTCTCTGGAGAACGAGCACTATCATCGACGACAAAGCCGAGGTTTTGTTCCTTTAAAAAGTTTACTGCAGCGGACCCATTAATGGTCAAGACCCTCATCTCTGGCCCAAAAGTGCTGATATCTTCGAGCCGAATGCTGCCAAAGCCGTTTACTGACAGTGCTGCCAACTTGTAGTCAAGTTGGTAGAGAGGAATGTCAATAAAATGATACTTACCCAGGCGGGCAGGCGTCCTCTTGAAGCCCAAGAAGACATCCAGTACGCCATCTTCAAGCTGCTTTTGGATTCTGTTAAAGGGGAGGAAATGATCGTACCCAGAGAACTTAATCTCTGGATCGGTGCGCTCAATTGCCCTGAGAATGTCAACGCAAAGCCCGGCCATTGAATGGTCTTCGTTGACAAAATATTTCGGAGCGCTGTCCTGTGCCGCGGTCTTAAGCTCAATCGCTTGAACGTACTCGGCTGAGAGCATGTAAAAAAGGAATAAGGACAGAAAAAAGGAGAGGTCTTTCAAGAAGGTCACTCCGCAAGCCAACCTAAAAAGGGGACGTTCACAACAAGACAAACCACTCGCTTCTTTACGGATGGCCTATGCCCATATCTCATCTATCCCCCTGTGATTCCTATACACCAAGCAATTGACACAGTTGTCAATCTACCGGAATTATTGCAAATGGTCAATTCTGTGGATATCCTGCAAGTTGTGTCAGAGACTTTTGGTAGTCAAAAACTGCTGATGTGAGAGATTCCTAGAAACCCTCCGACTGACACACCCACTGTCATGTCCTGAGAGCATCAAAATACCACTCAGCTTGCTCCCATTTAATATCCTGCTCCATTCTGTAATCAAATGGTCTTGGGTGTTTTTGATGTTCGACAATGAACTGAAGATGCTGATGAGCAATTTCTGGGTCGTATACCAACCAAACTAAACGACGGGTTTTATTCCAAGTTTCCCTAACCAGAAAAAGTGCATTGCCACCAGCCTTAATTTCTTCATCTAGTTGGTCACAGAATGGATCGACTACCTCACGCTCTGCCTCAGAAGGCATACCATTGTCTATAAGGTCCTCGAAATCAATTATGACTGATAGATGCCAGCTAAAAACATCTCTATGTTTGAAATCTAACATGGCTGAATTTATAGCTGAAATACATGGGAGGCCCTCATTTTTGTACTCTACAAGGGTATAGCTCTCTTCAGGAAGAACGATCTTAACTTCATCCTTCTTTAAGTCTCGTTCTTTATTCTTCCCAAACAGTTTTCCTAGCATGAGAACTTCTCCAAGATTCGGTGTCCTAAATACCTCGGTGCTGACACACCCTAAATTACGTCCCAGGGGCGTGGTTTATCGGACGCTTTGTTTGCTTCGTGTGGCCACAAAACCATTGGGTCTATGAGCAATAGCACACCGCAAAATCCAACTGTAATTGTGAAGACAAAATTCTGCTCAGGATACATGAGCAATCTTCGCAAGGTTTCTATAATAAGCAATACCCCGAAGCCCCACTTTAAACATCGGACAATCTTTGTTCTCTGGTCGATTGACGCAGAGATAAAAACAAAGAAACCGACAGCAAGGGCTACCGCTACCGCACCATGTAAATCCAACATCAGAGAACCGATGAAGGTGGTCAGAAATACCAATGCGATTATGGATGATGTTCTTCTGCTGATCATATCCCTGCCATCAAACCTGTCCTATACACCTCGGTCCTGACACGCCCTCAAAACTGTTTCAACAGCGTGACTTCTAGGACACTTCAAACGGCCCGAGCTAAGCGGCTGCCCAGTGCCCTTTCAATTGTGTAGAAACCTTCTCGCGAACCACCGCTGATTATTCAGTCCGCCTAAGCATTTGGTTAGAATTTGATTAGTTACAATGCTGGCGTTCACATGGAATACCATCATGATCACCATCCATTTTTGTATTTGGACAATTTTGAATAAAAAATTTTGCCTCTGCACAAGAACTCATTTGACTACAATATTGACGACCATCACATGAGTAGCTCGAGCCGTAAACCGATGAAGACTTAGTAACTGTTTCAGTTGATGCTCTAAATGATTTAAGGTCTGCATTAGTGAGAACTGGAACACTTTGCTTCTCATATATTTGCCAACCAGCTACACCAATTATGACTAACAATATTAACTTCTTCATTTATACAACTCTTAATGTTGAGTGAATTCTAACATTGATTCTACTAGCGGGTACGCTTGATATTACTCCGCAGATAGACGGTTAAAGTTAATGCTACAAGCCTTTGTCATAAATGACATATCAGACTGAAACGATCCAGATATTGAAGCATAAAATCCGAGTTAAGGGCTTCCTGCCATAAACAAAAAGCCACCCGCAGTCGTGCAGAGTGGCCTGTAGTCAAAATCGTCTATTCCCCCTAAAGTCTCATACACCAAGCAACTGACACACTCGGCAATATACGCTGATAAACCGGAAACGTCAAAAGTCGGAGTGTCGGAAGTTGTGTCAGCAACTTATTATGTAAAGAAATAGGCCTGTGTGGACAATTCTCAGAAACCCTGCAACTGACACACTAACACTACGGTCCAACATATTATCCTATGAACACCCTATTAACATGGGACGAGAACAGAGCTTAAAGATTAAAGAATCCCCCGGAAAGTTCGTCCCTTAGTAAATACCGACATAGATGACTGGATTTGAACCAGTGGCCCCTCTCTGCTCCAGAAACCGGTGCAGTACAGAGGGCACATATCTAATGATTTTGAACAGTAAGGTATAACTGCTAGTGCGACTGTTGGGGAGGGAACTCGGGATGATTGTTAACGATGTCTACAAAGAGTGCGACCAGAGCAGGGTCAAGAGCTGTTCCACTCATCGATAAAACAATCTCAATGGCCTCGGAATTAGAATGGGCTTTGCGGTATGAACGATCGTTGGAAAGAGCATCAAAGACATCGGCAACGGCAACCAGACGCGCTTCCAGGGGGATGCTCTCTCCCTTTAGCCCTTCAGGGTAACCATTTCCATCAAATTTTTCATGGTGATAGCGGATGATGTTTCGGGTTGAGGTTGAGAGCTTTGCCATGACCGCAATCTCTGAACCCCATTGCGAGTGCTTCTTCATGGTTTCGAATTCTTCTGAGGTGAGACTGTCGGGCCCATTGAGAATATCCTCGGAAATGCCAATTTTCCCGCAATCGTGTAGCCAGCTGCCATACTTGATGTCTCGTCTTAAATCTTTGGGAAGATCCAGGGCTTCAGCAAGAAAGCCGGCATAGATTGCGACTCGGTCACAATGGCCGCGTGTGGAAGGATCTTTCAATTCAATTGCTTGGGCCAGGGAGCGAAGGATGCCCTCATCTTCACGACGCATGGTTTGGATGAGACGATGACGTTGCAGGGACTCATTGACGATGGATATCATTTCGTCGTCCTTCCATGGTTTTAGGACGTAACGGAAAACTTCACTGCAATTGATTGCGGCCAGAGCACTGTCCAAATCGGCGTAAGCCGACATGAGGACTTTGACGGTGTCAGGGGAAAGGTCTTTAAGGGAAGAAAGGAACTCCAAGCCTCCCACGTTTGGCATGATGTTGTCTGATACCACCACGGCGATTTCTTCCCGGCGAATAATCTCCACAGCAGCAGCTGCACTTTCGGCGGTAAGAACCCGGAACGTTGAGTTGGCAAAAAGATCGGAAAGAATTTTGAGCGTGAAGGGTGTGTCATCGACAAAGAGTACAGTTTCTTGCATGGATGTCTCCGAAAAGATAAATTGCGAATACCCTTAATTTCCGAGCAAGTATGCTGGTTACCCACTATACTTGTCAATAATCTCTTGATGCCCCTGTGTACTCCTGTTCTCGAAGCAGGTGCAATAACAAGGTGCACTAATGGTTTGCCAGACTTTTATTCGCCAGCAGCTTCCCTTGTTTTGTAAATCATCTGATCTTTCTGCTTTGCCCCCGTGCTGAGTGTGCCTGCGAAAAGAGTGATGCAATAGAAAACTGCGATGATAAACACGCAGAACACCACCAGCTTGAACGTCTCCTTCGGCTTGAAGTAGAAAAAGGCCGCAACCGTGACGGCGATGCCAGCGGCAACGATCGGATTGTCCCTCAGTAGATCAACCGCGTTCTGTAAGTATTGCTCGAACATGGCGCTCTCGGGCTAACCCCTCCTCCAGGTATGATATTTCTCGACCCACGCCAGTAATTTCTCCGGTGCATGGGCTTTTTTCCATTCGCCGGCCGCGGCTTTGTTGGCTTCTGACATGGTCGGATAGGTGTGGATAGTGCCGAGGATCTTGTTGAGGCCAAGACCATGTTTCATCGCGAGGATATATTCAGCGAGAAGATCACCGGCATGACTACCGACAATTGTGACGCCGAGCAACTTGTCGCTGCACGGCTTGGTGAGCACCTTGACCCAGCCATGGTCTTCAGAGTCCGCGATGGCACGGTCGAGGTCGTCGATACCGTAGCGTGTGACCTCATATGGAATCTTGCCGGCCTTGGCCTCATCTTCGGAGATGCCGACGCGTGCCACTTCGGGGTCGGTGAAGGTTGCCCAGGGGATGACGCTGTAGTCGACTTTAAACGACTTGAAATCGCCGAAGAGAGCGTTGACAGAGGCGTACCAGGCCATGTGGGAAGCGGTGTGGGTGAACTGGTAGGGCCCGGCGACGTCACCGACGGCATAAATATTAGGGAAGTTGGTTCGCAGCAGTGGATCGACGGCCACCGTGCCGCGTTCGGAGATTTCAACGCCGAGCTCTTCAAGACCGAAGCCGGTCACATTCGGCTTGCGGCCGATAGCGATCAGGATTTGATCGAAAGGAATCCTGACTGTTGCACCGTCAGCCTCGCAGAGCAGGAGGTTCTGACCCTCTTCCTGAACCACCTCTTTGGCCATATGTCCGGTCAGAACAAGAATCCCTTCCTCTGCGAACTGTTTCTCTATGTATGCAGAGACTTCCGGGTCCTCACGGCCCATGATGCGGGGCATCATCTCGACCTGGGTGACTTCTGCGCCGAGGCGGGCCATGGCTTGGGTCATCTCGGAACCGATCGGACCGCCGCCGAGAACAACCAGTCGTCCCGGGTTCTCTCGAAGCTGCCAGAGGTTGTCGGAAGTCAGGTAGTCGACTTTCTCGATGCCGGTAATCGGCGGAACAAAAGGCCGGGCTCCGGTGGCGATTATAATGTTGCGTGTTGTCAATGTCTCGCCGTTGACTTCGACTGTCCAGGGCGAAGTGATGGTGGCGGCACCGGTGTGACATTCGACTCCAAGTTCTGTGTAGCGCTCTATGGAATCGTGGGGTTCAATCTTTTCGATGACTCTCTGTACCCGCTCCATGACCTCGGCAAAATCATACTCAACCTGACCCGCTTTAAAGCCAAACTCTTCAGCACGACGGACATAAGAGAGCATCTTGGCCGAGCGGATCAGTGCCTTGCTCGGCACACAACCGGTATTAAGGCAATCACCGCCCATCTTGTCTTTTTCGATCAGGGCCACCTTGGCTTTGACTGCCGCTGCGATATAGGCGGAAACCAGTCCCCCTGAACCTGCACCGATTGCCACAAGGTTATAATCAAACTTTGTTGGTTTGTCCCATCCGGCAAAGGCTTTACGACGATTGACGACCTCAATGATGCGTTTAGCGATCAACGGGAAGATGCCGAGCAACACGAAGGAGATGAGAATGCCGGGCGATAGAATTCCTGCTGCACTTTCAAGCTGGCCAAGTTGGGTGCCAGCGTTGACGTAAACCATGGTGCCGGCCAACATGCCGACTTGGCTGACCCAGTAGTAGCTCAAAGTGCGCATCGGCGTCAGCCCCATGACCAGATTGATGACAAAAAAAGGAAAGAGTGGAACCAGACGCAGGGTGAAGAGATAGAAAGAACCTTCTCGTTCAACCCCCTCGTTGATCGCCTTGAGCTTGTCGCCGAACTTGCCCTGCACCCAGTCACGCAGGAGGAAACGTGAGACGAGGAAGGCCAGGGTTGCTCCGATTGTACTGGCAAAAGAGACAGTGACCAAAGCGACCCAGAAGCCGAGCAGCGCGCCGCCTGCCAGGGTCATTACCGCAGCTCCGGGTAGTGAGAGCGCTGTGACGATGATATAGAGGGCAAAGTAGATAGCAATGGTCAGCAGGCGGTTGGCGGTGTAGAAATCAGCAAAGGCCTGTTGACGATCTTTGAGATAATCAAGGGTCAGGAAGCGTTGCAGGTCAAAGGCGAAGAAAGCGACTATCAGGATGATGATCGTCGCAATCAGAAGTGTTTTTGCAAAACGTGAAGACATGGTAACGCCCTTTCAGAGGTTTTAGCCGGCGTACTTCCGCATGAATTTTAATGACAGTCAAATGACAGTTTACCATATTGAGGGGATGTGATTTGCACGGAAGTCAGATTAACTTACGGGCGATTCAATCCGCAATCTCAAGTAATTTCAGGAGGATTGATCTCTTCTTCCAGATTGTTCACTGCGCAGGGAGAGGCTCCTCCTTCCTCAAGAGGGGGGCCAGACTCACCCAGGTGAGACAGTCTACACTCTTCTGATTCTCTGTTGAGCCGCTCAAAAAAAGCAATCTGCTCCGTGATAGAGAGCTTTTTTTTGCCACCTCTGCCAGGGCGCAGACAGAGTCGGCAGCGGTCATCGGAGCACCACTGGCAATGCTTGCAGTCGAGGCAGGGATGTTTCTTGCTACGGATTGCCATCCTTATATTCTACGGGGTCAGCACCAATCGGCACAAGTCCACGAGTTTCCAACAGGCGACTGCGCTGCATGTAAAGATATCCTGACTCGCAGAGTTCAGCCACAAGCAGCAGGAAAATTGCCACGGCGATGCCGGGCAGGGGTAATTGTAAAGAGACAATGACTGGCCAGAACAGAAGTATCAAAAGAGCCTTGTAAAAGGTTGAACGGCCAAGGCGGGAGGTCAGGTGTGCTCCGGAGAACCATCCGCGGAGTAGATTGGCGGCGCCGTAAAGGAACGGAAAGAATGCACACGCCGTCATTGGCCATGCGAGGTATTGCCGCATCTCTGAGTCAAGCCCCATGGCTGTGCCAAGAACTGGTTCATTCAATGGCCAGGCGATCAAAAGCATGATCAGGCCCATACCAAGACTGACCCTGATGAAAAAATGTACCAGCACTCTGCTGTCTGCAGCTTGGCGGACCAGGGTCAGGTAGGCCTGCTGCAGGTTGCGCATCGGCCCGGCCAGCAGAAAAAGAAAAGCGCGAATGACGCCGAAAGCGGCCAACGCCAGGGTTCCGTCCGGCAGACGACTGATGATGGCATTAATCAGCAGGGGGACTGTTTGCTGCATGCCGGAAGAGTAAGCGAGGGGCAGGCCATAACGCAGGATCTCACCAAAGCTTCTCTCTTCGTCCCGTGTCGCCGGCAGCTTGACCCTCCAGGCAAAGAAGGCAATAACCACGGTTTCAGTGCCGACGCAGCCGAGCAGGGCGAATGCCGCTACCTGTGTACCTGTAAACCACAACTGCCCCAGCCAGAGATAAGCGAAGAGCATGACGATGCGCACAGCTGTGGCAAAAGAGACCAGGCCGGTGCGATGTGCACGGATGATTAAGCCCTGAAAGAGTCCGCGCAAGCCGGTCATGAAAGGTAGAAAGACCAGCAACCCCAAGGCCTCACGGGCGCTTGCGGAGACCTCGGGAGAAACACCTAGCGCGTGATCAAGAATGAATACGCCGATCGGGCTGAAGGCGAGCAAGGCGAGCAGAATCGAGACCCATGTAGCAATCATGAGCACGAATATTGTCATGGCGTAAAGAGATTTGCGTCCCCGGACCATGGCGATGGTAATTGTATGGTTCTGGTAGGATGGCGAGGCGACGAAAAGATGCAGGACCATAGCCACGGAGAACCCCGCCAGAATCACCACGGCGTTCTCCAGGCGGGCAAGGCCGGCGTTGATAATCGAGTGGGAGACACTCATCAACTGGATATTCAGAAGCAGTGGGAAAAAGAAGAGGGCAATATTTCTGTGAGTCAGTTGGCCCTTGTTCAAGAGGGTGTGTCCCCGGGAAAGAGGATAGACAGGTCGAAGGTCGTTTCAGCCTGATAATCAGCCTTCAGGCCATCGTCGTGACCGAGCCCCCAGACACAAAAACATGACTTGGTTCCGGCAGCGTGAGCAGCGCGAAGGTCAACGTGATGATCACCGAGCAGAACGGTTTTCTCCGGATCACAGTCTAGCAGCTTCAGGACATGGAGAACCATGTCGGGGTGCGGTTTTCTCTGCAGTGCAAGTTCAGCCCCGACTACATGCTGAAAGAATGGCGACAGACCCAGTCGATCGACGAGGATATCTGCAAGGTGTTGCGGCTTGTTGGTGACAACCGCCATAGGTTTCTCCCGATGCATGGCAAGAAAATCCATGATACCGGGGTAGATGACCGTCTCATCGGTCAAATGCTCGGTGTAGATCTCCATGAACCGTTTGCGCCGGTTCTGGTTGAACAGCTCTTCAGGTAACGCCCTCTGCAGCAGCAGGCCAACGCCGTCGCCAACATAACCACGGACCTGGTCACTGGTTACTGCAGACAGACCAAGTTCTTCCCGCAGCAGGTTAATCGCCTTGGTCAGGTCGGGGATAGAATCGACCAGAGTTCCGTCGAGGTCGAAAAGAAAGGCATCAATTGGCATATTAAAACCGGAGGTGCGAGGGGCGAAGCACGAAAAAACAAACACTAAAGACTCGACAAAAAACGAATTCGGGCCATTCTCGTTTTTCCCATAATTAAAGATTCTCTTCGCTCTCTTTAGTGTAACCTTTGTATCTTTACGTTAAAAAAGACAACTTCAGAGACTACCGTGCACCGAAAATTGCGGTGCCAACGCGGATTAAAGTGGCGCCCTCTTCGATGGCTACCTCATAGTCGTGACTCATGCCCATGGAAAGTTCCTGCATACTGACGTTCGGCAGCTTAAGGGCGTCAACCTGTAAGGATAACTCCCGCAATTGTCGGAAATAGGGGCGCACCTCTTCGGGGTCGGCTCCCCATGGCGGCAGAGACATCAGTCCCATGATCCGGAGATGCTCAAGCTTGACAACCTGGTGGACAAGCTCAATTAGTTGCTTGGCGGTCGTCCCTGATTTGCTCGTTTCTCCGCCGAGGTTAACCTGGAGAAGGATATCGACGCAGTCGTTATCTTTTCCCCATTGACGGTCTATCTCCTGTGCCAGGGAAAGGCGGTCAACGGAATGGATCATGGCAACTTTACCGCGCAGGTATTTTACCTTGTTGCTCTGGAGCGCTCCGATAAAATGCCATTCGGCGTCAGCCTTTACTTCATCAAGCTTTGCAACACACTCCTGTACGTAACTTTCTCCGAACAGCTTCTGTCCGGCTGTGACCGCAGCCTCAATGTCTTCGGCGGGTTTCTTTTTAGAGACGGCAACCAGACGCACTTCGCCGGGGTCGCGGTCACACTTGCGACAAGTGTTTGCGATCTGTTCCCTGATCTGAGCGATGTTGAATGAGATGTCCATAGTGTTCAGTCAGGACTCCTGAAAAGCTCGATGGCTCCCAGCTCTTCCAATGCAGAAATTACCTCGCAAAGCGGCAGCCCGACCACGTTGGTATAGCTGCCCTCGATCTTGGGCACCATAAAAGATCCGATGCCCTGAATGGCATAGGACCCTGCTTTGTCGAAAGGTTCTTTCGTGGCAATGTACCCCTCGATTTCCTGGGCTGTCAAATCTTTAAAATAGACCCTGGTGGTAACCGCTTCACTCAGAGTGCGTCCGGTTTCACGGTCATGGATGGCATATCCAGAGGTGACACTATGGCTGCGTCCGGAAAGGTCTGTGAGCATTTCTGCGGCGGCAGGTGCGCTGGAGGGCTTGCCCAGGATTAAATGATCGAGGACGACCACGGTGTCACTGCCAATGAACCAGCGGCCGGACTGGGTTGCCCGGTTGGCCACTTCCATGGCTTTGTCGAGGCTGAGACGTATGACGTGTGCCTCGGGTGTTTCGTTGGCGATCGGAGTTTCATCTGCAGTGCTTGGAACGACCTGAAAGTCGATGCCGACCCGGGTCAGAAGTTCGCGTCGACGTGGTGACGCCGAGGCAAGCACAATATCTTTTGGGTGGTGCGACATGGAGAGAATCCGATAATCTGCAGAGATGTTGCTACTGGTATGACAAGAGGTACCGCCCCTCCATAGAAGGCTCATAGAGTACCAGGCGGTTGCGGCCCAGCTCTTTGGCGCGGTAAAGAGCCAGATCGGCAGCATGAATCAGCTCATTCGCGGTGACTCCATCGTCAGGAAAGGTGGCTACGCCTATACTGACTGTCAGCCGGCCAAGAGGCAGATAAGTCTCGCCGGAGAAGCTCTCGGCCTCGGTTGCCCGTCGAAGGCGTTCACCGACAAAAACAGACTCTTTTCTGCCGGTCGCGGGCAGGATCAGGCAGAACTCTTCTCCGCCATAGCGAGTGACAATATCCATTTCACGAGCAGTACGTCGTATCAACTCTGATACTTTTCGGAGAGCATTATCACCGGCCAGATGTCCGCAGATATCGTTGTAGATCTTGAAGTTGTCAAGATCGGCCAGAATCAGACAGAAGCTTTGTTGTTGGCGTGCGCTGCGGCTGAATTCTTCCTGCAGGCGATCTTCCAGAAACCGTCGATTGTACAAGCCGGTCAAGGGGTCAGTAATGGCGAGTTGTTCGAACTGTCCGGCCTTTTCCAGAGTTGCAGCCCGGTCTATCATCATGACCGCGTGGCTGATGAAAGTCTGCACCATGCCAAGATCTGCTTCGGTAAAACTGGTTTCGTTGCTCTTGTCTGCCAGGTTGAGAACGCCAACCAGGCGATCTTCGACTTCCAGGGGCAGGCTGAGAAATGACTTGGTTTTAAAGCGTGGCCGGTTTTTTGTCGCGACCCGTTTGTCCCGCTCAATGTCATTGACCAACATTGGAAAGCCGCTCTTGGCAACCCGACCAGCAATGCCTTCACCGTAAGGGACGGACATGTTTTTTGCCAGCGAGGAGGTCATCCCCCTGGCGGCAGCAATCTTCAGTGTACCATCTGTTTCGTCAAGCAGCATCAGTGACCCACTGCTTGCCGTCAGGAGCTCTGCGGACATCTCAAGGATTTGCCGGTAGAGCTCGTGGCGGCTATCGACCAGGGAAAGGGCGCTGATCATAGCAACCAGGCGTAATGAAAACTGGCTCTCTTGAAGATGGTTTTCTGCAGTTCTCAGGCTTTCGAGTCGAGCGGCCAGACGGTTGACCAATAATTCGATCAGAGCCTGGTCGCGACTGTGCAGGTCGACGTCCAGAACCGCGATAACGCCAAATTGACAGCTCTTCGCACCGAGGGGGAAAAGATGCGCAGAGCGTGTTTCCAGACCCGGGAAAAAGGCTGCCAGCGCGCTTCCCGGCAACTTCTCGGGATGGCCGGAGGCATCGGTGAAGTAATCAGCCAGATTTTTCTGGTCAAGTTGAAAGGTGTCGGGGTCAAGCCCGAGAGTTGAATGGACCATCATGGTGTGTCCGGACTTTTGTAACACGATCAGAATCTTGGGCAGGTTGAAAAGAACCACCAGTGCTTCTCTGGCTATGGCAACCGCCTGTTCGCTTTCCTCGCATTCGGTGAGATCCCTGGCCAGTTTCTGGACGGCCTCCAGACGTTGTGTGGTTCGTGTAAGGCTGAGTGTATGAACCTGCTGCTCGAGCAGTTGGGGCAGGACGCGGAATATCTCCTCCACGCTCGATTCTGCTTCCGACATGCTGATTAGCTGAGGCGACTGTTCGGGTGCGGTGTTGACACCATGAACCACCTTCAGGCCATTGATCGCCTTTGCATCCTGGTTGACCGTCGATTTTCTTACAAGAACGCCTCCTCCGATGAGGCAATCGGGCACCACTTTTCTTTCCGGTAGCGGAATTGTGAAACGGAGGAGTCCTCGAGGGCAAGTATCAACGACGGGTTGCTTTGTGAAAAGGGCCTGTGAGATGAGCTCCTCCCAACCTCGATAACATTCAGGCGAGCAAAGGTTATCGCTTTCGAGGGGAGAACAGACGGAGGATACTTTCTCCTGGAGGATTTTGCGGCCATTCTCCTCGGAGTAGAGTGCCAGATTGAACGGCTCGGTAAGCGGGTGCTGGCGCAACACCTCAAGCAGGTCACGTGGGTCGACCAGTTTGCTTGATGTGCCTGTTAGTGCCACGGATCCCCCTTTCTGACCAATGCCTTTGCTACAGTCTCTATCACTCTAATATGACTTGTATTTACTAATTATTAAGACTATCAGGTATTCATCTTTCAGGCAATCCTGCAGATTATATCGATTGAGTGCCGCGCCATAATTCAAGCTCTGCCAGGGCGCGATCGGCAAGAGCCTGACGCCGGTCGCGACGTTTACGAATCTTTTGTTCAAGGGCCGGGAAGAGCCCGTAGGTGATATTCATCGGTTGGAAATTGTCTGCCGATGCCGAGACCGGATATTCGAGAAGAGCCCCGAGGGCCGTCACCCGTGGTGGTGGTTGAAACATCTTCCCCTGCTGATATGCCGCGGCAGAGAGCCCCGCAAGAAAGCCGCTGGCGGCGGACTCGACGTAGCCCTCGACCCCGGTAATCTGACCGGCAAAGAAAACATTTGGTCTCTGTCTGAGCTGCAGGGACGGGGCCAGGCAGGTTGGTGCATTGATGAAGGTGTTACGATGCATGCTTCCCAGACGGGCAAAGTTCGCCTCTTCCAGGCCGGGGATGGTCCGGAAGACACGTTCCTGTTCCTGGTAGGTCAGCTTGGTCTGAAAGCCAACAAGATTGTAAAGGTTGGCGTACTTGTCGTCCTGGCGCAACTGGATAACGGCGAAGGGATCGCGCCCGGTACTTGGATCGCGCAGTCCAACGGGTTTCATTGGCCCGAAGGCAAGGGTCATTTCTCCACGTTCGGCAAGCACTTCAACCGGCATGCAGCCTTCAAAATGCACGACCTTCTCAAAGTCATGTGGAATGACCTTTTTGCCTTTGCAGAGGGCTTCTACAAACGCGAGGTACTGTTCCTTGTCGAAAGGACAGTTGAGATAGTCCGCGCCGCCCCGGTCGTAGCGTGATGCTGCATAAACCTTTTCACGATCAATCGAGTCCGCCTCCACAATCGGCGCAATCGCGTCATAGAAATAGAGGTGCTTTTGGCCGGTCAGTGTGACAATCGCTTCAGCAAGGGCGTCAGAGGTCAGCGGACCGCTGGCAACGATGACCGTGTGGTCCTCAGGAATCGTGGTGACTTCCTGACGTTTCAGGGTGATTAGTGGATGTCCATTGATCGCCTTCGTCAACTGTTCGGCAAAGCCTTCCCTGTCAACGGCGAGTGCACCTCCAGCCGGAACCGCGTGAGCGTCTGCCGTTGCGATAAAGAGGCTGTTGCACCGCCGCAACTCTTCCTTCAGGAGGCCTACCGCGTTATGCATGCCGGTGCCGCGCAGACTGTTGGAGCAAACCAATTCACCGAGGCGATCGCTCTGATGGGCCGGGGTCATACGCTTCGGGCGCATTTCGAAAAGCTCGACCGGGATCCCCCTGCCGGCAATTTGCCAGGCGGCTTCACAGCCGGCCAGGCCGGCACCGATAATGGTGATAGGTCTCATGATAGATATTCCGGTTAGGCCTGATGGCCCATTGTTTGCCGTTTTAGTTGTCGCCACATGGGCTCCAGCGTACCCGCCAAGGACAGAAAAGGCCGGGCTTTACGCCCGGCCGATCTTTTAACGTCTGTTCCAAGTCTGACGTCAGGCTTCTTTTTTGGTCGTTTTCTTCGCGGCCGGTTTCTTGACTGCCGCTTTTTTGGCCGGAGTCTTCTTAGCCGTTGTTTTCTTAGCTGTCGTCTTTTTAGCCGGGGCTTTCTTTGTCTCCGGTTTTTTCTCTGGTTCGATCAGGGTGATCTGGTAGTCACACTCTTCTTGAGGGCACTTGCGCACCGTGCCGAAACGCTTGGTGGTCTTCTCAACCACGATCGGGAATGCACATTTGGGACAAGGATCTTCAAAAGGCTGGTCCCAGAGAGCGTATTTACACTTTGGGTAGCGATTGCAGGAATAGAAGATCTTGCCGTAACGGCTCTTCTTTTCCATGATCTCGCCTTCCTTGCAATCAGGGCAGTCGATGCCAAGCGACTTCGGCTTGATCAGGGGCTGGTTGTTCTTGCAATCCGGATAGGCAGAACAGGCGAGATACTTGCCGTACCTGCCTTCCTTGAACTGCATGAGCGCACCGCACTTCTCGCACTTCTCATCGGAGAAGACCGGTTCGTCATTACGCTCGCCGTTAACAGGGCGGGTGTATTTGCATTCAGGATAACCGTCGCAGGCAATGAAGTAGCCGTTTCGGCCGTACTTTTTGGTAAGCTGTTCCTTGCATTCCGGACATTTTTCATCGATGGGTTCGCCGACGAAACGAACTTCCTTGACGCCTTCGACCTCTTCTTTGAATGGCACCCAGAAATCCTTCAGGAAAGATTTCCACTCACCTTTACCCAAAGAAATAGCATCAAGGTCATCTTCCATGTTGGCGGTGAACTGGTAATCGACGTATTTATCGAAGCACTGCATCAGGAAACGGATGACTTCCCGTCCGAGGTCTTGCGGGAAGAAAACGCGTTTGATCAGTTGTACGTAGTTGCGTTCCACCAGGGTGTTCATGGTCGCTGCGTAGGTGGATGGCCGACCGATCCCGTTTTCTTCCAGGATTTTGACCAGCGAAGCTTCCGTGTAGCGAGGCGGTGGTTGGGTCGTGTGTTCTTCGCCAAGAAGTTCGTCAAAGATCAGTGCTTCTTTTTCGGTCAGGCTGGGCAAAAGACCTTCGACTTCTTCGCTTTCCGTATCCTTGCCTTCAATGTAGACCTTCATGAAGCCCGGAAAGCGCACCACCTGCCCGGAAGAACGGAACTGGAATTTATCTCCGGCGAGGATGTCAATAGTGGTCGCGTCGAGCAGTGCGTCTGCCATCTGGGCCGCTATAGTACGTTCCCAGATCAGTTTGTAGAGGCGCAGTTCGTCTTTGTCCAGAGATGTTTTGAGCGTATCCGGATAACGGGCCAGGCCGGTAGGACGAATCGCTTCGTGGGCTTCCTGGGCGTTCTTGGCCTTGCTTTTGTATTGGCGAGGTTTGGCTGGGACATATTCTTTGCCAAAGCGTTCCTCAATCACCTGACGGGCTTCTTCGATGGCGACGTTGGAGAGCGTCACCGAGTCGGTACGCATATAGGTGATCAAACCAACCGGGCCGTCACCGGTATCAATCCCTTCATAGAGCTTTTGGGCCAGCGACATGGTCTTGCGCGCTGAAAAACCAAGCTTGCGGTTGGCTTCCTGTTGCAGGGTACTGGTGGTAAAGGGGGCCGCAGGACGGCGCTTTTTCTCTGTGCGGCTGACAGCAGACACTTTTACTGGCAGCGGCCTGATCTCTTCGACGAGACGTTCTGCAGCTTGTTGGTCGGCAATTGCCTGGTAGCTGCTGCTTTCAAGGTGTTTGGCGCTGGAGGCGACTTTCTGGCCGTCGATGGCGTGCAGCCTTGCCGAAAAGGTGGTCTTCTCGGCGTTGGCCATGGTGGCCTCTATGGTCCAGTATTCCTTGGCCTTGAATGCTTCGATCTCTGCTTCACGTTCACAGATCAGGCGCAGTGCGACCGACTGAACGCGACCGGCCGAACGACTGCCGGGGATCTTTCGCCAGAGTACCGGTGAAAGGTTGAAACCGACCAGGTAATCAAGGATGCGCCTGGCCTGCTGGGCATCGACCATTTCCGATGCAATCTGACGAGGCTTGGCCATTGCTTCAGCGATAGCGTCCTTGGTGATCTCGTGGAAAACCACACGAATGACGCGGGGCGAATCGCCCTTTTCGTCAACGCCAAGTGCTTCCAGAAGATGCCAGGCGATTGCTTCCCCTTCGCGGTCGGGGTCAGTTGCGAGGACCAGTTCGTCAACATTCTTAAGGGCCTGCTTGAGAACGCTCAGCTGTTTTTTTGCCTTGGTCGAGACGACGTACTTGGGTAGAAAATCATTGTCGACATCAACTGAACCGTCTTTGCTTGGAAGGTCGCGAACATGTCCGTAAGATGCCAGGACCTGATAGCCTTTGCCGAGGAATTTCTCGATAGTTTTGGCTTTGGCAGGTGACTCGACGATAACCAGGGAGTTAGCCATAATATTAATTCAAATCTTTTTGTTGGAGAAATAAAAAAGGCTGCAGAATGTCCCGCAGCCTGTAGCTTGTCAGTGCAGTAACCGTTGCCAGTCGTCTTCGAGCAGGCAGTCGAATTCCCGACGCCATTCATTTTGCGAGTTGGCGAACATGGCCAGAACCGTAATGGTCTTGATCTCCTTCAGGCTGACCTCATCTTCAGCCATCAGCAGGGCTTTTTCTATGACCTCTTCCTGGGTGTCATCATCGAGGATGCCCATGGTCCGCAGTCGGGTTAAAAAACCGCGAGCCTCCGAGGATATGTTTCGGTTTTCTTCTGCGGAAAAAACCCTGTGGCTCTGGGCTGGCACGCTTAATGATGTTTCGCTGCCGACCGGGGCGCAGAGAGCCTGGCTCTCCATCCAGCAGAAGGCTGCGTCAATCTCCTCCGCCTCAAAGCCGATGGCAAGGAGTTCTTCGACAAGATCGCTTTCCGTCATCATGTCGCGGTCGTCGAGAAAGTATTGGGCGATGAAGCTGACTATCGCCAGGACCCGTTCTCTCAAGCAGTCTCCGTTGTTCTCTTGGCAGTTCAATGTGCCCGGCAACCGCGGATATAACGTCCGCCCGGCAGTTTTTCAGCGTAACCCTGTAGCTCTAGGTGCAGTAAAATAGCGGAAAGCTCCATGGCTGTCAACCCACTTCCCCCGGCAAGTTCGTCGCTGTGTCGAGGGGTTAAGTCAAGTCTGGAGAAAACCCGGGCGGCTGACTCGGGAAGCAGCAAGGATGGTTCGCCCCTGGTCGGTTGAACCTTCCTGACACCTTTGCTAACACCCAGAACCTCTAGTATCTCTGATGCTTCAGTGACCGGATGTGCCCCTTGTTTGAGTAGGTGGTTCGGCCCGTAGCTGGTCTTGCGATCAACGCCACCAGGTACAGCCATGACCTCTCGCCCCTGCTCGAGGGCAAATTCGGCGGTAATAAGCGAGCCGCTGTTCCGGGCGGCTTCAACCACCAGGGTCCCAATGCTGAGGGCACTTATGATGCGATTACGACCTGGAAAGTGCGCTGCCAGCGGAGCGCTGCCTGGAGGGTATTCGGAGAGCAGAGCTCCTTGTTCGATAACCTGCTGGTAGAGCCCGGCGTTTTCCTGAGGATAGACTTGATCGATGCCGCAACCAAGGACTGCCAGGGTTTTCCCTCCTCCCTTGAGGGCGCCGCGGTGCGCTGCCGCGTCAATGCCACGAGCCAACCCGCTGACAATTGTTAAGCCGTAGGTCGCCAATTCTTCTGCCAGTCTTTCGGTGAACACTCTGCCCAGATCGGTCGAGTGTCGTGCGCCAACAATAGCAAGAGCCGGTCCCTCCGGTAGCACGCCTCGACCGTACAGCAACACAGGCGGGTCTGAAATGTGTTTTAGCGCATGAGGGTAATCGGAGTCCCAGAAAGAGAGCAGCCAGCCTTCAGCCTCGACCAGTAGTTGATAGGCCTTTTGTATCTCGGGTGCTGACGATTCGGGAACCATTTTTTCCAGGCTCCCTCGCAATTTAAGCTGTTTAGGCCAGCCTCTGTCCGTCGCTTCAAGTGCTTTCTCTGGGGTTTTGTAGTGTTCGATCAGGCGCATCTGGCCGGAACGGCCAAGACCCTTTGTGAACTGCAGGCGCAGCCAGGGCAGCAGGTGGTCCATGGAGTCCCTCCTAAGGGGGTATGTCAATTCAATGCAATAAAATGTCGATGACAGTTCGACAAGGGTAAACAATTTTACCGCTTATGCAACAAGGCTCCGAAGAAAATAATTGCATATCAATCTACTTCATGGAGAACGTGCTGTTCTGTCACAGCTCTGGCAGTTCTTCTTTACGACCTTTATGTGAAACGACTATTCAAGTGTTCTCCCATAAAAAAAGATGGGTCGGTAATCCGACCCATCTTGTAAGTATAGATTTATGCGCTGGGAGAAAATCCCTGAAATTACCTAATTTTGGTTCTGACCTGGTCGCCACGATATAGGGGCAGGTTGGTGGTGCGAGTGATCAACGCCTCGGCATAGCCTTGACGAACCTCAAGGACGATGGCGTCGCCAAGGTCAATGTCAGGCAGAACCAGATTTTTGTCCTTGTCAACTTCCTCGGATGCATGTCTCTGACGGTAGAGGTCCAGTTCGTGCCCAACCATCAATCCCTTTTCCTGTCCGATATCGATGAGGATGATTTCCCACTGACCCATGGCCAGTTTGCCGATGTCATCCGCAATGATATAGCCTTCAACCGTTTCATCGGCAAATAGCCGGGGGATCCGGTCCGGAACCCTGTGGTATGGGCGGATTTTGGCGCCGCGCTTGATTTCACGTAAAGCATTGGTGACCGTTGCCACTGCGACAGTTGGCGTCACTTCAGTGATTTCAAGCGTGCCAAGCTGAATTGTCTGAAAACCGATTGGGTCGGCAAATTGCCATCCGAGCTTTTTGGGTGCCGTGGGGTGGATGACTTTCGGTCCCATTGTGATCAATTCGAATATGTCACCGGGTTTGGTGGCGGCAAGGTCTGCCATTTCGAGAAAGACCGTGTCACCAGTCGTGATCATGACGCGATTGTCTACAGTGTCAACCAGTGTTCCGAGCGAATCTAATTCGCTGGTGCTGATAAAACTCTGGGCACCACCGAAAGTTGGAATAAGCAGGATTTCGTCCGGGGTCATTACCGCAGCAGCTACGCTGTCGGCGCCCTCGCCGACAGGGATGATCTCGATGCGACCATCATAGATGCGCAGTTTCTGCCCGGGGTAAATCAGGTGCGGATTGCCGATGGCAGGATTGTGGGACCACAGGTTCGGCCAGTAGTGGGGATCTTTGATGAAGCGTTGTGAGATATCCCACAGGGTGTCACCTTGCTTGACCGTGTAAATTATTGGTTCTTCCTTGGCAAGGGCAATGCCCGGCCAGATGATGAACAATAAGCAAACTGTCAAAATGATGCGCCTGAGATTCATGTTTCCCCCTTGATGGCAAACGATTAGGGTATCGTCAGTTCTTGAGCCTTTTGAGTTGCTGTGCTTTTCGGATAGCGTTGATTGAGTGTATCAATTGCCTGGCGGGCGTCATCAGTTGACCCCAACTGCAATTGTGCAATGGCTGTTTTCAACAACGCATCCGGGGCTTTCGAAGCGTTTTGATAATTATTAAGAACCCGCTCAAATTCCTGAATCGCCAGAGGGTACTTCTGCTGATTGAAGTAACAGTCGCCCAGCCAAAACTGTGCATTACTGGCGTAACTGTTGTTCGGAAAGCGCTGTAGAAAGGTCTCAAAACCATGAATGGCGGTCTGGTAGCGACCGGAAGCATAGTCGCCGAAGGCTTGTAGATAAACTTCGGTCGGTGAACCTTCCTGCTCGGTTGAAGCTGCCGTTCCCTGCGGATGCGGCATCCGATCTGCCGAATAATAGGCCGGCGACGGTTGTGTCTGATGTAGTCGCGCAATCTCCTCGGTCTGCTGCTGTAGACGACGTTCCATCTCTGTCATCTGATGGGACAGGTTCTGGATGGTCTTTTCCTGCCTGTTCATCGAGGATTGCAGGCGGC
The DNA here is from genome assembly GCA_964638305.1 of uncultured Geobacteraceae bacterium. Classification (GTDB taxonomy): domain Bacteria; phylum Desulfobacterota; class Desulfuromonadia; order Desulfuromonadales; family BM103; genus M0040. Next base: position 5,851 of record CAZXBD010000384.1, on the reverse strand, counting down.
GCATCTCCGGTGTCAGATTGCCGGAGGTCGGCATTGAGGACGGCGGTACACAAGCGGCCAGCAGCCCTGAGCATATTGCAACTGCAAGAATTCTGTAAAGAGGGGTTATCATGTCATTTTATTGGTTGCGGTTGGAATTGAAATCCTCTAAAAATTATAGTCTTTTTCAAGCCTTGTCAAGCATCATGGCTGTCGGCATGGTAATCATGCTTTGCACGAAATGTGCCTCTCTGTGCTAGACTGGGTAGGGTCTTCATCTTCCGGAGGTTCAATTGTATGGTCCCTGAACTCCTGGCTCCGGCCGGAAACATGGAAAAACTAGAGGTCGCGCTGCGTTACGGGGCCGATGCCGTCTACTGTGGCGTAGAGCAGTTCAGTTTGCGCGCCCTGGCCGGAAACCTGACTATTCAGGAGCTGCCCCATGCCTGCGCTGTTACGCATTCTCTTGGCAAACGTCTTTACCTGACGTTGAACGCTTTTTTACGTCCGGAAGAAGAGGATGACGCCCGTAAATTATTGGAATCACTGTTGTCGATACCGGTCGATGCTTACATCCTGGCAGACCCTGGAATGCTCCACCTGGTACGTCAGGTGGATCCGGACAGAGAAGTTCATCTTTCCACTCAGGCCAATACTACGAGCGGCTTGGCTGCTCAATTTTGGCAATCACAGGGCGTCAAACGACTGAACCTGGCCAGAGAACTGAGCTTGCGGGAGATTGCCGCAATCAGAGGTTCTGCGGATCTGGAGTTGGAAGTTTTCGTACACGGGGCCATGTGTATGGCCTACTCCGGACGTTGCTTACTATCGGCGGGGCTTTCCGGTCGCAGTGCCAACCGTGGTACCTGTAGTCATCCCTGTCGCTGGAAATACTCTCTACAGGAGGAGTCCCGCCCGGGCGAGTATTTTCCGGTTGAGGAAGATGACCGGGGAACTTATATTTTTAACAGCCGTGATCTATGTCTGATCGATCACTTGCCGGAGTTGCTCGGGGCCGGGGTTGACAGCCTGAAGATCGAAGGCCGCATGAAAAGCATCTACTACGTCGCTGCTGTAACCAGGGTTTATCGTGCGGCGCTCGATGCATGGTGTAATGACCCGGACAATTATCAAAGTGATCCACGGTGGCGCAGAGAGCTTGAAGCTGTCAGCCACCGGCCTTATGGTACCGGGTTTCTCTTTGCCAATGACCATGCTTTTGTAACTGCCGAGAACAGTGATTATCTGCGAAATTGCGATTTTGTCGGTATCGTCAAGAAGAGGACTTCAGAGGGAGAATGGCTGGTAGAAGGACGCAACCGTTTCCGTTCCGGAGACTGTTTGGAGATCATAGGCCCGGAGATGCGTCAGGCAGAACTGGTTTTTTCCGAGGCAGTCGAAGAGAAGGGCGAGACGACGGCAACGGTTCAGCCGAATGCCCTTGTGCGGATGGTCCTGCCATCGGGTGCACAACCTGGCGATTTCTTGCGGCGCTGGCAGGAGGATAAAGAGCAATAGCCGACATTATGCCTGCCATATTTGCCTGGTGCGGACATCGCAGCAGGTGAGCTGGCGTCCGTAGACACAACCGCTATCCAGCCCCATCCGTGTCTCAGTCAGAAGGGGCTTTTCAAGGGGGGTGTGGCCATAAACCACGGTCTTGCCCCAGTCATAATCCGATTGGATAAAATCACGGCGGATCCAGAGCAGGTCCCTGTTGTTTTGTTCGGTCAGAGGGATGCCCGGACGCAGACCGGCATGGACAAAAATGTGCTCCTGGGTTTCGTGATAATTGCTCAGCTCTGTGAGAAAATCGCGGTGTGATGACGGAACCGGCCACTGCTCGCTGTCACGGTAGCTGTTCAATGTATTCAACCCGCCGTTCATGAGGAAGGCGTCCGGATCGTGGCCTTCGAGGTATTCGGAAAACATCTGTTCATGGTTGCCGCGTAAAAAAACCGTTTCAGGCAGGGTTCTGCCAAATTCAATCAGGTAATCAATGACGCTGGCACTGGCCGGGCCGCGATCAACGTAATCACCGAGGAAAATAACCTGGTCGTCCACGGTTGGCGTGACTTGCTTGATCAGAGCTTTCAGCTGATCCAGACAACCGTGAATGTCTCCGATCGCAAGCAATCGTTCAGGTTTCATTGCATCATGACTCGACATCATTATCCCATTGTACCCGTTTATGCCTTACTTTGCAGAAACAGAAAAGGTTGTTTGCTCCCCATCTTCGCGGCATACTGAGGAAACTTTTTGGTGTGACACTTATATTTTAAAGCGAGCTGAGAAATGCGTATCAAACTGATTGCCAATCCGGTCAGTGGTGGTGACGCCCGTCCACGGATTCAGCGGGCCCAGGCTGCTTTGAGCCAGCAAGGTGCCGAGGTTGACCTTTGTCTGACCGGTAAGCGAGGGGATGCCAGAGGAGCGGCTTCACAAGCTTTGGAGGAAGGATACGATCGCATTGTTGCCGCTGGCGGTGACGGCACACTCAACGAAGTGGTCAACGGTGTTGCTTCGCCCGATTTGCCAATTGCCTTTCTGCCGTTTGGAACAGTGAATGTTTTTGCACTCGAAGCCGGGATTCCAACCTCGCTGGAGGATGCATGTACGCTAGCAGTTCAGGGTTTACCGCAGCAGATTACGCTGGGTAGGATTAATGGAGAATTGTTTGTCCTTATGGTCAGCGTTGGATGGGACGCTGAATCTGTAGCACGTGTGCGGCCCGGGCTCAAAAAAATCATTGGTCGTCTGGCTTATGCATTGAGTACTCTGGAGACCCTGCTTTTGCGGAAACCGGTGCCATTGAATCTGGTATTGCCTGACGGCAGTTGTCATGTCGGGTTTGGTGCTGTGATAAGTAACTGCCGTTACTATGGCGGCCGGTATGTGGTGACTCCTGAAGCTTCAATGTTTCGTGATGATCTCGAAGTTTGCCTTCTACGCCAGGGCAGCCGTTTGGCGCCGCTGAAATTTGCTGCCAGTCTTTTGTTGAAGCGTCCTTTGCAACCACCACTCGTCGAGTTTCTATCAATTGCTGAGGCAGAACTGAAAGGGGAGAATATCTCGGTGCAGTTTGATGGTGATGCTTGGGGCGTCTTGCCGGTTCGACTTGAAGCGGTACCAAAAGCAGTCTCTATGGTTCTGCCGGAGATCCTACAACCGAAGAATTCAGGACTTTAGATTATGCCAAAAACGATTTCTCGCGAAAGTATTTATGTTGGTCGGGTTCTAGATGTAGCTGTGGAAAAACATGAGATGCCCGATGGCAGAAAGTCGACCTTTGAAATTATCCGCCATCCGGGTGGAGCTGCCGTCCTTCCAGTGCTTCCCGATGGCCGGATTCTTTTGATACGTCAGTTTCGTCCGGCGATCGGCGAGATGATCTACGAAATTCCGGCCGGACGTCTAGAACCAGGAGAGTCCGCGCAAGATTGTGCCGGTCGCGAATTGATGGAAGAGGCCGGTTATGTAGCAAAGACGCTTCTGCCTCTCGGGGGCTTCTGGAGTACAGTCGGGTTCTGTGATGAGTATATCCATCTTTTTCTCGGGCGCGACCTTATCGTGGCGGAACAGAACCTAGAGCCTGATGAGGTGATTGACCTTTGTCCCATGCCACTTGCCGAGGCTTTGGAGAAACTCAGTAATGGTGAAATCCTGGATGGCAAGACCCAGTTGGCTCTATTCCACTACCAGAAGTTACAGATGGGGGGCACTCTGTGAACAGCCTGCCTGAACATTATGCTTCTGCGATGCATTTGCCCTTTAACCGGCTCTGCCTCGACGAACAATTCTCCCTCGAAGCCCCCGCCACGGATCCCGGCGGCCCGGGTTACGGATTACTGTTGCGTGGCAGCAAAATGTTGGTAACAGAGTCACGGGGGTGCTTTGTGTTGCCCTACGGCGAGTGGTCTGCCGGGTCAACGATATACTTAGGTCGATGGCAGGGACAACCGTGCCGTCTGATTGATTTGCGCGAGGAAGAAGAGTCCCCGGAGGATCTTGAACCCTTCGGCTTGGTTGACGAAAACCCGCAGTTGCCGATCGAACTGCTTTCACTCGGCGGCATGGGGCGCATGATCCTGCACTGGGAGAAACGCAGCCGTTTCTGCGGTTACTGTGGCCAGCCGACTGCCTGGTTACCAGGCGACTGGGGACGGGGCTGCGATTCCTGCAAGAACCATCTGTTTCCTGCTATTCACCCCTGCGCCATTGTCCTGGTGACCCGGCCTGGTGAAGTTCTCTTGACGCGCAAACCGAACTGGGCTCCAAATCGTTACAGTCTGGTGGCCGGTTTTCAGGAATTTGGTGAATCGTTGGAAGAAACGGCTATCCGCGAGATTGCTGAGGAGACTGGCATTGTCGCCCACAACGCTCGTTATGTCGGCAGCCAATGCTGGCCCTTCCCGAGCCAGGTGATGGTCGGTTTTGTGGCGGATTACGCTGGCGGAGAGGTTCAGGTTGACACCGATGAACTGGCTGACGCCCGCTGGTTTTCAGTTGACGACCTGCCGGGATTGCCACCCAAGCGAAGTATTGCCCGTTACCTTCTTGACACGTTCCTGAAATTATCTGATCTTTAGCGTGAAGGGTGAGGCATGACTTCAGAAAGTTTCAGTAAACGATATTTCCAGATGCCCCGCTCTGAAATCGGCTATCTGCGGTTCATACTGGAGAGCTATGATGGCCTGGCCTTCGCTCGAACCCTGGACAGGCAGAGTGCCTTGGTTGAGATCGCTTATCCGCCCAGTCGCGCCACCGATGCAGAGTCGTTGCTCAAGGCGCTCGCACCGGAGATTGGTCTGCAAGAGGTTCCAGCACCGCAGCAGATCGTGCCACTCTAACTCCCTATGCGATTAAAAGTGCGAGATGTTAAATCGTAATAAGTTCTATCTCCGGCGGGTCGAGTAATGCTTTTTTGACGGCGCACTGATCGGTGGCACGAATGATGGCGCTACGATACTTCTGTGGAAAATCGTTCGGCAGATAGAGGGTGATCTCGACCCGGTCAAGACGTTTGGTCTCCTCGTTGCGCTTACTTGTCAGCTTCAGCCGCATTCCGGATGTCGGCAGTTCGCGCTGCTGGCAGAAGCGCAGGGCAAAAAACCCGGCGCAGGTGCCCAGTGAGGCGAGAAAAAAGTCAAAAGGGGATGGTGCCGAGTTTTGCCCGCCGTTTATTTCCGGTTGGTCCGTGGCAACTTCAAACCCTTTGAAATGCGCGTCAACCCTGACGCCGCCGGGGAAAGTGATTTCCATCATCGATATAACCCTCCGCTGTTTTTGCTTTACAGTCCATCGTTGCTGTTGAACCAGAAGAAATGATAGTATGCCGCAATTCTGATGATCTGGGTAGCATATGAAGTCAATTTTCGATTTTTTTAGTTCGGTAAAACTGACCCTCGGTTTGTTGTTGGGCCTCGCTGTTATTGCTGTCGGTGGCACGATCTGGCCGGTGGAACAAGGTACAATACAGCGCTTCGAACTCTATTACCAGTCCCTCTGGTTCCGCACGCTCCTCGGTCTGCTGGCCCTGAACCTGATCGCCTGTACCTGGCGTACCTTTGTTCGGGTCGCCGGAGAGAAAAAGCATCTGCTCGCAGTCCTGGCCAGTCCTCCAGACGCAGGGCCCGATCTTCCTTGCCATGATATCGACAAGCTGTCCGAGCGCCTGCAGACCCTGGGGTACCGCGTCACCCGTTCGGGCGACAAGGTCCTCGGCCGACGTGGGCTGGTTGGACGTTGGTCATTGCCGATTCTGCATTTATCCATTCTGGTCGTGATGCTCGGAGCTCTGGCTGCCCAGTTCGGTTTTGTCGGTACGATGAATATGTACGTTACCCACCAGAGTGACAAATACTTTGACTGG
>CAZXBD010000383.1:0-31807 GCA_964638305.1 uncultured Geobacteraceae bacterium | reverse complement strand
GAAACCAAAAGCAGATCTTGATAAACTGGTTCAACTGTCTTCTGAAGCTCTCGATGAAGAAGAGTTACTTACTCTATGTCTTGATCACGGGATTCTGCTGATTGTCAACGAACCCCTGAAAGAAGTTGCCCAACAAATATTCTCTGCCAGTGGGCTGGAGCAATGGCGGACGGCAGTAGCGTCCAGCACTTTGCACAGTCTTGAAATACATCGTGAACTGCAGCGCCTCACGTCACTCTTCTCCGGTACTGGAATTCTGGTATTGCCATTCAAGGGGCCGGTCCTCTCTAAGCAATTGTACGGTGATCCGTTATTGAGGATGTCTGCCGACTTGGATTTTCTGGTACCACGAGAACATGTCGTTAAAGCTGTCGATATGTTGATCAAAGACGGCTATCGGCCGACATTCGATCGCTATAACCTGGACAGATGGCTCAAGCCCAATTTCAGGCATTTTCATTGCGGCCTGCTGCACCCGACAAGTAAATGGTTGGTTGAAATCCACTGGTCGCTGTTTGCCGGTTGGCGAAAAGCCCATTTCCAGCACACAACTGGTAGTGAACGTTTTCCTGGCGGCGTTGGTGATGTCATAGAAACTCTTCTGTACCTATGCAATCACGGAGCGCATCATTGGTGGACACAGCTCAAATGGGTCGTCGATGTTGACAAATATGTGCGATGTGCCAGTGATCTGGATTGGCATTTGTTGTTTTCCAGAGCAAGAGAACGTGGCTGCCTACGCGTGGTCTGTATGGCCCTGGTGCTTACACAACAAGTCTGTGGTCTGGAGCTGCCTGATGCTGTAGTGGATGTGATTCGCAAAGATCCGAAAGCTACCAGCCTCGCTCAACGAGCTTCGCATAAATGGTCTTTGTCAGTGTCTCGTTGGCCTTCATTCCTCTGGAAAATGCACTACCTTTTAGATTGCCGGGAAAGGATGTCGGATAAAATCGGCATGATCTTTGGCTATCCGCTTTTGAGGAGCCTTCCTGTGCTTCCACAAAAGAAAACCCATTAATATTTTCCATCGATTAAGAATATGCAGTAGTATTACAACTTTAAGAGAAGGTTATGTGTAATGGAATTTGTTGGTGGTCGACTCCTGACCTGCTTCTATAGCTTCATGACTGCGCTTTTTGCAGCACTGATCATGGTGCCTTTTTTGAGGCAATGGGCGTTGGATAAGGACAGCGTCGACCAGCCTGATGCGCGCAAGATACATGATGTCCCTATGCCCCGCCTCGGCGGGATCGCAATCTTCCTGGCTTTTCTCTTTTCGGCGATCATCTATCTACCTATTGATGAAAGAATCAGGGGAGTACTGGCCGGCACGCTGATTATCTTTGCCACCGGAGTTGTCGACGACCTCAACGGTCTTACATCGCGCGGCAAGTTTGCCGGACAGATCGCGGCTTGTCTGACCACGATACTGGTTGGCAAACTTTACCTTACTAACCTCGGTGATCTGTTCGGTTTCGGTCCTGTGGTCATGCCGGCATGGCTTGGGGTCCTGTTTACGCTGTTTGCCGTGGTCGGGGTGATCAACGCGACCAACCTGATCGATGGTCTTGACGGATTGGCCGGTGGTGTTTCTAGTATCGCCCTGACAGCCTTCTTTCTGATTGGCTGGTTGGGAGACGATCCTGTGACCATGATCCTCTCGGCCGCTCTGGTCGGCGCAATCTTCGGGTTTCTCAAATACAACTTTTACCCGGCACGGATCTTTATGGGCGATACCGGATCGATGGTGGTCGGTTATGTGTTGGCTTTTATCGCGGTTTTCTCAACTCAGAGGCCGGGCGCCACAATCAGTCCGATGGTGCCGGTGCTGATTCTTGGCTTACCTCTGCTGGATACGGTGTGGGTGATGACGCGCAGGATGATGCAAGGCCTAAGCCCGTTTGCAGCTGACCGTACCCATATTCACCACAAATTCCTAGAACTCGGTTTCGAACATCGCTTCACAGTCATTATCATCTATGCCGTCTCGCTGTTCTTCGCGGTCTGTGCCTTGGTGTTGCGCAACCTTCCTGAATACATTCTCCTGTTGTTCTACCTGACTATGACGGTGGGCAGCTACATCTGTTTGCGCTACCTTTCTCACCGAAAAGAGCGGTTCTCGTTCCTGAAACGCGATGATCGTTTAGGAATACGCAACTCCTCGACTTATCGTGCGTTGTGCAGTTACTCCGATTATCTCTTGATTGGAATCAAGCTCCTGCTTGGTTTTTATCTCGTAGTAGCCGTATTCGCGGTTTTGAAAGATTCAATTATCCCCTGGCAGATTGCGTTGGTCCTGCTTGGTAGCGGCGCCTTCCTCTGGCGCAGTCGCGTGACAGACAACCGCCAGTTTTTGATGCTGATCGTCTACGCAACCTTCGGACTGATTGCAACACAGACCTGGTATATGGACCAGGCCATTATCGGTGATTTCTCGCTCAAGCGTTGTGGCGATATCCTGCTCGGAGCTGCGGGTGTTATGGCGGTCATCAAGATCCAGTTCCGCCGCGAAGGAGAGTTCTTCTTGACTACGGCTGACTTCCTCGTGCTGGCGGTCTGTATTTTCCTGGCCATTGCCTCACAACAGGCCGTTCTCGGTTACAACATTAATGGCCCGCTCTTCCGTACCGTGGTCGGAGTGATTGCCCTGCGCACAATCGCCTCCCGCGACCCGGCCGTACAACGGTTGGTTCTTTTCTGCAGCACTGCAATTCTTCTGCTTGTATCAACGGCGGGCTTGCTGGCTCTTTAACCGGTCAAGGGCTGTCAGCCTTTAGGGTTGGGGCAGGAAAAGTCAGAAGCCCGAATGGTCGCTGAAATGCCCTGTTTTCTAGTGGTTTTTCGCCTTTGATTATGTTATAAAATTCTGTTTGTTCCCTGAGTTGATTCCAGTTGTGGGACAAGAAGACTGTGAACCGTAAGGAATGAGAATTACCCTCCCCCCAGTCTATAGCAACGGGCATCAGACAAAACATGCAGTACGAAACAAAAAAACGCTCGATACTTAAAGCCATCTCCTGGCGGACCTGGGCGACAATCACCACGGCGGTGCTGGTCTTTATTTTTACCGGCAAGTTCGCCTTGGCGATCACCATCGGTTTGTTGGAAGTTTTTGCCAAAATGGCACTTTACTTTTTTCACGAGCGTCTGTGGCATCGGATCGGTTACGGCAAGAAGGAGATCCCCTCTTTTGTTCTCTGGTTTACAGGCCTGCCGGCTTCTGGAAAGAAGGAACTGGCGAATCGTGTCTATCAGCAGTTGAAGGATGACAAGCTTAAGGTGGAACGCCTTGACAGCCATGATGTTCGGCCGCTTTTCCCGGAGACTGGTTTTACGCCTGAAGAGGTGAATCGGCATGTCAAACGCGCCGGGCACCTCTGTGCAATGCTGGAAAAGAATGGCGTCATCGTCGTGGCTTCTTTTGTCTCCCCTTATGTAAAAAGCCGAGAATTTGCCCGCAGCCAGGCGACCAATTTCGTTGAGGTTTACATGCAGACTACGGTTGAGGCATGTGAGCAGCGTGATGAAAAAGGACACTACGCCAAGGCCCGGAATGGTGAGTATATGAATTTCCCCGGTGTGGACGCGCCCTATGATGCTCCTGTAAATCCTGATATTACGATCGATGTCGATCGAACTACGCTTGATGAGGCCGTCGAACAGGTCGTTGGTTATCTAAGGAAGAATGTTTTGAATGGCTGAGGGCTGGTGTGGAAGGGTTTTGGAACCACAGATGAACACAGATAAACACAGATTTTTATAAACACAGAAAAGCTTTTGGTTTTTAAACCCTAAGCTTTTAGACTTTTATCTGAGTTCATCGGTGTTCATCTGTGGTTAACAAAGCATTTTGTTTTTAACATTTAACGATTCACAGGTTTAACAATGAAAATCAACATGACCCATCTTCGCCAGCTTGAGGCGGAAAGTATTCACATCATCCGCGAGGTGGCGGCTGAGTTCGAGAATCCGGTGATGCTGTATTCGATCGGCAAAGATTCTTCGGTGATGCTGCGACTGGCGCTCAAGGCCTTTTACCCGGCCAAGCCGCCATTCCCCTTGATGCACATCGACACGACCTGGAAGTTCAGCGAGATGATCGCGTTTCGTGACCAGATGGCCCGCGAATATGGTTTTGATCTGCTGATTTACAGCAACCAGGACGGAATCAAACAAGGGATGTCGCCCTTTACGCACGGTTCTGCGCTGTATACGGACGTGATGAAGACGGAAGGCTTGAAGCAGGGTCTCGACAAGTACAAGTTCGATGCTGCGTTCGGCGGTGCCCGGCGCGATGAAGAGAAATCGCGCGCCAAGGAACGGATCTTTTCCTTCCGTTCGGATACCCATCGCTGGGACCCGAAGAATCAGCGCCCTGAACTCTGGAACCTATACAACGCCAAGGTCAAGCCGGGCGAGAGTATCCGCTCTTTTCCGATTTCCAACTGGACCGAGCTCGATATCTGGCAATACATCTACCTTGAGAATATACCTATCGTACCTCTCTATTACTCCAAAGTACGTCCGGTTGTTGAACGCGACGGTATGTTGATTCTGGTAGATGACGACCGTATCAAGTTGGCCCCGGGTGAAGAGGTGCAGATGAAGTCGGTTCGTTTCCGTACTCTCGGCTGCTATCCCCTGACTGGCGCGGTCGAATCAGAAGCTGCGACCCTCCCAGAGATTATTCAGGAGATGCTCCTGACCAGGACTTCTGAACGTCAGGGGCGTTTGATTGACCATGATCAGGCGGGTTCGATGGAAAAGAAGAAACAGGAAGGATACTTTTAACGCTAAGGCGTTAAAGCTTGTGGCGCGTGGCGGGTAGCGTGTGACGAGGATTACAAACATAATCAAAAGATTTACTGCAAGGCATATCGAACAGCTGTCTATAAGATTCGAATTTAATAGTTTTTTCGCGCCACGCGCCACGCGCCGCGCGCCACCCGGAAACGGAGTTTTCGCATGGCCCATCAGTCAGATTTAATCGCAGAGGACATTGCTGCATACCTGAAAGAGCAGGAAGAAAAGGACATGCTGCGTTTCATTACCTGCGGCAGTGTCGATGACGGCAAGAGCACTCTGATCGGGCGGCTGCTGTGGGATTCGAAGCTGGTATTCGAGGACCAACTGGCGGCGCTGGAAGTGGACAGTAAAAAAGTCGGCACCCAGGGCGACGAGATTGATTACGCCTTGTTGCTGGATGGTTTGCAGGCAGAGCGGGAGCAGGGGATCACGATCGATGTTGCCTACCGGTTCTTTTCAACTGACAAGCGCAAGTTCATTGTCGCCGATACGCCCGGTCACGAACAGTATACCCGCAACATGGTCACCGGAGCTTCAACCGCTGATGTAGCGGTGATCCTCATCGATGCGCGCAAGGGTGTGCTGACCCAGACCCGTCGTCACAGTTACCTGGTCTCACTGGTCGGCATTCGCAAGGTGCTGGTGGCGATCAACAAGATGGACCTGGTTGACTACTCCGCGGATCGTTATGCGGCGATCAAGGAAGAATATGAGGCCTTTGCCGAGCAGCTCGGTTTCGATGAAATCACCTGCATCCCCATCTCGGCCCTCAAAGGTGACAACATCATCGCCCCAAGTGAACAGACCCGTTGGTATCACGGGCCGACCCTGATGGCTTTTCTGGAAACCGTCAAAGTCGACAGGGCCGAGGCTGCAGCACCTTTCCGGATGCCGGTGCAATGGGTCAATCGCCCCGATCTCGATTTCCGTGGGTTCTGTGGGACGATTGGCTCCGGGAAAATCAGCCCCGGCGACCAGGTGACGGTGACTTCCTCAGGACAACAGAGTCGTGTTGCACGGATCGTCACTATGGATGGCGACATTGAGGAGGCGGTTGCCGGGCAGGCTGTCACCCTGACCCTGGAAGATGAAATCGATATCAGTCGCGGTGACCTGCTCTGCCACCCGCTTAATCGCCCGGCCCATGCCGATCAGCTCGAAGCACACCTGGTCTGGATGCATGAAGATGTCATGCTGCCGGGGCGCAGCTACTTTATGAAAACCGGAGCAACGACGGTCCCTGCCCAGGTCAGTGATCTCAAATACAAAGTCAACGTCAACACCCTTGAGCATGTCGCCGGCAAGACGCTGGAACTCAACGAGATTGGTGTCTGCAATCTTTCTTTGAGCAAGGCGATCTCGTTTGACCCTTACAAGGAAAATCGCGCCACCGGCAATTTCATCCTCATCGATCGTATGACCAACGCCACGGTGGGAGCAGGGATGATCGACTTTGCCTTGCGGCGCGCCACCAACATCCACTGGCAGGCCCTCGATGTGGATAAGGGCAGTCGCTCGGCGATGAAGAACCAGAAACCGTGCGTGCTCTGGTTTACCGGCCTTTCCGGTGCCGGCAAGTCGACGATTGCGAACATGGTCGAGAAGAAGTTGCACTCTCTGGGCAAGCATACCTATCTGCTCGACGGCGATAATGTCCGACATGGCCTCAATCGCGATCTCGGTTTTACTGATGCCGACCGGGTGGAAAACATCCGCCGCGTGGCTGAGACCGCCAAACTCATGGTCGATGCCGGAATGATTGTGCTGACTTCTTTTATTTCCCCCTTCAGAAGCGAGCGTGATATGGCTCGCGAGATGCTGGGAGACAATGAATTCCTCGAGGTTTATGTGAGCACCTCGCTGGAGGTTTGTGAGGCCCGCGACCCGAAAGGGCTGTATCAGAAAGCCCGTTCCGGACAACTGCAGAATTTCACCGGGATTGATTCCGATTACGAGGTTCCCGACAATCCTGAAATTACCGTGGATGCAGCTGAATCGCAGCCAGAGGCCCTAGCTGAAGAGATTGTGAGCTTGATCCTCGGGGATGATTTTGTCTTTGAAACACCTGACGGGACAGAGCGTTAAATCCAAAGACTTTGGAACCACTGATGAACTTTGGAACCACAGATGAACACAGATAAACTCAGATAAAAGCTATTAAGCTTAGGGTTTAAAAACCAAAAAGATGTTTCTGTTTTCTTTTATAAATCTGTGTTTATCGGTGTTCATCTGTGGTTAAAAAAGGTTATTTCTCAATGATAATAAATGGAATTGATTTCGATAAGATTTGTACCATTGCTCGCGATGCCGGTGCTGCGATTATGGAGATTTATGCCGGGGAGTTCAATGTTGAACTTAAGGGGGATAACTCTCCTCTGACCTGTGCCGATCAAGCTTCGCATGAAGTGATCATGGCCGGGCTGCAAGAGGCTTATCCCGATATTCCGATCCTCTCGGAGGAGGGTGTTGCCATCCCCTATGCCGAGCGATCAGCATGGCAGCGTTTCTGGCTGGTTGATCCGCTCGACGGCACCAAGGAATTTATCAAGCGCAATGGTGAGTTCACGGTAAATATTGCATTGGTAGAAAAGGGCCAGGTTGTTGCGGGGGTGGTATACGTTCCGGCAAGCGATACGATGTATTGCGGGGTGTCGGATGTTGGGTGTTGGGTGTCGGAGGGATCTGGTAAAGCAAGGTCGATCCAGGTGCGTGAAGCCGATCATGCGGCTGGCCTGACGGTGGTCATGAGTCGTTCGCACCCATCTCCAGAGCTGGAAGCTTATCTCCGGGACATTTCGGTTGCTGAAGCTCTGCCGGTAGGCAGCTCTTTAAAGCTCTGCGTGGTCGCCGAAGGCAAGGCCGACCTCTATCCACGGCTTGGTCCGACCATGGAGTGGGACACCGCTGCCGGCCATGCGGTGGTAGAAGCCGCAGGTGGAACGGTGACTCAGGTAGATGGAACACCTTTGAGGTACAATAAAGAGAATTTATTGAATCCATACTTTATCGTTGCAGGACGGTGAAGTCGTATAAAACCTAAAAGCTTAGGGGTTTTTTAAACCAAAAATAAGACTTTTTGTATCTAAATCTGTGTTTATCCGTGTTCATCTGTGGTTAAAATAGTTTTGTGTTTAAATAATCCCTGAGAGGTAGACATGTCCAAAGTTGCTTTGATAACAGGTATCACAGGCCAGGACGGCGCGTATCTCGCCGAGTTCCTGTTGAAAAAAGGTTATATCGTTCACGGCATCAAACGCCGGGCGTCGCTGTTCAATACTGATCGTATCGATCATCTTTATCAGGACCCGCATGTCGAACATCGCAACCTTATCCTGCACTATGGCGACCTGACCGATTCGACCAACCTGATTCGCATTATTCAGGAAGTGCAGCCGGATGAGATTTACAACCTGGCGGCGATGTCTCATGTCGCGGTTTCGTTTGACACTCCGGAGTATACCGCCAACGCCGATGGTCTCGGTACACTACGCATCCTGGAAGCGATCCGCATCCTCGGACTGGAGAAGAAGACCCGATTCTATCAAGCCTCGACCTCGGAGCTCTTTGGCAAGGTGCAGGAAACCCCGCAAAAGGAAACAACACCATTTTACCCGCGTTCTCCCTACGGCGTGGCCAAGCTCTATGCTTACTGGATCGCGGTTAATTACCGGGAATCATACGGGTATTTTGCATGTAACGGCATCCTTTTCAATCACGAGTCGCCAATTCGCGGTGAAACCTTCGTAACCCGTAAGATTACGCGTGCCGTGGCACGAATGGCGCTAGGGGTGCAGAGCTGCCTGCATCTCGGCAACCTTGATGCAAAACGTGACTGGGGACATGCCAAAGACTATGTTGAAGCGCAGTGGCTGATGCTACAGCAGGATGAGCCGGAGGATTTTGTTATTGCGACCGGCAAACAGTTCACCGTGCGTCAGATGGTTGAGACGGCGGCGAATGAACTCGGCATCGGTTTGCGCTGGGAAGGCAAGGGGCAGGAGGAGGTCGGCATCATTGATGCCGTTGACGCGGGGCGCGGAGCACGATACGGAGCCTTGACTCCAGGCCAGGTAGTGGTTCGCATTGATCCGCGCTATTTCCGTCCTGCAGAGGTTGAAACCCTGCTCGGTGATCCGACCAAGGCCAAGGAAAAGCTCGGCTGGGAACCGAAGGTGACGTTCAAAGAGCTGGTCAGCGAAATGGTGCGAGTTGACCTCGACAAGGCAAACTGCGATGAACTTGTCAAAGAACATGGCTTCCAGACGTTTGATTACCATGAATAGTTAGTGCGGCGCGTGGCGGGTGGCGCGAAAAGATGAAATTTCTTGCAACTGTGCTTGGCCTTAACTCTGTGCTTTGAAAAGGTTCGGAAATTAATGGTTATAATTAGTCTGATAATGACTCGCGCCACGCGCCACACGCCACGCGCTACAGATTTTTACATATGAAAAAGAATTCAAAAATATTCATAGCGGGAGCCAATGGACTCGTCGGTTCGGCGATTGTGCGTCGTCTGCGGTCAGGTGGCTATAACAACCTGTTGACTCCAATACACAGCGAGCTGGATCTAACAGACTGCAGCGCTGTGGCAACATTTTTTGCTGCTGAGAAACCTGAATACGTAGTTTTGGCAGCGGCGAAGGTTGGTGGTATCCACGCTAACAACACCTGCCCGGCGGACTTCATCTATCTCAACCTGGTTGTCCAGAATGTGGTTATCCACCAGGCGTTCCTGCACGGGGTGAAACATCTACTCTTCCTCGGTTCTTCATGCATCTACCCGAAAATGGCCCCCCAACCAATGAAGGAGGAATATCTCCTCACCGGTCTTCTGGAGCCAACCAATGAACCTTACGCTCTGGCCAAGATCGCCGGGTTGAAGATGTGCGAATCGTATAATCGCCAGTATGGTACGCAGTTCGTGGCGGTAATGCCGACCAACCTTTATGGTCCGGGGGATAATTTTCATCCTGACAACTCACATGTGCTACCGGCGTTGATTCGTCGTTTTCATGAAGCGAAGGAGGGTGGCACCCCCGTTGATTCCGTTGCCGTCTGGGGGTCCGGGACACCGATGCGGGAGTTTTTGTACGTTGACGACTTGGCCGATGGCTGTGTGTTCGTCATGGAGTTGGATGATGAGACTCTGTCGCGGGAACTTCTAAATTACCCTGAACCCTGCTTCGTCAACCTCGGAACAGGTGTTGATGTAACGATTCGCGAGCTTGCCGAGACGGTCAAGGCTGTAGTTGGTTACAAGGGCAGGATAGAGTTTGATGCAAGCAAGCCGGACGGCACCATGCGTAAACTTCTTGATGTTTCGCGGGCCAAGAGGCTTGGCTGGGTAGCGAAGGTTGGCCTGCGTGAGGGTATAGAGAAAACCTACCGGTGGTTTTTGGAGAATCAAGAGAGCTTTCGGGCTTTTTGACCACAGATGACCACAGATAAACACGGATTTTACAAACAAATCAAAAGCTATGGTTTGGTTTAAAACCTTAAGACTTAGAGCTTTAATCTGTGTTCATCTGTGGTTACTAAATAGTTTTCTGAGTCGGTTTCCGTCTGTGGCTAACAAAATACTTTGAGGTTTTTATGATTATTCCTGTCATTCTTTCCGGCGGTGCAGGTACCCGCTTATGGCCACTATCCCGTGAGCTCTACCCGAAGCAGCTACTGCCTTTGGTTGGTGAGCGAACCATGCTTCAGGAAACAGTGCTGCGCCTGGATGGCCTTGCTGACCTAGGAGCCCCGGTTGTTGTCTGCAACGACGCTCACCGTTTCATGGTCGCCGAACAGTTGCGCCAGTCAGGACAAGCAGCTGATACAGTGATTCTCGAGCCTGTTGGCCGTAATACTGCTCCGGCCGTGGCGGTTGCTGCCCTGCAGGCGATGGCAGACGGAGCAGACCCGATTCTGCTGATTTTGCCTGCGGACCATGTCATCCGTGATGCAGACGCACTCCGTGCCGCGGTCAACAATGGAATTGACGCCGTTCATAGCGGAGCTTTGCTAACCTTTGGGATTGTGCCGACGGCCGCTGAGACGGGGTATGGGTATATACAGAGAGGTGCGAAGTGCGAGGTGCGAGGTGCGAATGTGCCAAGCTCCAACACCCAACACCCGACACCTGAGCTTTATGATGTTCAGACGTTTGTTGAAAAGCCGGACCTGACTACTGCTGAACAGTATCTGAAGAGTGGTGATTACTACTGGAACAGCGGCATGTTTATGTTTAAAGCGTCAACCTATCTAGCCGAACTGGAGAAAGCTGCACCAGAGATGTTGACTGCGTGCAGACAGGCCTGGCAGGGGCGGGTGGCCGATCTCGATTTCACCCGACTTGCTACCGAAGCATTTGTCGCATGCCCTGCGGATTCGATCGACTATGCAGTGATGGAGCAAACAGATCATGCCGTGGTCATCCCGCTCGATGCCGGGTGGAGTGATGTTGGCTCCTGGGCAGCTCTATGGGAAGCGGGTGAGCCTGATGAACGGGGCAACGTCTGCCATGGTGACGTGATTGATGTCGATTGTGCCGACAGTTATCTCTACGCCGGATCGCGCCTGGTTGCCGGTATCGGTTTGCAGGAGGTTGTTGTTGTTGAGACCCCGGATGCTGTGCTGGTCGCGTCCAAAAACCGGGTACAAGAGGTCAAGCAGGTTGTCGAACGTTTGAAAGCGGAGGATCGAGATGAATACCTGCTGCATCGTCGGGTCAATCGTCCATGGGGGGCTTACGAAGGGCTCGATGCAGGCGATGGCTTCCTCGTCAAACGGATCACCGTCACCCCCGGGGCCAGCCTCTCCCTGCAAAGACATCGGCATCGCGCTGAGCACTGGGTTGTGGTCCGCGGGGTTGCCGAAGTGACCTGTGAGAACGTCGTCCAGACACTTATTGCAAACCAGTCGTTCTATATCCCGATAGGCAACAAACACCGCCTGACCAACCCGGGTAAAGATGTTCTCGAAATTATCGAGGTGCAGACTGGTGAGTTGCTGAGTGAGGATGATATTGAAAGATTTGAAGATGTGTACGGCCGTTAGTCAGCCTGATTTTGAATTCTTAATTCTTGGTTTATAATTGTAAAAACAATAGATAGACAATAGCTGTGGGACAACATGAAATGGCTCAGATCCTAATTCAAAATTCAAAATTCAAAAGTGAGAATTCGCCTTGTCTCGCGCTATGAACATAACGTGTTTCAAGGCGTACGATATCCGCGGCAGAATCCCTGACCAGCTCAACGACGATGTTGCCTACCGTATTGGTCGGGCCTATGCGCAGTACCTGCAGCCCAAAAGGGTCGTGGTCGGGCAGGATGTGAGGCCGACCAGTCCGGCGTTGACGTCTGCTCTGATCAAAGGTTTGACCGATGGTGGTGCCGATGTTCTGGATATCGGTCTGTGTGGCACCGAGGAGGTCTATTTTGCCACCTCGCACGCCGGGGCCGATGGCGGCATTATGGTGACGGCAAGTCACAACCCGGCCGATTACAATGGCATGAAACTGGTTCGCGAGGAGAGTAAACCGATCAGTGGCGATACCGGCCTCGACCAGATTCGTCTGCTTGCGGAGCAGGGAGAATTTGTCTCAAGCGGGGAGACAGGCCAGGTGATGCCTTACGAGCACCGGGTTGCTTATATCCGGCATCTGCTCACTTATATCGATGTCTCTGCCTTGCGCCCGTTGAAGGTGGTCGTCAACGCAGGCAACGGCTGCGCCGGACCTTTACTCGACCTTCTTGAACCGCAATTGCCACTTGAGATCATCAAGGTCTGCCACGAACCGGACGGTACGTTCCCCAATGGCATCCCCAATCCACTGCTGCCGGAAAACCGCGGAATAACCCGTGACGCGGTGCTTGAGCATGGTGCCGGACTCGGGATTGCCTGGGATGGTGACTTTGATCGCTGTTTCCTCTTCAATGAACAAGGTGAATTTATCGAGGGGTATTACATTGTCGGTTTGCTGGCCGAAGCGTTCCTGAAACGTCAGCCGGGGACGAAGATTATCCATGATCCGCGTTTGACCTGGAATACCATCGATATAGTGGGACAGGCGGGGGGGCAGGCGATCATGAGCAAAACCGGCCATGCCTTCATCAAAGAGAGGATGCGTGCCGAGGATGCCATTTATGGCGGTGAGATGAGCGCTCATCACTATTTTCGAGACTTTGCCTACTGCGACAGCGGTATGATCCCATGGCTGCTGGTGGTTGAATTGATGTGCCGCCAACGCAAGCTGCTCTCGGAACTGGTCGGTGAGCGGATGCAGAAGTTCCCCTCCAGTGGCGAGATCAATCGGACTATTAAAGATCCGGACGCGACAATTGCTGCGGTTGAGGACAAATACTCACCCGGAGCAATCAATATTGATCACACCGATGGACTTTCTGTTGAATATGCTGATTGGCGTTTCAATCTGCGCATGTCGAATACCGAACCGGTGGTAAGGTTGAACGTGGAGTCGCGTGGAGATAAGAGCTTGATGGAAAGTAAAACTGCTGAGCTCTTATCGTTTCTTGATGAAAATTGAGAACGGTTTGCAATGGTGCAGTTAAAGGCTTGTTGGAACCACAGATGAACACAGATTAAAGCTCTAAATCTTAAGGTTTTAAACCAAACCCTAGCTTTTGATTAGTTTGTAAATCCGTGTTTATCTGTGTCCATCTGTGGTTAAAAAAGGTTTGGAAATCAAAAAAGGTATCGATTCCCGGTGCCGCCGGTTTTATGAGCTATTCTTTCAGTAAGTATTTAGAATAGGGTCGTCAAGGTCTTACGGGATGACCGCTCAACACAGACAGCTAACGATCACTGTCGAAAACCTAAAAGCTTTGTTTAAATAAATAGATTTATATTTTGTGAGCCTTTATCGGTGTTTATCTGTGTTCATCTGTGGTTAAAAAAGGTTTGGAAATCAAAAAGGATATCGATTCCCGGTACCGCCGGTTATATGAGCTATTATTTCAGTAACCGTTTAGAGTAGGAACGTCAAGGTCTTGTGGGATGACCGATCAACACAGACCGAGACTGATCAGTGTCGAAAAGCTTAAAAGCTTTGTTTCTGTTTGAACAAATAGATTTATATTTTGTGAGCCTTTATCAGTGTTTATCTGTGTTCATCTGTGGCTAAAAAAATAGGGGTTTTGGATGTCAAAAAAGATATTGGTTACTGGCGCCGCCGGTTTTATCGGCTCTCACCTCAGTAAGCGTTTGCTGGCGCGTGGCGATACTGTCATCGGACTGGATAACCTCAACGATTATTATGAAGTATCACTTAAAGAAGACAGGCTTAAACCGCTTAAAAGTAATGATAACTTCTCTTTTGTAAAATGCGATCTTGAGAATCGTGCCGAGATGGAAAAGGTCTTTGAAGAACACCGCTTTGACGCGGTTGTCAATCTGGCTGCGCAGGCCGGCGTGCGTTACTCTCTGACCAATCCTCGTGCCTATATTGACGCCAACATTGTCGGATTTATGAACGTGCTCGAGGGCTGTCGGCATCAGCAGGTCGGACATCTGGTTTATGCCTCGTCGTCTTCCGTCTACGGCGCCAATACCAGTATGCCGTTCTCGGTGCATGACAACATCGATCATCCTGTTTCGCTCTACGCAGCAAGCAAGAAATCCAACGAGCTGATGGCGCACACCTACTCGCATCTTTACGATCTGCCGTGCACCGGTTTGCGTTTCTTTACCGTATATGGCCCCTGGGGACGTCCGGACATGGCACTGTTTCTTTTTACCAAAGCGATTCTTGCCGGCGAGCCGATCAATGTCTTCAATCACGGTCGCATGCGGCGGGATTTTACCTATATCGACGACATCGTCGAAGGTGTTATGCGGGTCACAGACCAACCTGCAAAAGCGAATCCCGAATGGTCGGGAGACAGTCCCGACCCGGGTACCAGCGCTGCTCCCTACCGTGTTTATAATATTGGTAACAATAACCCGATAGAATTGATGCAAATGATCGAAACTCTTGAAAAAGCGCTGGGTAAGGTTGCGGAGAAGAATTACATGCCTATTCAGCCCGGTGATGTGCCTGCGACCTGGGCCGATGTCGATGCTTTAAGTGCCGCGGTTGGTTTCCGGCCGGCGACTTCGATTGAAGATGGGATCGGCAAGTTTGTTGAGTGGTATAAAGGGTATTATTTGTGATTAGAGGTGCGAGGTGCGACAAGACAACAGCTGGCTCGCGACGAATGGCCTCGCCCACTAATTGTTAACGGCCCCACCAAGGCTTAAGTTTCCCCTGGTTTCGTGATTCAACTGATGCGCGTCGATTTCGCTTTAATAAAGGTTCAAGATGTTTCTTTTTGTTTCAAATGTTATTAGCGCTTCCCACTACGCGCCTCGAGGTTGTCCATGAGTGCCATTGTCGCCATAGTCGGTCGTCCAAATGTGGGTAAATCGACTCTTTTTAACCGGATTATCGGCAAACGCGTGGCGATTGTCGAGGACTTCCCTGGTGTGACCAGAGACCGTAATTATGCGGACGTGACCCGTTATGAAAAGCGATTCACCCTGATCGATACAGGTGGTTTCGAGCCGGTCAGTAACGAACGTCTGCTTTCGCAGATGAGAGAACAGTCCCAACTGGCGATGGAAGAGGCGGATATTATCCTTTTCCTGATGGACGGTCGCGAGGGCCTGAACCCTGCTGACGAAGAGGTTGCCCATATGCTGCGCCAGGTGGATAAGCCGGTGCTGTTTGTGGTCAATAAGGTCGATGGCCCGAATCAGGAAGCCGGGCTTGGTGAGTTTTATTCCCTCGGTGTTGGTGAACTATATCCGATTTCTGCCGAACATCGCCTTGGAACGCGTGACCTGGTGGACCAGATTATGGCGCTACTGCCAGGTCGTGCCGCTGAAGATGAGGATGTTACTGAAACCCGCATGGCGATTGTCGGTCGACCCAATGTCGGTAAATCTTCACTGGTTAACCGTTTGCTCGGCTATGAGCGCGTGGTCGCCAACCCCACGGCCGGTACTACCCGCGACAGTGTCGATACGCCATTTACCTACAATCAGCGCCGCTACGTTCTGATTGATACGGCCGGTATCCGCCGCAAAGGCCGGGTGTCTCAGAAGTTGGAAAAATATTCAGTCATTCAGGCGCTTAAAGCTATGGATCGAGCACACGTTGCTCTGGTCGTGATCGACGCTGAAGAAGGGATTACAGACCAGGACCTGACGATTGCCGGTTATGCCCATGAACGCGGACGGGCTGTTATCCTGATTGTGAACAAGTGGGACTTGTTGAAAAAAAATAATGCCACTATGGGTGATTATATTAAAGAGGTCAGAGGTTCTTTCCGTTTTCTCCCAGACAGCCCGATTCATTTTGTTTCTGCCCTCACTGGCCAGCGCATCAGCAAGATTATGGCAGACGTCGAGATGGTCAATGATGAGTTTAACCGCAAGGTGCCTACCTCCCAGTTGAATAAGGTTTTGAAAGACGCAGAACTTAATCATCAACCACCCCTGTACCAGGGCAAACGCCTCAAACTTTTCTATATTACCCAGACAGCTGTCCGGCCACCAACCTTTATCATCTTTGTCAACAAGGCCGATGGTATTCATTTTTCATACGAGCGTTATTTGATGAATTGTCTGCGACAGGCTTTTGGTTTTACTGCTTGTCCGATTCGACTCAACTTTTCAGATCGAGAACATTAGGTCATGGTCGAAAACTTGACCCGATAAACAAATGTTCCAGCCTTCAAAGATGCTGGAGCTCCTTGCTATTCCCGTCAGGCTTGCTCCGGTGTTCTCCATGAATTGTCAGCATTAACACCGGAAAACGTTCTTTACTTGCCCCCTCCCAATGAAGTATATTTATTTCTGTTTAATTTCCGATTGTTATCCTAACTTGCACATCAGATATTGATGCTTTGCTAAGGCGATTATGAGTCTCGTCGGTAATCTTGAAGATCTCGGTCTGGGAGAAATCCTGCAGATCGTTAGTCTGAGCCGCAAATCAGGTGTGCTGCAGTTGAACAGCCGTGACCGGGACGGGCGTGTTGTCTTTTACGACGGTCAGGTTATCCGCGCCTCTTCCTCGACATTTCCTGAAAACCTCGGAGACCTTGTTGTCCGTGATGGCCTGGCTGACATGGAAACGCTTAAAAAGGCCCTTCTGCTACAGCAGGAAGCTGAAGATGGCCGCCGTATTGGAGATTTTCTGGTCAGTGATTTCGGAGTTGATCGGGAAACCCTTGAAAAAGCGGTTCGCGAGCAGGTTGAAAAAGTGGTTTACAGCTTCTTCAGTTGGGATGAAGGAGCTTTCTCTTTTGAACTTGGGAACCCGGAAGAACTCGCTGCAACCAATTTGAATCCTCTGCAGTTTATCCTCGACAGCGGACTTAATCCACAGTGGTTGGCCATGGAAGGCAGCAGGATTCTGGATGAAAAACGTCATCGCGGTGAAGCTTTCGACGAGCAGGGGGAGTCCCTTGTCGATGTCGATCAGCTTTTGGCTGAAGTCAGAGGTGAGGATGAGCCCAGCCCGGATGAAAAGGGGGCTGAGGACGGCGCGGAGAACTTTCAGGTTCAGGCGTCGTCGACACGTCAATTCATCATCGTTGATGATGATCCCGACACGGCTGAAAAAATAGCCAACCTGCTTCAGGAGCGCAAAGAGCAGGTCCATGCCTTCACCAATTACCTCTCTTTCATGGCAGCCGTGGCTGCAGCTGATCCCCAATCGACAATTCTTGTGATTGATCTCATCATGCCTCGTCGAGATGGCAGCGGTGTGCTCGGTGGGCTGGAACTGCTTGAAGAAATAAGCAATAAATACCCGGATTTTCAAATTCTGGTTATGTCGGATCATCCCAACCAGGAAGCAGAAAAGAGCGTGCGCAATTTTGGTGTGCCAACTCTGTTTACCAAACCGAAAAAGACCGATGTTCACGATGCTCGTGGCCATGATGGTTTGATGACGCTGGTTGATGCCATTATTGCCCTTGGGGAGAGCAGGACTGAATCGGTCCCTGTCAAAGAGGGCATGTATAATATTGGCGAGGAATTGCTCAGGGAAATGGGTGAGGAGGTGACTGATACCTCTTCTCAGGTACCCGTGCAATCACCGGGCCTTCATCTGTTGCGCGGCATGCTGCAGGAATTGAATAATCCTTCCCTTGGCGGCGGCATTATCCTTCTGATTCTTCGGTTTGCCAGCGAGTTGATGAACCGTGCTGTTATTTTGCTCGTCAAGGATGAGGAAATTGTTGGCTTGGGGCAGTTTGGCATTGAGTTGCAGGGGGAGTCTGCGGACGTTCGGGTTCGCCATACAAAAATGACGAAGACGGATTCCCATATCTTTACTGAAGCTCTGCAGTCTTTTTCTCCCTACCACAGGGAACCGAAGCACACAGAAGGAAACGATTATTTCTTTAATCAGCTGGGTGGAGATCGTCCCACAGAAGTTTTTGTCGGACCTCTGATCAGCGAGGGCAGGGTAGTCGCCGTACTTTACGGAGACAATCTGCCTGCGGAGAAACCGATCGGAGACACGGAGTCTCTGGAGATTTTCCTTTCTCAGGCAGGTCTGGCGATGGAAAAAGCTCTATTAGAGCGTCGTATGATGAGTAAAAGCAATGCTGTTTGATCTCTTTTAAGGAGGCGCTGGTCGTGGCAAAAAAAATTCTGATAGCTGAAGATTCGCTGACTATGCGCTCACTGATTGTCTCGACAATCTCGGCGATGGGTGATTATGATACCGTCGAGGCGGCCAATGGCTTTGAGGCCTTGCGCATTCTGCCTCGTGAAAAAGTCGATCTGATAATTACTGATATTAATATGCCGGATATCAACGGGTTGGAGTTGGTCAGTTTTATTCGTAACAACGAAAATTACCAGGAGACCCCTCTTTTTATCATCAGCACCGAGGGTAGCGAACGTGACCGTGAGAAGGGTATGTCTCTCGGTGCCAATGCCTACCTTGTCAAGCCGTTTGCCCCTGAACAATTGCAACAACTTATCCGTGATTATCTGAAGGATTAACGGACATGACGAACAGTGGTGTATTGGCTTTTGGAGCAGGCACAAGGATCGGTCCGGGGTTTTCACCTCAGGCTTTTGTGATCACCGACTGACCCTTGTCATACGGAGGTAAACTTGTCCGACGAAAGCTCTTCTCAGGCCCTCAAAGATTTCATCAGTGAAACCGAAGAAATTATCGGTGCGCTCAATCTTGATCTGGTCAAATTGGCAGATTCACTTGATTCAGGTGATTGTGATCCCGAAGTTCTCAATGGTATTTTTCGCGGTGCCCACTCAATAAAAGGTCTGGCCGGAATGTTCGGTTTTGATGACCTGTCAGAGCTCTCTCATTCCATGGAAAGCCTTCTGGACGGTTTGCGTCTAGGAAAGGTTCCCTTTAACCAACCTCTTGTTGATATTCTTTTCAGCTCTCTTGACGTTTTGATCAAACTTATTGACGGCAAAAGCAGTGATGAGAGCTTTACCGTCGATCTTACACCTATTTTGACCCAGATCAACCAGGCTTCCGAGGGCAGCGCACAGGGTGAAACTGACCCCCTGGCTGGCCTGCAGATCGATTCAGCGGTACTGAATGTGCTGACTGAGTATGAAGAGCACCGACTCCTGGAAAATGTTCGCAAAGGACGGCATATTCATCTGCTGCGTCTGGATTTTGATCTGTCCAGTTTTGATCAGGAGCTTGCTGAAATCACCCAGCAACTCAAACAACATGGTGAAGTGGTCAGTACCCTGCCGTCGGCGGGCGAGATAGGCGAACGGATCGCTTTTCAGATCCTTTTTGGCAGCGAACTTGATCTGAAAGACGTTGATTTGCTGTTAGGACGTGAGGATCTTGATGCTCACACGTATGGCGCTGCTGCCCCTGCTTCCCTTTCGCCTGAACCGGACACTTTTGTTCTTGAAGAGCCAGAGGCCGAGACTGTAAAGAGTGTAGAGACGATCCAGCCAGACTCACCTGCCGAGGTTGAGGATTCTGGTGGAGGCCGCTCTCTTCGATCGATCAGCCGTACGGTCAGGGTTGATATCGACAAGCTTGATCTTTTGATGAACATTGTTGGTGAACTGGTTCTTTCCAAAAGTGCAATTGCCAATATTGGCGATCGTTTGAAAGGAACCGAGGAACAGGAGCTGGCGACGGATCTGACCAAATCAACGCGCATGCTGGAACGTCGCCTGCATGAACTGCAAAAGGCAGTGATGGACGTACGCATGGTTCCGGTTGGCCAACTTTTTGAAAAAATGAATCGAATTGTGCGGCGGGTTTCCAACGAACAGGGCAAAAAGGTTGACCTTGATATCCGTGGTGCTGACACCGAATTGGATAAACTGATCATTGAAGATGTTTCCGATCCGCTTATGCACATCATTCGTAATGCGATAGATCACGGCCTGGAATTCCCGGAAGAGCGGATTACTGCAGGCAAGCAGGAGCGAGGGTTGGTGAAACTCTGGGCTTCACAAAAAGGCAATCACGTTGTTATTGAGGTTCATGATGATGGTCGCGGCATCGATAAAGCAAAGGTCCGCAACAAGGCCATTGAGAAGGGCTTGATTGCAGATTCTCATGTGCTGAGTGAAGAAGAGGCCTATGATTTGCTCTTTGCACCAGGGTTCTCAACCAAGGATGAAGTCAGTGACCTCTCCGGGCGCGGTGTGGGGATGGATGTCGTTAAAAACAATATCTCTGCACTCTCCGGAATGATTGAGGTTAAAAGTCAGGAGGGGCAGGGCAGCAGTATGATCATTACGCTGCCGATCACCCTGGCAATCATTAAGGCTCTGATTGTTCGGGTCGGTGAAAAGACATATGCTATCCCGATCAATTCTGTCCTCGAGACTTTGATGCTCGATGCCGATGTCATTCAGACGGTCGAAAAGCGCGAAGTGATCGAATTACGAAATAGTACGGTGCCGCTACTGCGTCTCGACCAGGTTTTCGCTTTGACTTCTCCGGACAAGGATGATCATCGACTTTTTGTTGCTGTTGTAGGCCTTGCTGAAAAGCGAATGGGATTTGTTGTTGACGAGCTTCTTGGTCAGCAGGATGTTGTTATAAAATCTCTTGGCAAAGCTCTCTCATTCGTCAAGGGGATCGCAGGGGCGGCTGAAATGGGTGACCAAAAGACCATTCTGGTGCTTGATGTTGCCGGTCTGATGACAGAAGCTTTGCGTGGTGAGTCTTCACTCAATGTATGAGACTTATTTCGGGCTGAGAGAAAGACCGTTCAGTAAAACTCCGGACCCCCGATTCCTCTTTTTAAGCCGTGGTCATCGTGAAGCGCTGGCTCGTATGCAGTACGCGGTTGAGGAAAGGGACCTGGTCCTGCTGACAGGTGAAATTGGTTGTGGTAAAACAACCCTGTCGCGTGCACTGATGGATGCCCTTGATGACAGCTTCAAGGTTGTCTGCCTGATTAACCCGCGCCTGACGCCTCTGGAATTTCTCTCTAGTCTGGCCCGTCATCTAGGCGTTGAGAAGCCGGCACGCTTCAAGGTGGATCTGCTTGAGCAGATAGGTAAGACCCTCTTTGAATTTTACGAAAAGGACATGACGCCAGTCGTCGTTATCGATGAGGCGCAACTGGTACCGCACAAGGAAACTTTTGATGAAATCAGGTTGTTGACCAATTTTCAGCTGGACGATCGCAATTTGATCAGTGTTGTGCTTATGGGACAACCGGAGTTGACCCGTCGACTCAAACACCGTGCTTACGAACCGTTACGACAGCGGATTGGCATGCAATACGATCTAAAACCACTCAATCTTGAAGAAACGGCTGAGTACCTTGATTTCAGAATTATTAAAGCGGGAGGACGGCCTGGTCTGTTCAGCGCTGTTGCAGTAGAGGCTGTCTACGCATACTCTACTGGGACGCCGCGCATGATAAACCATGCTGCTTCCCTTGCCCTGCTTGAATGTTTTGGTCGCGGAGAAGAGAAGATAGAAAAATCTGTGATGGAAGCTGTACTGATGGAGCTTGATGCTGGTCCTCTAAAGTGAGCCCGGATATAGACTATGGATATTGCTAAAATACGTAAAAAAGCAAAAAAACAATCCAAGTTGGATGAGAATGCACCCGAAAATAAGGTGCCATCTGACCTCGGGGACGTTCCCGAATCTTTTGAGGATGAAGCTGTAACGAATGATGCGCCGGTCGTTGTTGAGCCCGAGGCCATCTTTGAGCCGGAGGGCCCTGTAAGTCTGGATGTCACCGATGGGCTTGATCGACTGTTTGGCGCAGCGGAAGAGTTTGCCCTGTCGACGGATGAGTCTTGTGATGACCTGCTTGAGGTTCAGACCGATAGCCACGGGCGGCTCAGTCATCAGTATCTTGCTTTTCGTCTTGCTGACGAAGAATACGCTCTGGACATCAAGCAAATTAGCGAGATAATAAAGGTCAGAGAATTTACCGATATCCCCAGAGCTCCTGGCTTTATTCTCGGAATCATCTCGTTGCGAGGTGTCGTCGTGCCCGTTTTCGACCTGCGTCAGAGGTTGGGCCTTGGCCTTGCAGAGGTGACCGCACTCTCCCGTATTGTCGTCTGCCGTCAAGAGGATGTTACCGTCGGGCTTATGGTTGACAGCATTAATCAGGTCGTCAACCTTTATGATGAGGAAGTGGAGCCTCCTCCAGGGGTATTGTCGGGATTGGATCGTGACATGGTTTCAGGCCTGGGCCGCTGCCAGGGCCGTATGATCATTTTACTGAATTTACATAGTGTACTAGACGTTGAAACATCGATATAAAAGAGCCGCTTTGAAAGGAGACACTTGTGATAAAGAAAAAAATTCTCATCGTTGAGGATGAAGAGAGCCTGCTCAAACTTGAAAGCATTCTGCTGACTTCAAAAGGGTATGATGTCCACGGTGTCGGTGATGGTCAGGCGGCTCTTGATGCTATCGCCAAGGTTAAGCCAGACCTGGTTCTGCTTGATATCATGCTGCCGGAAATTGATGGTTTCGAAGTCTGCCGAAGGATTAAGGCGGATGTCGAGACCAAGGACATTCCCGTGGTTATGCTGACGGCGAAGAAGAGTCGTGAGGATATGGCGCGTGGAGAGCAGGTTGGTGCTGATTGGTACATTACGAAACCATTTAAGTCGGCCATGGTCATCGAAACCATCCAGAGATTTATCGAATAGAGATGATGGCGACAGGAAGAGAAATGTCCATGGCTGAGACTGCTGAAAAAGAGTTGCGTCAGGAAATCCAACTGGCCTGTTTTAGGGTTGGACCAGAGCTTTATGCCCTGGACATCATGAAAATCAAGGAAATAATTCGTCCGCAAAGATTGACTCCTATTCCCAAGGCGCCGTCCTTTATTGAAGGAGTCATAAACTTGCGTGGTGAAGTGATTCCTGTTGCCGATATGCGTAAACGTTTTGATCAAACCGTAGGGGAAGAGGATCGCAAAAACCGTATCGTGATAAGTGCGCTTGCCGGCAAAGTTATCGGTTTACTGGTTGACGAAGTGACAGAGGTCAAACGTTTCGGGCGTAAGGAGATTGCACCGGCGCCCCAGTTTATCAAGGGCCCCCAGGCCGATTATTTTCTTGGCGTGGCTCGCCGTGATGACGACCTGATTTTGTTGATCGATTTGGAAAAAGTCCTCTCGACCGATGAGAAAATTGCCCTGCAGAATTTAAGTCAGGAACAAAACTCGATTGCTCAGTCTTGAGATGTACGACTGTGAGCTATTCGTATTCCCTTTGAGGTTACAATAGATGATTGCAAAATGTCCTTCCTGCGCCGCACGTTTTCGGCTCAATCGCGAAAAGCTGGCCGGGAAACGGGTCACATTGCGTTGTGCTCGTTGCCGCAGCCCCTTCACTGTCGAGTTGCCGCGTGATACTGCCGTGCAACCTGACAATAAAGTGTCAGTGATGATGGCCCATAGCGACCCTGAACTTTGTGGCACAGTCAGAACTCTGGTCGAAAATGCCGGCTTTGAGTGCGTTCTTGGTCATAATGGTACGGAAGCTCTTGCTGCCATGGATGCAATGCGGCCCCGTGTCGCAGTTGTGGACGTTGCTCTTGAGGGCCTTTATGCTTTCGAGGTGGTTGAAAAGATAAGGCGTCGCCCCGGGCTCGAGAATGTAAGGGTTATGCTTTTGTCCTCCGTTTATAATAAGGCTGCTTACAAGCGCTTTCCGAGCTCACTCTACGGTGCTGACGACTACATTGAAAAACATCATATTCCAGACGATCTGATACTCAAAATCAATCGTTTGCTGGTTGATGCTACTCCCGCTACGGGATTGGCAGGAAATGGTGAGGTTGAAGAAGCCGGTAAACGTTTGACTTCGTCTGAGGTTGCGTCGCAATCATTGGAGTTCATTGAATCGGTAAACAAGGAAATCCAGACGGCGGAAGACCACGAGGTGTCTGCTGATAATTTACCAGAACGATCCCGCGCAGAAAGGCTTGCCAGGATCATAGTCTCCGATGTTTCCCTTTATTATCAAGACCGTATTGATGAGGGGATTGTTGAGGGCAACTGGTCGGAACTGCTTGCCACCGAAATCAAGGAAGCCCGACGTCTGTTCAGTGAACGGTTTCCTAGCCCAGAGATACAAAACAGTAAAATTTTAGAAGCAGCATTTCTCGACCTTCTTGAAAAACGACGTAAAGAATTAGACGCTTGAAAGAACTTAAAGCTTGGAGTTAAAGGCTCTGAGCTAAATCTTTTTATTGTTTGTCTTTTTATCTATCTCTCGAGAACAGGTTCTTAATCAGGAGAGGACATTGGAAAACCTCAACCATATCACCAATGCATTGAATTCGTCTGATGAAGAAGTTCGCTTACAGGGCGTTCGCGACTTGGCCGCTTGTGGAAATGTCGATGATCTTGACTTGGTTGTCAAAGCTTTCGGGGATGATAGCTGGCGTGTTCGCAAGGAAGCGATAGACCTCTTTTTGAAGCTGCCGGCAAGTCGTGAAATGGTAGCTGAGATCATAGAGCTCCTACATGCTGAAGAGAACGCCGGGCTACGCAATGCAGCTATTGAAATACTGACCCGAATGGGTAGGGAAACAGTGCCGATGCTGCTCGACCATGCCGACTGCCCTGATCATGATGTGCGCAAATTTATAATCGACATCCTGGGTGATATTGCCGACCCGGTAGCCATTCCATCGTTGATCAATGGGCTTGAAGATGAAGATAGCAATGTCCGGGCTGCCGCCGCAGAAAACCTCGGAAAGTTAAAAACTGCCGAAGCTGTTCCTGCTCTTCTCAAAGCAATGCATTTCCCTGACCTTTTGCTGCAATTTACTATCCTGGATGCCTTGAGCCGGATCTCAGCGCCGGTTCCTTTAACAGCCTTGCTTGCATATAAAGATGAAAAATTGTTACGCAAAGCTCTAGTTGACTGCCTTGGTAAAGCCGGAGATGCCTCTGCCGTCAGCGAGCTGGTTGCTGCCTTGAAAGACCCGATGCGTAATGTGCGCGAAGCAGCAACTCTCGCACTTATGGAGAGTTTCGATCGATATCCGGAAGAGGTCAGACAGCAACTCGGCGAAGTCGAACAGGGTCCCTATGCGGCTGTTGTTTCCGGTTATCTCGATGATGAATACAATGATAACCTCAAGCGTGCTTCAATACGGATCCTGGGTTGGCTTGGTGCCGCTGACGCTGTGTCCCCTTTGTTGAAGTTGCTTGAATACGAATCTCTCCAGCAGGAAGCGATGACAGCACTCGTTGACATCGGTAGCGCCAACCCCCAGTCTCTAATTGACACCTGGCCGTCCGTAGCAGGGAATCAGCGTGCTTATCTTGCTTATTTGTTCGGTGAATCAGGCTGTGTCGATGGTTTGTCGTTACTGCAGCAGGGTTTGCACGATGATGACACGCAAATGGTCAGGATGGCAGCGTACGCACTCGGTAAACTGGGTGCGGTGTCGATGCTGCCGGACCTGGTTGAATGCCTGCAAAGCGAATCCAGCGAAGTTCGTGACGCCACAGCGCAGGCGCTGATATCTCTTGGGCAAAGGTTCTCCAGCGAGACATTTGCCGCATTACGGCCGGTTTTGAGTCACAGTGACTCTGTGCAGAGGATGTTTGCCGTGACGGTCCTGAGAGAGTTGGACAACCCTGCTGTTCTGGAAGCCCTGGGTATGGCCCTCAAGGATCCTTCTGCTGAAGTGAGAAGGGCTGCAGTCAAGGTGTTTGAAAGATATGAGGTAGGTGACCATATCAGCACTCTGCTGCTTTCGTTGACAGATGAAGATGCCGATGTGCGGCGAACTGTTGTTGAGATCCTTGCTGCATGCGATGATGAAGCCGCTCTCGATGGCCTGCAGCTTGCCTTGCAGGACGAGGACCTCTGGGTCCGGTCTTCAGCCGTGCGCGGTCTGGGTCGGATTGCTGGCATTCGCAGCCGTGCTCTGGTAGAGCAGGCCCTGACCGACCCTGTCGGCCTGGTCAGCATTGCCGCTCTTGAAACCATGGCCACTATAGCTGGTGCCGATGCGACCCCGCAGATGATAGCAGCCCTGGACCACCCTGATGAGGAAGTTGTGACGACGGCCATGAACCTGTTGACCCAATACAGCGCGGCGGAATGGCTCCAGTCTCATGCTGACAGGTTGATCAACCACCCCTTCTGGGCGGTTCGTGCACAAATAGCCCGAAGCTCTGTTGAAGTACTTGGTGCTGAGGCAAAACAGCTGCTGGAAAACAGATTGGTTGTCGAAACCGAGGAAGTGGTACGTCAACAGTTAACCAGCCTGCTTGACAGCTTACCGTTGAACTGACCCAGTATATGCTTTTTATTACACCTGAAATAAAGATGAGTGCGGATGAGTTTCGCTTGTTGCGTGATTTCGTCTACCAGCATTGTGGTCTGAATTTTACAGATGATTCAAAATACTTGCTGGAAAAACGTCTCGGTAAGCGGTTGCAGCAGCACAACCTGAAGACGTTTAAGGATTATTATTATTTTTTGCGTTATAACCCGAATAAGGACCAGGAGCTATCTGAAGTTATTGACCAGTTGACAACCAACGAGACCTATTTTTACCGCGAGGACTTTCAGCTGAAGACCTTTGTTGAAGAGATCCTTCCGGAAATACGCAAGCGTAAGGAGAAGGAGGGGCAGAAGACTCTGCGTATCTGGAGCGCCGGTTGCTCCTCCGGCGAAGAACCTTATACCATCGCGATGCTCCTTTTGGACCAGCCCTGGTTGAACTCCTGGCGAGTAGAAGTGATCGGCACTGATATCAGCCAACGCGTTCTGCATATGGCGCGCGAAGGGGTTTATGGCGAGGCTTCGTTTCGCAGCACAGAGCTTTCGCAGAAAAAGCGTTTTTTTACTGAACATGAAGGTAAGGCGCGTGTCAAAGACGAAGTCAGAAACCTGGTTTCAATCAGTCATCTGAACCTGTTTGATACCGCCCGAATTGCCTTGTTGGGTAAAATGGATGCAATATTCTGCCGCAACGTCATCATCTATTTTGATCAGCCTGGCAAAAAAAGCGTCATAGAAAACTTCTTTCAAAGACTCGTCCCGGAAGGATTCCTGTTGCTGGGGCATTCAGAATCCCTGATAAATCTCAGCACCTCTTTCCACTTGAGACATTTCAAGCATGACATGGTCTACCAGAAGCCTTTGAACGCGAAATCGGCCGCCGGGAGTCTGTTATGATTTCCGATAAGCTGAGAGTGCTAGTAATTGACGACTCCGCTTTTAATCGGCGGACCATTGTGAAAATGCTCGAATCCTTGCCAAATGTCGAGGTTGTCGGATACGCCTGTGATGGTGAAGATGGTCTGCGCAAGGTAATCGATCTGCGTCCTGACCTGATTACACTCGATCTGGAAATGCCGCGTATGGATGGATTTACTCTCCTGCGCATTGTTATGCATAAGCAACCTACGCCCATTATTGTTGTATCCTCACAATCTGACGATGAAGATGTTTTCAAGGCGCTGGAACTAGGAGCGGTAGAGTTCGTACCAAAACCGTCTTCACGTATTTCCCCAGTTTTGATGGATATTCGGGAAGAGCTTCTGATGAAAGTCAGAGAGGTGGCTTCTGCCAACTTGAAAAATGTGATGGTTAGCAGCAATGCGATCACCCGGCAGCTTGGCAAGACATCGAAACGCAAGGCAAAGACTGGTGCTCTTACAGAGGCTTCCTGTCAGGATTTTCGCATGGTTGTTATCGGCTCATCAACCGGCGGTCCTCCTGCATTGCAAAATATTTTTTCAGCTATTCAGCATAAAATTCCAGTTGCGTTCGCTGTAGCCCAACATATGCCGCCGGATTTTACCCGTGCTTTTGCAGAAAGACTCAACCGTTTTTCCGCTCTCTCGATTCGTGAGGCCGCAATTGGTGACCGGGTGACCCCCGGAGAGGTATTGATTGCACCCGGAGGTAAAAACCTGGAATTTATATCAAAGGACGGCGAGATCATTGCTAAAATAACCGAGCCGAAGGAGCAGCAACGTTACCTGCCCTCAGTCGACGTCCTTTTCTCCAGTGCCTCCTCAATTTTTGGTAGTCGCTTGCTAAGCGTCGTTCTTACCGGAATGGGCAATGATGGTTCCAAGGGCGTATGTGCCGTGAAAGAGCGTGGCGGTACTGTTTTTGCCGAGGCTGAAGAGAGTTGTGTTGTCTTTGGTATGCCTAAAACGGCCATAGCGACAGGACTGGTTGATCGTGTGGTCCCTTTACCTTCCGTGTGTAAGGAAATCCTGCGCCATTGCGGTTAGGGTTTGCAGTCAGGTGTTTGTTGAAGCACCCGGCGGGTTTCAGCGATTATTAACGCTGGATATTTTTGGCCAGGATTGTTATCATTCCACGGTTTTAACTGGTCGCGTGCAGGACTTAGCCAGGTGCTTGCAGTAGATGACTGATTAATGAGGCCTCCGGGATTTATTACAGAGGAGTTTATGCATGAGCAATCATGATGATGAAAAAGATACTGTTAGCCGTGCGGATGAATTTCTGCAGGTTTTTAAGAAAGGGGCCGAGTTCACGCAGGACCTTCTCAAAGAAAACGAGCGGCTCAGGTTTCGCGTAGTTAAACTCGAGGAAACGCTCAAGGAGAAGGGGGGGGAGTTGGTTGCCGAATCTCCCGATACCCTGGCCCTGAAACAAAAGATCGAAGCTCTGGAACAGGAGAAGGAAGAAATCCTGGGCCAGATCAAATTGGTTGAAGAGGAAAACCAAAACTTTGCAAATCGTTATGTTGAGATTGAAGAAGAGAACAACATGCTCGCCAATCTCTACATTGCTTCCTACCAGCTGCATTCTACTCTTGATTTCAAGGAAGTCCTGCAGATCATCCTCGAAATTGTTATAAACCTGATTGGTGCGGAAGAATTTGGCGTTTTGCTTCTGGATGAGAAGACCAACCGTCTGGAGCCTGTCGCCAGCGAGGGTGTAGAGACGTCCGCGTTGCCCTCTGTTGCGGTTGGCAATGGAATCATTGGTGAAGCTGTCCAGTCCGGCGAAAATTATTTTATCGAATCAATGGAAGGCTATGAACAGGATTTTGAGAAACCGATCGTCTGCATTCCGCTCAAAATCAAGGAACATGTCATTGGCGTAATTTCTATCTACAAACTGTTTGAGCAGAAAGATGAATTCACCAACGTCGATTATGAGCTTTTCACCTTGCTGGCCGGCCACGCTGCGACGGCGGTTTTCTCGTCTCGCATGTATTCCGATTCTGAGCGTAAGTTGTCGACTATACAAGGTTTTATTGACTTGTTGACCAAGTAACGGGAGAGATGTTCCATGACTAGCTATAACGTTCTTGTTGTTGAAGACTCGCCCACCATGCGACAGCTGATCGTTTTTGCACTGAAACGTATACGTGGATTCAAAATCGTTGAGGCCAACGATGGCGTGGACGGTTTGAAAAAATTGAGTGCGCAAAAATTTGATCTCATCCTGACCGATATCAATATGCCGATTATGGATGGTTTGAAACTGGTGAGCATGGTCCGAAATGATCCGAACTACAAGGACACGCCGATTATTGTAATCACCACTGAAGGGGCGACAGAAGACCGGGAACGTGCGCTGGCCCTGGGTGCGAATGAATATATCACCAAGCCGATCCAGACCATGAAAATCCTGGATACGGTAAAGAAATTAATGAACGTCTGATCTACAAATACATGTAAGGAAACCAGGAGGCCAGTTTGTCTAAAGAAGAAGCCATTGAAGTAGAAGGAAGTGTAATCGAACCGTTGCCGAATGCAATGTTTAAAGTTGAGCTTGATAATGGGCACGTTGTTCTGGCGCATATTTCAGGAAAAATGCGTAAGTATTACATTCGTATTCTGCCGGGAGACAGGGTGACAGTGGAACTTTCCCCTTATGATCTCAGCCGCGGACGCATCACTTATCGAGCCAAGTAAACTGGCCTTACAGGTGATGGCTGCTATCCAAGGCAGCTCATTAACCCGGGCATTACCCGTGATAATAACCGGCTTATGCCGGTTTTCATGTTTCAGGTAGTGAAGTACCTGGAGTCGTCGGACTGTTTAACGTAGATCAATTCCTTGTCCGAGACTCTCCAAGTGTGGAGGAAGTATGCAGGAGCGTTATAAACCGCTGGAGATTGAACGTGGTTGGCAAGACTATTGGTCTGAAAACCAGGTCTGGAAAGTCTCCGAGAACCATGACAAGCCAAAATATTATCTTCTGGAGATGTTCCCATATCCTTCCGGTCGCATACATATGGGACATGTCCGTAACTATTCCATAGGCGATGTGGTTGCCCGCTTCAAGAGGTTGCAGGGCTATAATGTCTTGCATCCAATGGGGTGGGATGCTTTTGGCATGCCCGCGGAAAATGCTGCAATTCAACATGGAACACACCCCGCAGTCTGGACCAGGGAGAATATTGCCAATATGCGTGTTCAGCTCAAACGCATGGGGCTTTCTTACGACTGGGATCGGGAACTGGCGACATGCGAACCCGATTATTATCGATGGGAACAGTTGATTTTCTTGAAAATGCTGGAAAAGGGACTGGCTTACAAAAAGAGTGCCGCTGTCAACTGGTGTCCGCAGTGTGAAACGGTGCTCGCCAATGAACAGGTCGAGGAAGAATGCTGCTGGCGTTGTGAGAATAAGGTTGAGCAGAAAGAACTCGATCAGTGGTTCTTTCGCATCACTTCCTACGCTGAAGAATTGCTCGACTGGACCAATAAAATGGCCGGTTGGCCCGAGTCTGTATTGACAATGCAGCGCAACTGGATCGGTAAAAGCACCGGATGTGAGATAGATTTTGTGGTAGCCGGCAGCAACGAGAAGGTCCGTGTTTTTACTACTCGCCCTGATACGCTGTTCGGTGCCACCTTTATGAGCCTGGCACCTGAACACCCTCTGGTCCAGTCTCTTGTCTCACCTGAGCAACGATCGGAAGTAGAGGCATTTGTCCGTAAAGTTCAGACTGTCGACCAGGCTCAACGATCGAGCGAAGAATATGATAAAGAGGGAGTTTTTACCGGTTCTTATTGCATTAACCCTGCAAATGGATCGAAGATCCCGGTGTTCCTGGCCAATTTTGTTCTAATGGGCTACGGCACCGGCGCTGTTATGGCGGTCCCTGCTCACGATCAGCGCGACTTCGAGTTTGCGCGCAAATACGACCTGCCCGTTCAGGTGGTTATCAACCCTGTTGATGAAAGCCTTGACCCCGCCACCATGGAGGAAGCCTGGGAAGGTTCCGGTTTGATGGTAAACTCGGGGCAATTCGATGGCCTGGACAGTGAAACCGGAAAGCAGGAAGTTTCGGAATTCCTTGAGTCAAAAGATGCCGGGCAGAGATCAGTCAACTATCGCTTGCGTGACTGGCTGGTCTCCAGACAGCGATATTGGGGGACCCCTATTCCTGTTGTTTACTGTGATAGCTGTGGGACCGTTCCTGTCCCTGAAAAGGACTTGCCGGTAGAATTACCCACCGATATAGAGTTTACTGGCGAAGGGGGAAGCCCTCTGGCAAGCCTTGAGTCGTTTGTGAAGACGA
>CAZXBD010000382.1:0-4219 GCA_964638305.1 uncultured Geobacteraceae bacterium | reverse complement strand
TGACGGCGCATTCCAGCTCAATGGTGCGTTGCTGGACACGTTCTTCGAGTTTTTCGTTGAGTTCCTTGATTTCTTTTTCCGTTCGCCGCCGTTCGCTGATGTCGGCATGGGTTCCGACCAGCCGCATCGCCTTGTTCGCCTGGTCTCTGACAGCGAAAGCGCGTGACAGGATATTGACCCAGTGTCCGTTCTTATGACGCATACGGAATTCAACTTCGTATTTGTCACGTTTGCCGCTGATAAACTCTTCCAGAAGCGACGACAGATTTTTCATGTCCAGCGGGTGCACAAGTTCCTGCCAGCTTTCCGGGCTGTCCTCCAGTTCATCCGCTTCGTAGCCCAGCATCGATTTCCAGCGTGGCGAGAAGAACACCTCATTGCTGGTTAACTTCCAATCCCACAGGCCGTCGTTTGCCCCCTGCATGGCCAGCGAAAACCGTTCTTCGCTCTCTTTGAGGGAGTTCTCACGCGCCGTGATCGAGTTGACCATGGTGTTGAAAGAATCGGCCAGTTCCGCAACTTCATCGTCTCCGTCGGGAATAAGACTGGTCTTGTTGTTGCCGTCACTGATTTCCTTGATCTTGCCGTTCAATGTGGTGATGGGGCGGGTTACCTTTTTTGACAGCAGCCATGACACCAGAACGACCATGAGCAGAGCGAGGCCGAGTATCACTGCAAACATTGACTGCAGATCTGTGACCGGTGCTATCATCTGTTTTTTAGGTACGATCAGGCCAACCGAGTAGGCGGCAGCCTCAACCGGTGCATATACAAGATAGAACTCCTCTCCGCTCTGCGGGTCAGTGAATAGTGTGTGCCCCCTCTGACCGGCAATCATCCTGCTGCCGGCGGCGGCCAGTTCTGCAACAGGTTCCTCGGTTATTTTTCGGACAGACGCAACTTTTTCACCGATTTCGTTTAATATCGCCTGGCCCTGCTCATCCTTTTCCAGGTGTACGACATAAGACGGGTCCCAGTGATACCAGTAGATGCCTTTTGAGGTGATCAGGAAGAAACGGGAGTCCCAATTGCGATGTTTTATGATGTCGTCGAAGATTGTCTGGATCAGTTTTTCAAAGTTGATCCAGGGCAGAGCGCCACCAATCATGCCCACGGTATCGCCGTTGTGTGAATGTATGCTGGCGGCGACGACAATTTGTTTGGCGCCGGTCGTATAGGAAATCATCGGATTGGAAACATAGACTCTGTGTTGGTTTTGTTCGTTGTCACCAACAGTCATTTTCCAGTAATCGCGTTTGGCGATCGTTTTCGGTTTTGCATCGGGGTCCAGATCGTCAAAGCTGCGCAGACCCCCTAACGAGGGATTACCTCCGGCCGTATTATAAAAACTGCCGTCTGCGGTACCGAGGATGAATTTTTCCCAGGTGCCACCGTGCCGGGTCAATTCGTCGACCAGGAGAGGTCGGATGGATTGAAAGTCCATACTCTTGAGTAACGGGAATTGGGCGTAGGCGTTGATTTCCGATTTTCGCGCATTGAAAAATCCGGACAGGTCATTTGCACCTGCTTCCAGGTAACCCTGGACGATATCAATGGTCAAGGCGTGGGTCTGACTGCTGCTCTGCCAGAGTGCCAGCGACATCGCCAGTACCAGCGGAACACTGGCGATTATCAGCATGTAGCTTACGAATTTGTGATGAAGCTTCATATGATGGAGACTTCCCTATACTCCATCGAACCTATCGGCTTTTTTGTGAGTTTTATTTAGATTTCCATGCCTGTTTGCGGGCAATTAAGCTGCAGAGTCTGAAAACAGGGCTGGGATGGCGGTCTTTCACCGATCCTGCCGGCGCAAGAGTTAAGCAATATCTCTCAATAGACAAAGCAATAAATCGCTACAGCCAGCCAACTGAGGACCAGCAACGCCCAGGGTAACCAGTGTTGCCTGTGGACCACCCTCTCCTGAACCTCAACTTCGCGCGCCTCAGGAGACGCTAGCTGCTGATTGGCCTTCTTCAGTTTCTTATCTAACTCTCTGGCCTTGGCGTTTTGCCGTCTCTTGTATTGCTCGATACCCTTTTGAATCCCTTGAGCGATTAGCTTTGTCTGTTCTTTGCTCTGTCCGGGACGTTGTGTGCCGCGGGCGATCTGCATGGCTTCGTCGTGGCTTGTTTCTGATAGTTGGCGCTTTTTAGAGTACTTGGCCATGGATAT
Source organism: uncultured Geobacteraceae bacterium (assembly GCA_964638305.1). GTDB lineage: Bacteria > Desulfobacterota > Desulfuromonadia > Desulfuromonadales > BM103 > M0040. Next base: position 2,044 of record CAZXBD010000382.1, on the reverse strand, counting down.
CCCCTATTCCACCTGTACTGCATTAAGTCGTTTCTCGCGTTGGTTCATTTTCCTCGACTCGGTAAGCTGCAATTGAAGGAGTCTACAGCTGGCCTTTGGATTTGACGCCACATTAGAATATTCAATCTGTCTGAAACCATCCATGACAGGAAATATCATGCCATATAAGGCGTGGTGGTGCGATTCGACGCTAATCTCGTTAAGGGGTAAGGAGGGTATTTCGCAATCGCCGAATACAGAGAGTCAGCGCGTATGACGCATATTAAGGAGTTTGAATGCGTTGTCCTTTGGCAAGCATTGCCCCAGAGCGTCTAATATCGTACGCAGCTATGTTGATGTGCTTTACCCATAACCTTGACCATTTTAGTTATACGAATATTAACCGGTGATGCGCTATCGGCAAATCGCCGTATCATGGATGAGTAGGTATCACATATTCCACCGGATCTGAAGTGAACCAATAGATTGTCGGCATACTGATCTGCTTCATCGCCGGTGTGCTGTGCGCTACGAAGGTGTTTAACTTCTTCTTGGACTTGCTCTTGGTGATTGGCGGATTCGCTTGAACGCTCTGTGATATATATGCCTTCGCTGATTGAGAAGGCTGCGATAAGAAATGTGCCGAAAAATACCGCAATGAACCCATGGAAAGAGCGATCATCGCTAGCGGAAGGGCGTTTAAACATGCCTTGACCCGTTGTAATTGACAGGAAGCAGGATCGCCTGCTGAAGCCGGGAGACAAATGGCTTATCCGGATATATCGTCCTTCGAACGTAGATCTTAACGAGGCTCAAGAGCAATCATAATAATTCGCAGTAATAATGAGTGAGTGCTAAAAGATGGCTACATAACACAGGGAGTGCCTTACGACCTGGTGATTGTGTTTATGGAGCCCTGCAAAGCGCAATCCAGACAGGTGCTGGGAGTGAATATCGGCTTCCTCAACAGCCAGCCCTTGAATTCTCAATCGATAAAGCTGGGCATTAGCATTGGATCAGCCATATATCCGGAGCCTGGTACGGATATCGATACCCTGATTCGGAATGCAGATTCCAGTATGTACAGAAACAAACGTTCCAACTGATGTCTTTGTCCGCGGCAGTCGCGGACTGCTCCAGGCCTGAAAACTCAAGTCTTCATTCACTGCGTGCTTCAAGCTTTTGGCCATTTATGTGAGTTGTGTCGCATCAAGTCTGTTCCACTGGAGCAGGCTGTGCCTGCTCGACAAAACCTTGGCGGTTTATTGAGTTCAAAACGGAATTTAACCGTTCAATTCGTCAAAAAATCGTGGCTGTTTTGCATAAACCAGCAAGTTATGGAGTGGTATCGATTTTGCAGTTCTGTGACGAAATAGTGTTTATTTGAATTGGGGAGAGTGTGATGTCTGTCGAATTTATGACCTTTCTAGCTGTACTGGTAGCAGCGCCGACGGCGCTCGCCATTTTGATCGTGGTCCGGCAGGGTAAGGACGACCAGCATTAACGGTCCCACGAGTGGTCGATAACCATGCCGTTCTACCTTGAGTATCTGGCACTGATTACAGTTGCCCCTTGATCGGCAGTTGTGCGTAGAAAAAGTCTGCCCTACGCTGAGCAAAGCTGCGGGTCGGCTGCAGATGGGTTGTGCCTGCGCCGGACATTCAGATTGGCCGGTCCTCGTCATCTAACGTAACGTGCCAGACGTTCTCCGGCGTCATATTGCGTTCCATCCACTGCGCTGAACTGGACTGGTCCGGATACGATCAGACAGACTTCTTGCACGCGATAGGGCACTTCGAAGAACTGGAACCTGCAGACATCGAGGTGCTGATTCCCCTGGTCAATCAGGTTTCTGATGAGGGTGCTGCAGGGAGTATCGCCATCGACATGCCCGTCCTCTCCAAGCCGGTCGAGATCATCAATGCCGATATTGAACTGGCCATTGCGCATATCCCGCTCAAGATGGTGGACATCAGCGATATCTCGTTATCCGCGCGGATAAGGGAAGGGAGACTGCAACGCTCACCCTTTCAGGCTCAACTCGGCAACGTCAGTTTTCAGGGAT
>CAZXBD010000381.1:0-1977 GCA_964638305.1 uncultured Geobacteraceae bacterium | reverse complement strand
GCGCTGTTGATACGATTGATGAAGATCAGGGGCTGAGTGCGACCTCGGCTGATCACCGTGAAGGTTTTCAGCGACTCGCCTCAGAGATCGTACAGGGGCAGATTGGGATCGTACTCATGTTGGAAGCCTCCCGGCTGTCACGCTCCTGTGGTGATTGGCATCGACTCATCGAGATCTGCAGTATTACACAGACGCTGATCGCCGATGAAATGGGTGTCTATGATCCGAGAGAGCCCAATGACAGACTTTTACTGGGTGTGAAAGGGACGTTGTCAGAGGCAGAGCTCTTTACTTTGAAAACCCGGCTGTATGAGGGTCGGTGGAATAAGGCGAGAAAAGGACAACTTGGCCGGTCGATTCCCACCGGCTACATCGAAGATGCCAACGGGCAATGGGTCAAGGATCCCAATATTCAAGTTCAACAGCGGATTGACTATGTCTTTAGCCTGTTCCGTCGTTTCGGTGTAGGTCGTCAAGTGGTTACAACGCTAAGGCAGGAAAAACTGAAAATTCCCGTGTGCGTTCGGGGAGGTCCCCAGCATGGCCAACTGGTCTGGAAGGACCCTACGCCTGGCGCCATCTTCAGGATGTTGAAAAATCCTGGGTACGCCGGTACCTATGTTTATGGAATGTGCGAGTATGATGCGTCAAGTCGCTCGGTCAAGACGGGTAAGGCACGATGCAGTTTTCGAGATATAGAGGATTGGCCGGTTTGTATCAAGAATCATCATGAGGGCTATATTTCCTGGGATGAATATCTTAGTAATCGCCGTTGTTTGCAGCAGAACGGGTTTAAGTCGGTGACCAAAGGTGCGGTGAAAAAAGGGGCTGCTCTCCTACAAGGGCTTGTTTGGTGTGGACGTTGTGGTGCCAAAATGGGCGTGAACACCTACTCCGCCAAGGAGAGGCGTAAACCGAGTTATTCCTGTACGCATGCCTACAAAGAGGGTGCGGCTCATACCTGTCAGTCAATGAGTTCAAAACCGATCGATGAAGTGGTAGTTTCCCTGTTTCTTCAAGCCATGGCCCCGGCCCAACTGGAAGTGGCGATAAAAGCGGCAGAGAAAATGAAAGAAGAGAAGCAAACGCTCAAGAAACAATGGGAGCAGCAGCTGACACAAGCTCGGTACGAAGTCCAGTTGGCACAGCGGCAATATGATGCGGTAGACCCGGATCATCGCCTTGTCGCGGTAGAACTGGAACGTCGATGGAACGAAAAGCTGGAGGTCTTACAAGAGCTGGAAACGGCGTATACAAAGGCTGAGCAGGAGGCTCACTTTATTGTCACAGAGCAGGAGATGGATGAAATGAAGGCGTTTGCTAAGGATCTTCCTGCTGTTTGGCATGCGCCCACGACAACCAATCAGGAAAGGAAGCAACTGCTTCGCTATGCGATCAATGAGGTACAACTGGATGGTGTCACGATTCCCGGTAAGATTGAGATCCGAATTACCTGGCGCTCAGGTGCTGTAACGGTACGGCAGATAGAGCGCTTGAAAATCGGCGCGTGGGCACCAAAAACCGCGGACGCTGTAATCGAGCAAATCCGTGAATCTTCTCAGAAGCACACCGTAGGAGAAATCGCAGATCGACTGAATCAACAGGGCCTTCGCAGTGCACATGGAAGAGAATTTCGAGAACACCATGTGCTTTATATCGCTCGTCGGCACAAGATCCCTGTCACAACCGTAAAGGAACACCTAAAGGAAAAGCGCCGTGTGCATTAAGGCCGGCTAACCATTTTCTTTTACCTGGATTCAAAATCGATACGCTATAATCAAAAAGTAGCTTTAGCGAAACATTTTTCAATAACAGGTGCACTATGAACTCGGACTGTTGAGGCCGAGGACCAGGCGATCATTGAACTGGGCGGGATGGTAAATCCCGTCGTCATCGCCGATCAGGGTGTTAGTGATGCTACAGAGATCGAGTAAACGATACCAGTCGGCGTTATTGCGGGCCAGGCGCGACACTTCC
>CAZXBD010000380.1:0-8594 GCA_964638305.1 uncultured Geobacteraceae bacterium | reverse complement strand
GTGTGGATCTTGAACTCCTGGAGGTTCTGTTCGGAAACATTCAACTGTGTTCCCAAAGAGGCCAGCTGCTGGTTGATCAGTTCAAGAATGGTGTCTGCTTCCTTGACCTTCTGTTCGCGATCCAGGTTGGCATAAGCTGCGACGATCGCATTGGCGACGTCGCGAGCTGTTTTCGGATCAGGGCGCTCGACAGACAAGCCGATCATGGAAGTCAGATCACCAACCGGGTAGGCACGCACTCCCTGTCTGATCATACCAACCGCCTGATCCGAAGAGATTCGCACAAGTTGATAGACTTCTCCCGGTTTGGCACCACTGAATTCGATCAACCCTTCGACATTTTCCACAAACGGGATACCGCTTTGGCCTACAGCGAGGACCGTTCCGGAGCTTGCAAAGAGTTTGAAACCGCCATCATCAAGGACCTGGAGTGACAACGTCTCAATATTGTCCGGGACAACCAGTCGACGGATTTGCAGTGCAGATTCCTGTGAGGCATCGTTGACATGCCAGGAGAGTTGTAAGAGTTGAGCTGTACGCTCAGCGACCCTGGTTGACCTTAAAACCTGAAGTTCAGAGTCAATGCTATAGTAACGCTCTTTGCGTTTTTCAAGGACTTCCTGTGAGGTGTCAGGCTTCAGTCCGACCCTGAGCGTTACATTTGCCTCATAGACCGGTGTTGCAAGGAAAGTCTTGATGGTTACTACGGCAAAGGCCAGGAGAAAAATGACAAAAGCAATTTTCCACCGGCGCTGAACGATGTGCAGGTAATCAAGCAGGTGAGCTTCTTTTTCATCGTTAGCAGGAAGTTCATTTAAATTGTTTTCGGACATATGGAAAGCACCTGTACAGCAGGGGGAATAATCATATTCATGGGTTAGGACTATTCGGCATGAGCTTTTTTTTATTTATCAGAGCTGTCTGGCCGAACAGTCAATGGTTACAAGCAGGGCCACGGGCCGGATCAGTAGTTCAGCTTCTCCCAGATTTTCCTGGCCGTACGGATCATCGGTCCGTCAACCAGGTCATCGGGATTTTCTCCATAGTAGCCACTGTAATTCTTGTTACCATAGTAGCTGTATGAACCGTAATATTTGAAACCGCGCCCCATCCTGTCGTTGATCACCATGCCAGAAATCGTGGCACCAACAGACTGCAACGATTCGACCATCTGCAGCGCGGCCTTTTCCGGTACACGGCAGGGTTCCAAAACTGCCAGGGTGATATCGGCAAGGGGCGAGAGGATTTGTGCATCGGTCACAGGAAGAACCGGTGGCGCGTCTATCACCACGTAATCGTAGCGACTCCGCACTGTTTCCAAAAAGTTGCGCATTCGCCCGGAGGCAAGGATTTCCGACGGGTTCATAGGTATGGTCCCGGCGGGCAGAAAATCAATACGAGGGCTGGCGATATGACGTACGGCGTCCTGCATTCCTTCGCTCAAGAGATCAACCAGACCGGGGACATTGGTTTGACCGAACATCTGGTGCAACGATGGACGACGCAGGTCACAGCCGATCAAAAGGATCTTGGCGCCGGTTTGTGCCAGAACAACTGCCAAGTTGGTAGAGAGGGTTGACTTGCCTTCACCGGGAAGAGAGCTGGTCACCAGAATGATCTTGTGTTTTTCCCTGGATGTCACGGCATGCAGACGGGTTCGTAACGCCCGGAAAGCTTCGACCACCGGAGCCTTGGGCAGCTGTACAGCGACCGGGATTCCCTGCCCGACATCGACAGCGGGAATTCGCGGGATGACACCGTAGATCGGAAGCTTCAGCTTCGCCTGGACTTCTGCGACGGTGTTGAAGCGCCGATCCGTCGCACTGAGCAACAGGACGGTCAAGAATCCCAGAAGGATTCCGATGGCACCGCCAACAGCCAGGATCTTCCCTTTCTCAGGTTTTATGGGTGAGCGCGGTGTGACTGCGGGGTCGACGACACGAACCTGCTCGGCAACCAGAGCCTGCCTAAGCTGCAGAGAATGCTGCTGCTGCTGAAGCGAAGCAAGAATGTCCATGTGCGTCGTGCGGCTCAACTCCATTCTGTGCAATTCTGCTTCAGTCAAGGAATCAGTCAGAGCCATACTTTGAGTGATCTGATCATCCAGGCCGGCTATTTCTGCATCAAGGTTATTGGCCACAGCTGCGTAGCGGGCCAGAAGAACTTTCTGTGCATTCCTGATCGCATCCTGAACCTCAATAACCTCTGGATAAGCACTGGTGTATTCGATGAGAAGGGCCTTCTCCCTGGCCCTGAGTTCAGCAAGACCGGAAGACATTTCTGAGATATGAGGAAACTCTTCAAAAGGTGGTGGCAGGAATGTCGATCCATCGCTAAGCGCCTGTCTTAATTGACTTTGGGCACGATCAACGCGTTGGCGGCGGGCCGTAAGCTGTGACCGATTCTGTTCGAGTCGCGTAATATTATCGGCCAGAGTCACGGTATCAGAGGGGAATTCATCAAGTCCTCTCTTTTGAGCGTATTCACGGTGTTCCTTCGAAACAGCAGCAAATGCGTCCTGCGCTTCATCAACCTGCCGATCGGTGGCTCGCAATGACCGGTCTGCCTGGGCAGAAAGCTGTGCACGATAGGTTTCAACCAGAACGTTGGCGATATCACGAGTATGTTCAGGATCTGACCCATAACTAATGATTTTGACAATATTACCATCACCTTGCGAGGGAACAACACTGAGGTTGGCCAGAAGTGCCTCGACGTGTGCATCATTGGGGAGATATTCGAGAGTCAACTGCTGACCGGTCTGCCCTTTTCGGACATCAAGCAGAAGGTCGATTTCGGAGGTTCGGAAGGGTTCGCCGCTGCGACCGCTGCCGACAAAACGGCCACTGAGATCTGATACTTTGTACGCTGGCGGCTCTTCCAGGACAATGCGTAGGCCCGAAATGTTTCTGGAGATCGAAAAACGACCGATCTTGACATCTAGTCCTGGTGACAGGCTGGCAATCTGCCAGTCAAGGTTCATCCGCTGAACAACCTGGTGTGCCAGAGAACGCGACTGCAGAATTTCGACGACATCGTCGGAGGTTTGACTCTGGGTCCCTGACTGAGGCAACTCGATCGTCGTTACAGCCTGGTAAACCGGAATCTGTAGCGCAATGAATAGCCACGCAAACAGGAGCGAAAGGAAGAATATCAGGAAGAAGATCTTCAACCTGCGGAGCAATATATTGATCGCGCGCAGGAGAATCGGATCATGCATTTCAGGCAAGAGATTTTCGGTGGCTTTTTTCATAATCAAGCTTAACCTGAGTTATGACTTGCACGATACTGAAGAGCCGCCCAACCGAACTGGCAGGCGGCCCTTGCTGTCAAAATTTGAGACTAGTTCGACGACTCAAGACAACAGATCTTTAATTGTCATTCAAGTACTCGATCTGCACGAAGGGTTGCAGAATTCCGGCGATAAGCTGAAGGGTTGGCAGCAGTTGCGAGACCACCTCGTTCCAACTCCCGACCGGCGTGCTCGGCACATAAATGATGTCACCATTCATCAAGGGCATAGGCATGGCATGGCCGTTCATCATCTTGCCGAGATCAACCACCATCAACTGGCCATGGGTCGGTGACAGTGAACGGATGATACGAACCTTTTCTTGATCATAGGAATAACGCATGTCCCCGCCCGGACGGCCAACAGCTGCAATACTCATGGCCTGCAGGAGATTCAGGCTACCATTCACCATCGGGATCGGGCCAGGTTTGCCGACTGTGCCAAAGACAAAAACCTGTTGGTCTTCATTGCCGGGCACGAAGATGGTATCGCCAGGGTATAATTGCACGTTCTGGCGCAGGTCGTTGTTATGCAGCAGGTGGTAGATATCGACAGGTTGGACTCGTTCGGAACGCAGCAGGCGGGCGCTGCGCATGTTGGCCGTACCATCCAGACCATTGCCCATGGAAATACCATGCAGAACCGAAGTTGGACGATCCATATAATGCAGACCTGGTTTGTTGAACCTGCCGAGCAGGTAGAGAGGCTGCGACTTGAACTCGCCAATCTCGACAGTCACCATCGGTTTCTTGATGTATGTCCTGATTTCCTTGGTCAGAGCAGCCTGGATCTCTTCGATCGTCAGGCCCTTGACATCAATGGCGCCAACCAGGGGCAGCAGGATCCTGCCGCTGCTCGTAACACGGAAGCCGCGATAATTCTGGGTTTTTTCATCTGATCCATGGGAGTCGATGAGACCGGGAACATTAATAACCAGCACATCGCCCGGGCCGACCCGGTATTCGTGGATAACTTTTGCATCCGGTGTCGGTGGTTGCACCTTGACGTCCTGCAGGTCAAGGATTGCACTGCTGTCATCACCTACATCTATAACTGTACCCGATGGCAGCTTATCATAGCGTGCACAACCGGATAACGACAAGACCCAGACAAGACCCACAAAAACCATCAAAAGAGACTTATTCATAACTGATCTTCTCATGCATTAGAGACATGTGTGGTACGAAACATGACCAAATATGGTAAACACTTGTAGTCATGGCGACTTATTGTCGCTAGTTATATACAATTAAACCGTATTATGTCAAATTATAATTAATGTTATGAAATTAACAGAACCTGTGCCGTGAACTGATAAATGTAGTTTTCGGAGGTCTTCGCATCACTCTTCCCTGATTTATAACGCCCAATAAACCATCCCGGCTGCTTCTATTTCAACGCGATCAAGTTGCGCCTTGACATCAATGACAACACCCTGACCGCTACCGTTACTGGAAAGAACTTTAAAGTCCTCGACCGACAGAGACATAAACGCCTGGTGCGGTACGGCAAAGATTACAGCATCAAAAGGTTCCTGGTCTTGAAGGTCAATCAATTTAATGCCATATTCATGCCAGGTTTCACCTGCGTCTGCCATTGGGTCATGCACAAGGGGATTGACCCCATAGGTACGCAGTTCTTCAATAATGTCAATGACCCGGGTGTTACGGATGTCAGGGACGTTCTCCTTAAAGGTTAAACCAAGCACCAGGACGCGACTGCCCTTGACCGGCTTGTCTGCCTCAATCATTTTCTTGACAGTCGTTTCAGCAATAAACTTGCCCATGCCATCGTTGATGCGTCGACCGGAGAGAATCACCTGGGGGTGGTAACCAATGCTTTCAGCCTTGTAAGTCAGATAATAAGGGTCAATACCGATACAGTGCCCGCCAACCAGGCCGGGAGTAAACTTGAGGAAATTCCATTTGGTGCCGGCCGCCTCGAGAACTTCATGCGTGGGTATGCCCATGCGATCAAAGATCAGGGCCAGCTCGTTCATCAGCGCAATATTGAGATCGCGCTGCGTATTTTCAATCACTTTGGCCGCCTCGGCAACCTTGATCGATGAGGCTCTGTGAACGCCCGCAGTGACAACTATTTCATACACTTTCGCCACTGTATCGAGGGTTTCCGCATCCTGACCGCCGACCACCTTGATGATCTTGTCAACCGTATGCACCTTGTCGCCGGGATTGATGCGCTCGGGAGAGTAACCGACGGTGAAATCATCACCGCACTTCAGGCCGGACTCAGCCTCGAGAATCGGAACGCAGAAATCTTCGGTAACGCCGGGGTATACCGTCGATTCGTAAACAACGATGCTGCCGGGCTGTAAATTACGCCCGATCGTCGTGGAAGACGCCTGCAAGGGGGTGAGGTCCGGCGACTTGTCCTCTTTCAACGGCGTGGGTACAGTAACAATGATGAAGGAGGCATCCTTCAGCAGTGACGGGTCTGTGGTGTACTCGATACGAGTCGCCGCCAGATCTTCAGAGGTCAATTCACCGGTGCTGTCGAACCCTCTCTTCAACTCGGCAATTTTTGCTTCGCTGATATCAATACCGATGACCGGGGTCATTCGTCCGAACGCCGCTGCCAGCGGCAAACCAACATAGCCGAGGCCAACCACGGCAATTTTTGCTTTACCTGCTTGAATTTCTGCAATTGAAATCATACTTAGATTCCCCCGATTCATGAATTTTTTAATAACGCTGATTTATATCAAATAAGTGCTGGGAAAGAAACCTTTGAAAGGAAAAGCGTGATTAATCTAAGCATGTTAACCACAGATGAACACAGATAAACACAGATGTTTTTTTGTTTAAGACCAAACCATGAATTTTAAGCTTAACCGCTTCTATCGGTGTTTATCCGTGTTCATCTGTGGTTCCAAATGTTTATTTCTACATCGAGAAACGTTTTATTTCGAGTTTGGGTGCACCAAAGTTCAGCAAAAGAGCCGTTTTGAGGTCGGTCGCACGTAAATAGTTAAGAACCTGGGCGTGATGGTTATTGTCGATCGCCTTGACTGCTTTAACTTCAACGATGCAGTAGCCTTCAACAATGAGATCGGCAATATATTCTCCGACTATGACATCTTTGTAGACGACCTCAATCCGGCTTTGTCTTACAACCCTTGTTCCAGATTTTTCCAGTTCATAAAAAAGTGCATTTTCGTAAACTTTTTCAAGGAACCCGGCACCAAGCGTATTATGAACCATGAAGGCACAACCGATAATTTTCTCTGTAACAGTGTCCTTATTCACACGCCCTCCTTAAACCTTTAGGGGAACCACAGATGAACACAGATAAACACTGATGACTTCTTGTGTATAAACTCGAAGATTATGCTGTTTGTTCTTTTACCCGTTTTATATTGTCCATCAGTTTAAATATTTAGTTGCTTTCCTTAATCGGTGTTCATCTGTGGTTACAAACAAGCTCAAAAAAATTGGCCCGCCGTTTCGGGCGGGCCATAACAACAGCCTCATAAAAATGAGACATCACAAAATGGGGTAGAAAGATCTCGCAGTACTCGTCAATTGACATTGCATAACATCAAGCTCCTCCATCGCCGCAGGTTCCCTTTACAACGATGATGGAGAATCACCGCACTAGCGGCCATTGCATTAAGTCTGCGAAAATCTTTTTTGTCGGTACAGTTCGCGTGTGACTCTACCTCTCCCCCTCAAATAGCAGCCATGCATATCTCTGGCTGCAAAACTTCAATTGCCTGCAGAAACAAACCCTACCAACTGCTTTGGACCTTGAATTCATAGCCCTGCTCATCGTCACCGAGGACTTCGATGCTGGCCACCGGCATGGATCTGAAATTACCAGAGGAACCGAACGCCATAAAGAGCGGGACGGAATAGTCCCTGACGAGATCACCGGCCTGGATCTGGACTTGTGCGACTTCCGGCTCGCTGCCACGATAATAGTTGACCGCAACACCGTAGGTTCCAGTCACCAGAGAATCACAGCTCGTCACATAATAGTGTTCCGGACCAAAAGAACTTGAGTCGTCGCGATCCAGGAAGCCTGCATCACCTTGTGGGTCTGCATAGTAGACGTGGCTGAAATTGATCGGTTCGAATATATGCAAGTCGACATCCGGCTGCTCGCCCCAGGTCAGGGTTACGCTGATCGGGCCTTTGCCGACCTGCGGGGTCGGCCATGGGAGCGTACTGGCTTCACTCAGGACGCTGTTGATAATCAGCGGCCCGCTCTGCTCACCATTGAGATATGAATCAATAAAACTGTGATGCTTCCAGTCCCGATCTTGTCCTGTGTTGGATACATTGCCCGGCAGTGTGTTGGGAAAAGCCATTCTCAGCGAGGCAATGACCATATCGTTGAGAAGGGTGTAATACGGCCCGTCTCCGGCCACATAACTGGCAGGGCTGCCCACTGAAACCAGGGTGAAGGCATCCATTGGCATCCGATTGTCATTGGCCAGACTCCCGTAAGCCGCGTTTGCATAGAGAGCGCCCTGGGAGTACGCGACAACCAGAACCCGGTTGCCTTCCATAAGCAGCTCTTTATAGCGCTGAACATGCCGGCGCAGGTCGGCATCAACGAGGGATTCAAAAACATCAGAAGAGGACGCCACCTCCTTTGCCGCGTCCTGAAACCAGTCAGGAGCGATCTCCAAGTTGCCAAGCAAGCGCCAATACGAAGTGGCCTGGTCCCCCATTCGTTGACGGTAGGCTTCAAAAAGGGAGTAGACGCCCTCGTCGTGGTTGTAGGAGAGTTCGAAGTTCCAATCATCGTCGGGTAAACTGCCTACATCTCTAAGCTTGTCCTCAAGCTCCACCAAGCTCCTATCAGCAACGTTTTGATCGTTAAACATTCCATTACCGAAAAAGACATGTGTTTTGAGATCACAAATATTGGCTTGTACATTATTTACACATAAACCATTCAACAGAAAAAGCCCCAAGGCCATAACATAAAAATTGTATTTCATTTTCTCCCCCCACTAGTCTGCTAAGTCATCAGGATTAAATGTGCAACTCTCTTTCCACTTTGATCGAGAAACCCTAGGGAATGAACCACCACTCAGCATGCGACTTGATTCCTGATAGGCATACACCCGATCCGTGGTGTTGATGACTTCAGCTTGCAATTCATTTCCAATTTGATAGGCATCGTCGGGTCTTACGAATTTCATACACTCATTGGCCCGCTGCATAGCCGTCATATCGTTATAAACTGCATCACGATCTTCATCTCGTGCATGAATCATAAAGTTCTGCAGCGGATAATATGCCTGAGTCAGCGCCTGACGGGTTTTCTCCGA
>CAZXBD010000379.1:0-9081 GCA_964638305.1 uncultured Geobacteraceae bacterium | reverse complement strand
CAGGTTTCACCGCCGGGGCCTCGGGGAGCTTCTCCTGCAATGCGGAGAGGATCTCCACCCGCTTGATCGAGTCGATACCAAGGTCGGTATCGAGGGCCATCTCCATCTCAAGCATCTCGATCGGATAACCGGTCTTTTCAGCGATCACTTCGAGCAATACGCTGGAGACACGGCTACCGTCAACCGCAGGCGGCGTAACAGCTGCAGCGACTTGAGCTGGCGGTGACGAAGCCATTCCTGCACTTAAATGATCAATGATCTGGCCGAGAGTCTGCAAGGTGCCAAGATCCTCTGGTTTAACCGCCGGGGCTTCAGGCAGCTTCTCCTGCAAAGCGGAAAGAATCTCCACCCGCTTGATCGAATCGATGCCGAGATCGGCGTCGAGGGTCATCTCCAGCTCCAGCATTTCAACCGGGTAGCCGGTCTTTTCGGCGATGACCGCAAGCAGGGTCGCGGAGACCTGACCGCTGTCAATCACGGGAGTAGCAGGCACTGGAGCAGGAGCAGTTGTGACAGGAGCTGTCATCGGCTGAGCTGATGCCACAGCAGTGGCCGCGGCTGGCGCCTGTGCGGGCACTACGGTCGTGGCTAACGGCTGGCCCTGCAACAGACGGTTCTGTTGTTCAACCAGATTGAGAAATGAATGGGTGGCTGATTCCTGTCCGGCCAGGAATTGCTGGTGCAAACGCGAAGTCTGCTCCTGCAGATTCTGCAGGGCCTGCATACTTTGCCGGGTGATCTGCAGCGCTTCCCGTAGAGAACTTGACCCGGCAGTGGTTGCTGGGACAACGGGATTGCTCGCAGCAGTGGTCGGCTGGGCGGCAACCGGGGTGACCGGTGATGAAATAGTTGCCACACTCTGTGGTACCGGTGGACGCTTCGCCGGGCGCTTGAAATAGTTGGCACCGGTCAACGGAACCGTCATACCTGGCTTCTTGCCCTGTTTCGACTTGACGGTCTCGGCATAACCTTCGTCCCAGCGCGCCAACTCGACCGGGGAACCAAGCACAGTCAGCTGAGCGAGGGCACGGGCCAAGTCATTGATCCCCGAGCGCTTTCCGTTCGAGGAGTCGATGGCAATCGCATGGTGCTTGCGTTCGCCGAGGATTGCCTTGACCATACCGGTCAGACGGGCGTCGGGACCGACCTCGAGAAAAGTACGGATCCCGGCAGCGTACATCGCCTCGATCTCGCCAATAAAATCAACCGGTTTTGCCAGTTGTGCCGCAAGCAGGTCACGGACCTCTTCGGCAGCCTCAGGATAGATTCCACCAGTGGTGTTGGCAAACACAGCTGTGCTTGGTTGGCCGAATTCAATCTTCTGCAGACGCTCGCCAAAGGGACCGCTCGCGTCAGCGACCAGCTCGCTATGGAAAGCCGCCGCTACCGAGAGCTGCTTGTAGCGCAGTCCCTGTTCGTCCAGCAACTTTGCCGCCTGTTCGATCTCGACAGTCGATCCGGAGAGAACACCCTGTTCGGGAGTGTTGCGATTCGCCAGCACCAACTGTAGACCGGATTCCTTGAGGAAGCTCTCAACCTGATCGAGAGGTGCGGAGACCGCCAGCATCGAACCACGATCACCCTCACCTGCGGCCATCAATTCACCACGCAGGCGCGACAGCGCATGCAAGGCCTCAACATTAAAATAACCACCAGAGCAGAGCGCGGTCAGCTCACCGTAGCTGTGACCGGCATAGGCTTCGGCAGCAACACCGAAGGTGGCGAGAATGTCTCGGGCGCCCAAGCTGACAGCCCCGAGAGCAGGCTGGGCAACTTCTGTTGCCTGTAGGCTTGCGATATCTTGCTCTTTGGTTGACTGATCAAAGCTGGGGCGGGGATAAACGAGCTCAGTCAGACGGCCTGCTTCGCCGTCGGCATTCGCCAAGAAAGCACGATCAGCCGCAGTGAAGGCTTCGAGGAACTGCGGGAATTGGATCGCCAGGTCCTTGAGCATCCCCGGGTACTGGGCTCCCTGACCGGGAAAGAGCATCGCCAGTTTGCCATCAATATCACCCTTGGCAAAGAAGCTGCCGTCGGGAGTGCTCCATGACTTCTGATCACTTTTACCCAACATGGCCAAGGCACTTTTCACCTGGGCGGCAGGTTTGGATTTGTCTTTCTCCAGGACCAGTACCAGTCGGCACGCTTGCTGCGCATCAAAGCGACGACGACTCTCATCAGCGGCCAGGCGCACATCGTTCCACGCAGCATCTGCCGGAAAGCTTTTCAGAGCTGATTCCAGGCCGCTCTCATCGTCGGCACTGAAAGAAACAAGCTGCACATCGCCTTGCCAGTCAGCAGCAGTCTTGAGCGGCTGGTACTCTTCGAGCAGGCAGTGGAAATTACTGCCGCCAAAACCGAGGGCGCTGACACCGGCCCGGCGGGGATGGTCGCCGCGGGGAATCCAGGGGCGGGCTTCGGTGTTGACATAAAAGGGCGAACCTGCCGCAGTCACGGCATCCTGTGGCTTCTCGACCTTGATGGTCGGAGGCAGGGTCTTGTTGTAGAGCGCCATGGCCGCCTTGATCAAACCGGCGGAACCCGCGGCTGCCTTGGTGTGGCCAATCTGGGACTTGATCGAGCCTATCGCGCACCAGGGAGAATCGGCAGCACCGAAGACTTCTTTCAGCGCGGTGACTTCGACGGCATCACCGACCTTGGTTCCGGTGCCGTGGGCTTCGATCAATTCAATGGTCTGCGGATCAATTCCACCCTGCTCGTAGGCACGCCGCAATGCTTTCGTCTGACCGGCAGCACTCGGCTCGTAAATCGCCGCGCCGCGTCCGTCGCTCGAAGCGCCGATGCCCTTTATCACAGAATAGATCTTATCGCCGTCGCGCTCGGCATCCGCCAGGCGCTTGATGACGACAATCCCCAGGCCTTCGCCGAGGGTGGTGCCATCAGCGTTGTCGGAAAACGGCTTGGCATGGCCGGAAGGAGAAAGGGCCGGCGTCTTACTGAAGCAAGTGTACATGAAGATGTCGTTGAAAGTGTCGATTCCGCCGGTCACAACCATGTCTGATTTACCGGCAGCCAACTCCAGGGCCGCCAGGTTGAGTGCACTTATGGAGCTGCCACAGGCAGCATCAACAACACAGTTGGTGCCACCAAAATCAAAATGCTTGCTGATCCGTCCGGCAACCACGTTGCCCAGCAACCCGGGGAAGGAGTTTTCCTGCCATGGGACATAAGAGTCGCTGATGCGCTGCATGACGTCTTCGGCGATCGCATCGGCTATGCCCGCATCTTTCAACGCTTCGCGCCAGCGTGGATGCCCGAGACGGGCGCCGAGCGGCACGACCAGTTCCAGCGTTCCGGTCACGCCGATAATGACGCTAACCCGCTCACGGTCGAATTCCTTATCAGTCGTATAGCCGGCATCTTGCAACGCCTGATCGACAGCGACCAGTCCAAGTAGTTGCGAGGTGTCAATCGCCTCGAGCGCATTGGGCAGCACACCGTATTCCATCGGGTTGAAATCAACCGGGGAGAGGAATCCACCATACTTGGCGTAAACCTTGTCCGCGGTCTTGGGGTCTGCGTCAAAATAATCGTCAGAACGCCAATGGCTTTCGGGGACCTCAATAATCGCATCAGTACCATTCTTGATGTTGGTCCAGAAAGTTCCCGTATCTGCTGCTTTGGGGAAAAGGCTGCCGATACCGACAATGGCCAGCGGCGTCGTTGCCGCAGTCTGACTGTTTTGTTCTCCGCTGTTGTTTTTCAACTGAGAAACTCCTTGATCTGTTCGATTTCCAGAGGGGTCGAAAGTTCGGCCTCATCATCGAGACAGACCCCTTGAAGTTTAAGTTGGTTGGCCCGGATCAACACGGCCGCACCAAAAAGAATATTCATCGCCACCGTGGCTGTTTTGCGTTGTTCTGGAGCCTCCAGAACCGAGCCTTTGACCCATTCGTTGAAAGCCCCCATGGCCGGGCCGCACCAGATCTGATAATCGAGCTTCCGGCCTGATTCTCCACGATTGGCCCAGACCGGTGACTGGCCAAGATACCAGCGAAACACCAGCGCCAGCTTGTATTTCGGATCGCTCTCGGCTTTGGCCAACTGGCGCGGGTCGCGCTGAAGGAAAAAACTGCGTGTCTCCTCCCAGACCTGGTCCAGGTTTTTGCGGAACACCGTCTTTTCTAGCTTCTGTCGCTCATCGACAGGCAGGTCCTCGATACTGCTGTGAGCACGGTAGAGCTCGTAGAGCTTCGCCGCACGCATGGAGAACATGGTTCCGCGCTTGATGACCTGAACCTTGACCCCCATCTCGAACATGTCTCCGGACGGGGCCATGGTGACATCGGCCTGTCGGGTCTCGGCAAGCATCTTGCGAACTTCGTCACAGGTGCCCGATTCGACACAAGCCTGGTTGATCGTACCGGTCACGAGGTAGTCGGCACCCAGGGCAAAAGCCGCGGCAGCAGAAGCGGGCGTAGCAATGCCCCCACCCAGCCCGACGCGCAGAGGTTGTGTATAATTATACTCTGTTTCACAGACATTTTTTTGTGCCTTGATCGTCGGCAAAAGAGCCAGCGCCGGACGGTTATCAGTATGACCTCCGGAATCGGATTCGACAGTCACATCCTGGGCCATCGGAATTTCGGCGGCCCACCTTGCCTGCTCAGCGGTCAGGTGTCCAGAATCAACGAGTTTTTGCAAGAAACGCTCCGGCGGCGGAGCAAAGAATCTCGCAGCGACTTCCTCGCGGGAAATCTTTGCAATGATGCGGTTCGGGGTGACGATCCGTCCTTCTGTATCACGCGAGATGCCGTGGGTCCGATATCGAACCAGGGCCGGGGTCAGGGCAAGAAAAGCCGAGGCCTCCACCAGGGTGATCCCCCGGCGCAGATAAAGGTCGACCAGGGCATTCTCCAGTTCCGGTTCATTGGGGCTGTGAATCAGGTTAAAACCATAAGAGCAACCTTTTACCCTGCTTTCAAGCTGCTCGATGGCGTCCTCAACCTCCTCAACCAGAAGACCTGCAGAACCGAAGAAACCAAGCATACCGGCACTGGCCAAAGACTCAACCATGGCGACCGAACTGATGCCCTTGGCCATGGAACCACCCACATAAGGATAGCGAACAGCGTGGTCTCTGCAGAAGCTGGCGTCACCCAGAGCTTCCAGAGCACAGGGCAGGGCCATGCCGTTAAAAACCTGTTTGTCGTCGCTCTCTACGGGCGCACATGCTGTGCCGGTCATGATCCGGGTGTCACAATCCTGTGTCAGAAGATAGAGAGGCTGATTGATGCGACGTAACCCGGAGATCAGCGACGGCCCAGCCGCCACCTGCTCACCGGGGGAAAAAAGCCCGAAAGCCCTCGTTGTTTTATGCTGTGACACTGGCAAAAAATACCCCCTGAAGCGGTTGTCCGAGCAGCCCGGGTTCCTTGTTGTCGGCTCTCCTGCTCGACTGCTATTCTCACGGCAACAATAATTTACGAGTCGAAACTATCTATTATAGTTTTTTTGGGGCTCAGGGACAAGAGATTATGACCACAAAATGACCACTTCATGCGACTTGACGAGAAAACTTATGCCACCGACTCAACACGAAGCAGAGCAACGTATTTTTGCTGCTCACTGCATGGCACCACAACGCCGGCCAAAGACCCCGATATCGGACAGCGCCCTCGTTCAAAACAGGCCCTGGCACATAGCACATATTATCGCCTCGAAACAGTCGCAACAGTGATTCCCACAACGATTAACTTTCTTTTCTAAATTAGCCACTTAGATGCAAAATAACCAACCAGAAGAGCTTGCTAACCGACAAAGGTGCGCTAAAGTTTACATATGGAGTCGACAGAAAAAACGACCCATCTATTTGCGGGAACGGGAAGCCTGAAGAAAGGGGTGATTTATCATGTTACCGATTCGCTTAGATCCGATCCGGGAACTCAGCACCCTGCAGCGAGAAATGGACGATCTGCTCAAGAGGATGTTCGGTTCAAGCCGGGAAACTGCTGAGCACAAGATGCTAGCTGCCACACCGACTGTCAACAGTTACATCAAAGACGGAGTGTTCCACCTCGAGGCGGAAATGCCCGGGGTCGACACGGAGAAGTTGGACGTCAGGATGGATGACGGAACCCTGGTGATCCTTGGCGAGAGGCGCGCCTCGCACAAAGCCGAAGACGTTGACTACATGTTACAAGAGTCCAGCTTCAGCACCTTCGAGCGGCGCGTGACGTTACCGGGCGGTGCCGACATCGAGAAGGCCCATGCCAACTACCAGAACGGTCTGCTCGAGGTGACAGTGCCTATTAACGAAACGAAACCAAGCGGCCGTAAAATCCCCATTGAGGGGATTGAAGCCGGCAAGAAAAGCAAGGAGATTCACTAACCGTAAATCATGACAAACGACCGTTCCCGGCCCTGGACAGATGTTCGGGGCTTTTTGTGTGTACAAACAAAATTCCGGTGACACAATGCTATTGTGTCACCGGAATTAATTTTTCTGCATTTTAACTTTCCCGGTTCCGCATTCCTCACCACGGGCTTTTACCAGCCACCACCACCGCCTCCGCCTCCGCCTCCACCAGATGAGCCACCGCCCCCGGAACCAGACGAAGAACCTGGCGCGGAAGAGGATGTACCTACCGCCGAACCCAGCGAAGACCCTAATGAATCGCCGAAGCTGCCGAGATCATGCACACGCCAGTTATTGCCGTGATACCAGGCCGGCTGGTAGTGCTCGCCTCGTTCTTCAAGCAGCATAAAATGGCCGGCAAACCGTTCCATCCAATGCTGCTCAACATCAAGAGCAAGCGCATAGGGTAGAAACCGTTCAAAAAGCTCCGGCGTCTTCTCCGGGGGGTTGCGAAAATTCATCTCCTCTCGCTCGGCCACATCGAGAAACTGCCGGAAACCCTCCAGCTGGTCGAGAAGCCTTCGCCCGGCCCGAGTCGGAGCTTTGAGTAGATAGTGAAAGAGCAGGTTAACAGCCATGACACTCAACAGAGTTGCCGGAATTGTAACTGAGACCTTTGTGGCCAACAGCCATGTGACCACAACTTCGGCGCTGAAAAAAGGGATCGAAAAGCAGGTAATAATAACAGCACCGATCGCATCGAGAGGTGAATTTACCGTGCGCCAGGACTGCCAGACTTTCTTCCCCAGAGTAAAGACACCGAGCGTCCAGAAAGTCAGCCAGATCGAGAGGAAAAGACCCGTCATCTTAAGATCTGTGTTCGGCAGCCCATAGATCACACCGCCGAAGATCAGCAACGAGAAGAGAATACCCGGAAGCAGCCAACCACGGTTCCGCATAAAATAAAGCATTTCACTGTTTCGTTGCAAAGCCGCTTTATGGGCTTTGAGTGCTTTACGAATCGTGGCGTGTTTTTTCTGTTCCAAGGTAATCGATCCCCCCTTCAGGTTGTGAAACAGCTTTTTGAGGATCGCCTGCTCACCCGGCGCAAGACTGCCGGCTTCTTTGCTGGTGCGTTTAAGGGTAAATTCTTTGCCGTCTTCGCTGATCTCAACCAACCCCTTGACCGCCAGATTGACCAACGCCGCAGCAAAGGCCTTGTGGTCGTAGCCCATGCGTTCGACAAACCGGGCCGAGGCAGGCGACAGGTCTGGCGGCGGCTCATAGCGAGTAATGACAATGCCAGTCTGCGGATCGCGTCCGACCATGATCCAGGCCAGCAGGTAGTAACCCAGCAAAACAGCCAAACCAACCAAAAAAATCACCCAGCTGCGGTTATCGCGTAGCAGATAGTTGATCTCCTCCCGCGACGTCGGCTCGTGCACATAACCCTTGGGCCAGGACACCACAATCGTCAAGCCCTCACCTTTTTTGAACGGCCGCGTTGTCTCGAAGTGCACGCTGCCATCGTAATCAACGCTGCTGCGATAATCCTGGCCTTTTGCCCCGAGAGAACCAGTATAAGCCTCCGCCTCAAGTTGCTCCGAATGCAAGCCCTCGGGCAGGATCACCCGGGCACTGACTGATTCGATCGGGAAAGCCCAGTGATTACCCGTCACGTTCCAATAGAGTTCATCGTGGTCATCGAAAAAACCGAGCTGACGATTGGTACGGTAGGTCAAAGCGTAAGTGTAATCACCGCTATCCAGAAAAACATTCCTGTTGCCAATATAGACCCGCACACCTTTGTCCTGAGGTTTGGTTTGCCAGGGCTCCGGCCGTCCGTCACGCCTGACCTCGATGACTTCGAAGCCAACCCGGTAACGGTTTCCCAATCGATCCCTGTAGTCGGTCGGGAAGTCGCGGTAGATGCCACGTTTGATCTCTTTTTGCTCGGAACGCGCCCGGATCGTTTCGGTGACCTGCATCGAACCGTCAGCGAAGACTTCGATATCGCTGTGATAGTCGAGAATGCGCTCTTCTGCCATTGCCGGAATGACAAGGAACAACAACAGCAGCAGAGGCAAAAACCATCGCCAGATCATGGCAAAATCTCCGGCGTATTCTCTTCTGCTGCATCATCGAGCTCAAAGAAGGGCTGGGGGGAATAGTTAAACGCCCGTGCAAGGAGAAGTTCGGGAAAGGAATCGATGCGGGTATTCAGATTGCGCACCGAACCGTTGTAGAAACGACGCGCATACTGGATGTGGTTTTCAACTTCAGTCAACTCACCCTGAAGCTGCAAAAAGCTCTGGTCGGCCTTGAGCTCCGGATAGGATTCGACAAGCGCCATCAGGCTGCGCAATCCCCCGCCGATCTGCCCTTCCAGAACACCTTTTTTGCCAACATCACTCACCTGCCCCGTCCTGCTGCGCAGTTCGATCAGAGTCTTCAGTGTCGACTCCTCGTAGCGGGCGTACTGCTCGACTGCCGCCACCAACTTGGGGATCAGGTCGTAGCGACGCTTGAGCTGCACATCGATGTCACTCCAGGCGGTCGACACCCGCTGACGATCACGCACCAGCTTGTTGTAGATAATGATCACCCAGAGGATGATTGCAGAGCACAAAATCAAGATAATTCCGCGATGCAGTAATAATGGAAAAACAACCAGCACTCTATTCTACATTGATTATGAATGGAATTTATCATTCTTATTGATGAGAGAATGAAAATATCTTTCAGTAGTTGTGGTATAATCA
>CAZXBD010000378.1:0-10095 GCA_964638305.1 uncultured Geobacteraceae bacterium | reverse complement strand
GGTTGTTGCCTCCCTGACTGCGCGCCATCTCGTCGCCAGCCAAAAGCATTGGCACGCCGTGGGCGAGAATCAGAAGGGTGGCAAAATTACGTATCTGACGCTCCCGCAGAGAGTGGACCACAGGGTCGTCACTTGGCCCTTCGACGCCATGATTGCGGCTGGAGTTGTGATCATCACCGTCGGCATTGTATTCACCGTTGGCCTCATTGTGTTTGTTTTGATAGCTGACCAGATCGGCAAGGGTGAAGCCGTCGTGACTGGTGACGAAGTTGATACTGTGATAGGGCGCGCGGCCGTCCTCCTGGTAGAGGTCTGAGCTGCCGGCGAGGCGGGTCGCCAGAACGGGAACCATGGCATGGTCTCCGCGTACGAATCGACGGATGTCATCCCGGAATTTACCGTTCCATTCTGCCCAGCGGCCGAAGTTGGGGAAGGTGCCGACCTGGTAAAGTCCTGCGGCATCCCAGGCCTCGGCGATCAGCTTGGTGTTGGCCAGAACCGGGTTGCCGGCAATCCGTTCCAGCAACGGTGGATTTGTCATAACTTCGCCATCGGGGCCGCGACCGAGAATCGAGGCGAGATCGAAACGGAAGCCATCGACATGCATTTCCGTGACCCAGTAGCACAGGGCATCGATAATCAGGTCGCGTACCACCGGATGGTTGCAGTTGACGGTATTGCCGCAGCCGGAGTAGTTGGCGTAGGCGCCGTTCTCTGGATCAATGATGTAGTAGACGCTGTTATCGAGTCCGCGCAAAGAGAGGGTGCGCCCCTGTTCATTGCCCTCACCGGTATGGTTGAAGACCATGTCGAGGATGACTTCTATGCCGGCTTTGTGCAGCGCCTTGACCATTTCCTTGAATTCTTGGTTTTGGGCGCCGGCGGTCATGCTGACAGCGTATGCGGCTTTCGGGGCAAAGAAACTCAAAGGATGGTAGCCCCAGAAGTTATGCAGAGCTTCTCCTGTGAGGGGGTTTTTGCGGTAATTGTCGGCTTCGTCAAATTCGGTAACCGGCAGGAGTTCCACGGCGGTGATCCCCAATGTCTGGAGATAAGGGATCTTTTCAATGACGCCGCGGAAACTACCCGGATGGGTAACCTCGGCTGAGTCGTGGCGGGTAAAACCACGCACGTGCATTTCGTAGATGATCGAGTCTGCCAGGTGCCGGTTGAGCGGCTGATCAAGTTCCCAGTCGAAGGCATCATCGACCAGCAATCCGCGCCAGTTGCCGGCCTGGGAAGCTTTCCTGGTAGCCTTGCGCCACAGTGATGGTCCGGAAACTGCCCTGGCGTAGGGATCGAGCACAACCTGACTCGCATCGAAACGATGAATCGGAGATCCTTCATCGTCCTCTCGTGCGACCCGGTAGCCGTACTCGAATCCGGGGACCAGCCCTTGCAGAGAAACATGCCAGACGTCTCCGGTCCGGTTGATCTTCGGGTCGAGGGGGAATTCTACAAAAGGGCCGAGATCGCCGGGGCGAAACAGTACCAGGCTGAGTCCGGTTGCATGCCGGGAGAAAACAGCAAAATTGACACCGTCGGCCAGATTGCTGACGCCGAAGGGCTGAGGCCGTCCGCGCTGTACGCCGAAATCAGTGGTCACGGCGTCAAGCAGGCGGTTATGATGTTCTGGGTTTGTCATGGTGTTTGTTCCGTGTGATCAAGTCTACCAGAGTATGAAACGGTATTCATGCCCGATTTTAATGACTGGCACAATTTGGTAAGGAGGCAAGATGGAAGTGTCACTGCAGCCGGGACGCTACCGGCACTATAAAGGCAAGCTTTACGACGTGATCGATGTGGCGAGGCATAGCGAAACCGAAGAGCTTCTGGTGGTCTACCGGTGTCTCTATGGTGATTACTCCTTATGGGCCCGGCCGCTGGCCATGTTTCAGGAAACAGTGGTGGTTGATGGACAAACACTGCCACGGTTTTCCCGGTGTGAACCGGTGGATGATGAGTGATTATATGCCTGCTATGGTATAATAATAACAGTTAGTTTGCTGTTCTTCCGGCTCCCGGAGGGCCCGCCATGTTTTTTGAGACGACATTGCTGAATAGCGTAGAACTGGATATCACGGTCAAGCTGTTGCTGGCCGCCTTGGCTGGTGGCCTGGTCGGTCTGGAGCGTGAGAAGCACGGTCGCCCTGCGGGCTTGAGAACCAACCTGCTGGTTGCCGTCGGCTCCTGCGTCATGATGATCGTCTCGGAAGCCTTTTACATCAAGTATGGTGTTTACGACGCAGAAAGCACACTGCGCCTCGACCCGTCCCGGGTCGCAGCACAGATAGTGACCGGTATCGGTTTCCTCGGCGCAGGAGTCATCCTCAAGGAAGGGGCTTCGGTCCGCGGCTTGACCACTGCCGCCAGCCTCTGGACTGTCGCCGGCTTGGGGATGGCGTTCGGTATGGGCTTTTTCAGCCTTGGTCTCATCGCTACCGTCCTTGTTCTGGTCAGCTTGACGTTTCTGAAAAAACTCGATCCGATCATGAAAAAGGATCGCTTCCTCACCCTGATGGTGACCGCGGTCAATCGCGACGGATTGATCGAGGAATTGCAGGAGGTCTTTGCCGTTCGCAGTCTTGATGTATCCGACATCAGTTCGCATGTGGACCTGGTCAGCAACGAGGTGTTTTACCAGATGGTTATCATCCAGCATGACAGGCGGGTCGGCCATGATCTGACCGAAGCGATTAAGCCTTTGGAAGGGATCAAGAAGATTCGTTATTACTGAAGGGGCGGGTGTGGGCTAACCCTGGGGTGGTATCCACTGGTAGAGGAACATGGTGAGTCTCCCCAACAGGTTGAACATGAGCATGATGCCAACCGCCATCAACATGACGCCGGTGCCTATTTCGATCAACCGGATGTACTTGCGGAAGCGATTAAACGCGATCAGGAAGTGGTGAAAAAGGAGACCGGATATTAAAAAAGGAAGACCCAGCCCCAAAGAATAGACCGCCAGCAAACTGACCCCTGCCGTGGCCTGACCGGATGATGCCGCAACCAGTAGAATCGAAGCGAGGATCGGGCCGATACACGGGGTCCAGCCTGCCGCAAAGGCGACCCCAACCACGAAGGTTCCGATAAAGCCGCTTGGCTTTTTACGCAGCGTGACCCTTTTTTCACCGAGCAGTACGCCGAAGTGAAATAGCCCGGTCATATGAACGCCGAACAGGAAAATCAACAATCCGCCAAACTTTTCGATCCACTCCAGGCCTTCGCGCAGGTGACTCTGGAATTTATTGGAAGCAATGCCGGCGATTGCACCGAGCGTAACAAAAACAACAGAAAACCCGATAATAAAGCAAAGGGAGTGGAGCAAAACGGTCAGGCGGAGTTTGGCGTTGGGGTGTGCTTCTTCAAGCTGGTGGAAAGACAACCCGGTAATGTAGGTGAGATATGAGGGGATCAGCGGTAATACACAAGGTGACGTAAAGGACAGGATTCCGGCGGTAAATGCGATCCAGTAAGATATTTCAGCCGATTGCTCCAAGTTCTACCTTCCTTCATCCCCTCGAAACAAACAACAGCTTCATTATTTGTGAAGCCAGGCAAACCCCTTCCCTGGCTCCTGATAAAGCTCCTTTCTCTGTGGCCGGCTCAGGGAGAGCCCGATTAAAATGTAGCCCGGCACCTCGCAAGCGAGGCGCCGGTTATTCCTTACTACAGTTCAGATGGTGGCACGTAATTGAAATCAGCACCACATGCAGGGCACTTAACTTTGGTGCCGCTTGCAGGGCCTTTTGACGCGCAGGCCGAAAGTGAAACGACCAATAACATTGCCGAGAGAAGAATGAGAAGTTTTTTCATGTCACGTCTCCTTTTGCCTATTTACTGCTGGTTGACGATGGCGGAATAGAAAAGAGCTCTATCCCTGAACGATTTTACCTTGTCTTTTGTTAACGATATCCCATGTTTCGGGATCTGCAACTGTAAACATAATTTTCTTCACGAAAAACAGACCTTTAGCGCCAATTTTAGCCATATCGATGGTTTCGATACGTATAGCGTCAATCATATAAGCGGTGAATCTCCTTATTTATCCAACTCTCTACGCAGGCAGGTGTTAGTAACCGCGATCATAATGACACAGAGAACTGCGACCCCGAACATGATCACCGTCCCGCTTAAACTCTGCAGCAGAGCAGGAAAAAACACCAGTACCACCCCCATATCGGCCATCATTACTCCTGAAATCAGTTTCAAATATCGTCCTTGTTTCTCTGATAACTGATGTGCCCCCAGGGTCACCGCGAAGATGATCACGATGGTCAATAGGGGAATGATGTAGACAACATTATAGAAACCCAGGTAGCAATAGTATTGCCAGGTGGGCAATGCCTGTAAGGTGAGTATCCGGGTGAAAACCATCGGGAACCCGGCAGTACAGAGCAGTTCATAACTATTCGCAGCAATTGCCAGGAGAGCCGTGCTGCCTAGCAGAGAAGGATAGTTCGCTGTTTTGACAATATCCCTGACACGGTGGTAGAGAGCTGGCTTGACTCGCTCCGGAATGGAAAGGCTCGGCCCTCTGTGGAAGAGAAAATAATCCTTGATGTTGAGTCCCCCGATCAACATCGCAACCAGGCCAGCGAGCAGGGTTATGAAGCGGACCCCGCCGGTTGCCAGGAAGAGATTGAGCCAGGCGGCCATGAAGAGAAAATAAATCAGGCCGGAGAAGCTCACAAAAACCACCCCGACAGTCAGCATACGGGTCTTTGAGTGCGCGTGGACCATCAGGGAGAGCAGAAAGAGCAGGACAAAGAAGGCGCAGGGGTTGACGCTGTCGAGCAGGCCGAGGGTCAAGGTCACCAGCGGCAGGGAAACCTCCCGAGCGTCCAGGTTGCCGAGAAAGGGGATCGAAACCATGGTGTCTTCAGGCGTTTGAATCCCTTCGACTACAGGTGCCTCAGCCAGAGTCAGGCGATCCATGGCGTCCGGGCAACCGTTGGCAAGACATTCTTTGATTTTGGTCTCTATATGGTTCAGCTTTTCGTGGTCGAGTCCAATCCAGAAGTTATCGCCCAGAAAGAGGGTTGGGGTTGCGACCGGCAGATCGCCATGAGTTGCCAGCAGCGCCATCATTTTTTTAAAAGCGCTTCGATCCAGCCAGATGTCTTTTTCTACCAACTCGACATCCTGAAAGTTGTTTGCAAGCTGTTGAACCAGAGGGCCGTATTCCCGGCAGTGAGGACAGTTCTCAGCTGAATAGTAATAAAGCCTGGTGACGTCTGCCGCGGCAGAACTATGGGTGCCAAAGCAGGCAGCGCAGAGGAGGGTAATGCAAAAGGTGATGACAAGAGATCGTTTTATGCTCATGTCACATGACCTGTTACTGTTTTGCTGTTATGTTTCCTCTCTACATGTTAGCAGATTTTAACAAGAGTTCTTGGAACGATCTTTTTGCTCTGCACGCGAGCTGCATTAATATTCGGGGTATCAGGTAAGCTAAGGTCTTCTGAGAATTAATTGCGACACAATTTTTGGGACTTTCGGGCAGGTCCAGCAACTGTTTCAGACCCCGTGCAATGTAAATGAAAAGCACGTCTTTTCGGCCTGGTTTTTCCGCACCTGGTACCTAATTAAGGCTGATGCGCCGGACGTAACAGGTCAAAGACCGTTTTCACCGGATTGAAAGCCTCCGGAGGAATCTCGACGAAGAGGGTGTGCCAACCGGCCATGCCACCATTCCATAGCCCCGGTAGCTCGAGAACCCTGATCTCCTGACCCTCCTGCGTCTTGGTCGTTATGATCACGGCGTCTTCATCGACGAAGCGGGTCAAATCATAGGGTCTGCCGCGCCAGTCACTGACTCCGCACACCATGTCGACCGGGTTAAAATGGGTTGATTGGGCGAGAATATCCACCTGGTCGGGGCTGCTCTTGTCTATCTGTGCGCCTTCAACGATCTGTCGCGTCACCCTGCCATGGGCATCACGAACCCAGAAGGGCCCGCCGCCGGGCTCACCACTGTTGGGAACCATGCCGCAAACGCGCAGGGGCCGGTCGAGCTGATCAAGCAGGGCTTTACTCTCATCGGTGAGGGAGACTTCAGCCTGCAGGCGGTCGGCAAGAAAAGCGACCACCAGCTCGCGGACCAGCGGGTCATTCGGTTGCTCATGCAGCGCCTTGCTCAAGGCGTACTGTTCCTCCTGTACTTCAAGCAGATAGCCGGTAAGCAGTCGGGTCCAGACGAGGTTGGCCTCCTTGTGTGCGTCGGGCACGACATTATCTATATTGCGGACCAGGATGATGTCGCCGGCCTGGTCGTTGAGGTTTTCGATCAGGGCTCCGTGTCCACCGGGCCGAAGAAGCAGGTTGCCTGCAGCATCGCGTAGCGGCTGGCCGGCTGCATCGAGAGCCAGAGTGTCGGTCGATGGTTTTTGTGTCGAGTAGGTCACCTTGAAACAGCAACCGTAGGTGGCTACAATCGTGTTGTGCCAGGCAACAAACTGCGCTTTGAAGAGGGGCAGGTGCTCTTCAGAGACGGTAAAGTGCAACGAGACAGTACCGTCCAGTCCGTTTAAGAGCGCCGCCTCAGCGAGGTGTTCGATAAAGGGAGTGCGTGCGCCATCGGATGCGGTATGGAACGCGAGCAGGCCCTTGGGCAATCGCGCATAACTGAGACCGCATGATTCCAGCAGGGACCGGATGATCAACGCCAGGTCACATTCGGCAACGGCCTTAGCCAGGTCGTGACCGTCTTCAGCCATGGAGTTTTGCAGGTCCTGATAAAAGGCAAAAGAGGTCAACTTGTCAAGGAAGCGGCGCAGGTCGAGTTCCGTCTGGCTGGCCCGGGAATCAGGCTGAGCAGCGCGACAGCTTGCCAGTACCGCTGCATCGGCATGCAGTTGGCTGAACATGCGTGATGCTGCGCCAGAGGCGGGGACGAAGCGGCGCAGCCGACCGCTGGCCATCGCTGCGGCAAAAGACTTGTTCAGACGGTCATAAGCCGCGGGTTGAATCTGTACGATGCCGTCGCCGGGCGTGCACGGGCGTTCGAGCTTGATATCGACTTGTCCGGTACGCAGCCAGGCAAGCTGGCGTGCTGCTCTAGACGGTTCAATATTAAGCGTCTTAAGTTGTTTCAGGTCGTCGGCTGAAAAGTTCATACGTTATTTAGTCGGCAATCTTTAAGATCAAAAGAGCAGGACCGGACAGGCAACATTGTGCAAGACGTAGTTGGCCACCGATCCGAACAGAACATCGCGAATTTCACCGGTGCTCTCACGGCGACCGATGATCATAAGCTGAAAGTCTTCTTCATTGGCGATCTTGCAGATCGTCTGCCGTGGTGAACCAAACTCAAGGCGTGCCTCCACTGAAAATCCGGCCTCTGCCAGGGTCGCTACTCTGTCGTCAAGAACCAGTTGGCCGGCCTTGCTGGCATTCTCACGGATCATGTCGATTTGAAAGTCGGGAATCATGCGATACGCGAGCTTGTCGACATCGACGACGTGCAGCAGCGTCATCTGGTTGGGGAATCGTTCTTTTAAAGTAATAATTTTTTCGAGGGTGCGGCCTGCCGTGCTGGAGCCATCGACCGGAATCAGGATCTTCATTTCCATCACAACCTCCCAAACGCAGTAACGAGGAACAGGGCCCATTCAAAATTTAACATTTAAAATTAAAAATTCTACTTTGATCAGGGTGACGGGTAGACCCAGTTTGGCAGGAAGAGCACCAGCTCGGGCCAGAAGGTCAACACCATCAGGATCGCAATCTGGATCGCCAGGAAAGGAAGGACCGCCTTGGAAACGTAGATCAGGTCGCGGTCGGCAACGGCCCCGGAGATGTACAGACTGACCCCCAGCGGAGGAGTGCAGTAGCCGATGCCCAGGTTCAGTGTCATGAGCAGGCCGAAATGCATGGTGTCGATGCCGAACTGGCTCAAAAGTGGCAGAAAAATCGGTGTCAGGATCAGGGTGGCGGAAATGATATCCATGAACATACCGATGATCAACAGCATGATGTTAACCGAGAGCAGAAAGACCCAGGGCTCCTGGATGTTTTCAACTACGGCGTTGGCGATCTGGCCGGGGATCTGTTCGAAAGTCAGATATTCACCGAAGACCGAGGCGCCGGCGACGATGACCAGCAAGGTTGACGACGTGATTGCCGAAGAAATAACGACGCCCTTGATATCGCGAAACTTAAGATCGCGATGAATAAAGAGCTCAACAATAAAGGCATAGAAACAGGCGACTACAGCTGCTTCGTTGGCGGTAAAGTAGCCGGAGTAGATGCCGCCGAAGATCAGTACCGGCAGCAACAGTGCCCAGATACTTTCACGAAGAGTGCCCACAAGTTCCTTGAAGCTCGGCCGCGGCATGGTCTCCGCATCCTGGCGCTTGCAGAAGAAGTATGCGTAGAGAGACATGCAGACCATAATCATCAGGCCGGGCACGAAACCGGTCAGGAAAAGCGCTTCGAGCGGATCGTTGGTGACCATGGCGTAGAGGATCATCGAAATCGATGGCGGGATAATCACGCCGAGAATCGGTGCCGTAGTCATAATGCCGACGGAGAATTTCTCGTCGTAGTTGTTTTTCAGCAGAGCAGGGATCATGAAGCCGCCGATAGCGACCACGGTGGCTACAGTCGATCCGGAAATAGCACCGAAGAAACCACAGGCCAGTACGCCGGCCATGGCCAGGCCCCCCGGGAGGAAGCCGACCAGACAGTTGGCTGTTTTGATCAGCTTTGCGACGATGCTGCCGGTGGTCATGATGTTGCCGCAGAGCACAAAGAAGAGCACGACGATCAGGGCGAACTTGTCCATGCTGCGGTAGAGGACTTCGATAACGATCTGCGGATCAATCCCGGCAATCCAGACCAGACCGACCATGCCGGTAAAGAAAAGGGCCATGAAGACCGGGATCGTTGAGGCCAGGCAGCTGATCAGCAGCGCCATGATGATGAGGTAGTTGGTCTCCATCAGGCCGCCTCATCTTCGGTTGGCCGCTCGCAGAGCTGGATGCCGAACCAGTCCTCAACCATGATGATTAGAGTGCGGACGAACATCATTACGCCCATGATCGGCAAAACTGCGTAAAAATACCATTCAGGAATCTGCAGCGAGACGGTTTTGGCAAACTGATCCTGATAGACCATTGCGGTGAGTTTATAGCCGAGATGGATCATGAATCCGGAAAAGACCAGCACGCCGATGTGGCTAAGCAGGGTCAATGGTTTTTTCAGAAACGGAAAGAGCTGTGGCAGGGCGTCAATGCGGATCAGAGAGCGGTTACGAATTGCGGCAATGCAGCCGACATAGGTGGTGAAAAAAATCGTTTTGCGAACCACCTCATCTGACCAGTAAAGATTGACGTCATTGGTCAGTTTGCGCAGAGCAACATTGGCAATGGCAACCAGTAAGGCAACCATGACCGTGACAAAAAGACTCCAGTCTTCGACAAAGGCGAAGGCTTTGTGAATGTAATAGATAAGTTTTTTCATAGGAAAGAGAAGCGCGTGGCGCGGAAATCACAAACCCCTGTTTAGTCGATATCTGAAGATATTGTGTGCCTCGCCATATGAGGTGCTATTGCAAAAAAAACGACCGGGGAGAACTTCTCTCCCCGGTCGCCGATCATAAACGTTTTTGCTTAAAGAATCAATTGCCAAGCGTGGACTGAACCTTTTTGAAATAATCCATGCCGATCTTCTCACCCCAGGTCTGGTAAACAGGGGCAATCATGTCAACAAGCTGCTGCTTCTCAGCGGCGGACAGCTTGTAGAAGGCTACGCCGGCTTCCTTGGCCTTGGCGACCTGGGTCTCCTGCTGCTTTCTTGTCAGTTCACGGGTCTTGGCGCTCTCTTCCTCAATGACCGTAATCAGGATCTTCTGCAGGTCGGCAGGGAGTTTGTCGAACCAGCGCTTGTTCATCAGGTGAATGAAGAGGCCCTGGGCATAGTCGAGTTCGGTGAAGTTCTTGGCGATGGTGAACTTCTTGGTGATGTTGCAGACGATCGCAGTGTGGTCGAGACCTGTGATGACACCTGTCTGCAGGGCCTGGGGAACGTCCGGCCAGGGCATGACGGTGAACTTGAGATCCCATGCCTTGTAGAAGTCGGCGTTGACCGGTG
>CAZXBD010000377.1:0-2097 GCA_964638305.1 uncultured Geobacteraceae bacterium | reverse complement strand
CCAGGGTGTTGACGGCTCGTGAGCCGGAAGAGACGTTCCTCCAGCTGAAACTGCCAAGATTTTCGCCGGCATAGTCCGAAAGGGGAGCCTGGCCGCTGCCACCAACTTCAAAACGAAGACCGGGCACCCCAAAATTCGTCTCGATGCCCGTCAACAGCTGCTCGTCAAGTTCACGGGTAATTATGAAATATCCATATTCAGGTTTTTCCAGTTTGGCGTTCAGCTCTGGAACAAACTGTGATGCCACCACGATATGTGGGGCGCCGTTAAGCAGCGCGAAACCGGCAACGGGTTCAGGTGTCCCGTCGTCCTTGAGACGCACGTCTGCAGTAAATCTCTGTAATGGTGGAGTGAACGACAGGACGGTATCCGTGGTCTCGCCATCAGCGCTCCATGAAAATATCGTGTTGCCAAAATCGTCTATGATCAAACTTGCAGACAAATTAAAGGCGTCAATCGCGTATTGCCCAAAATTGTCTTTGATCCATGCCCGATCGTTCTCGATAAACACCTTTTCAATGCTTACGTCCCAGTTACTGTAGTCAAAGGCCCAGCTAACCATGTTGTCCTGGTAGATTTCCAGAACGCCATGGACTGTTTGAGTAATATTGATTTTGGCCAATTTGTCTTCATACGAAGAGATCGCCCTCATCTGCACCAATATTGAGAGCACGAAAACGATGGCCAATGCCAATGGCAGGAAAATATAGCGAAAAGTCTGATTCATTAATCCTGAATAGTGTTTGTCAAACAGTCAGTTTAAGAGGGAACACATCAACTGATCGCGTTCGGTTCGGATGTGAGGACGCAATACTATAGCAAACTTTTTGGTTTTCCCTCCTCTCCGCAGATACTTCATAAAGGGGTCGAATTGGACTTGGCTCGATTTTGTGTTCACAAATACTGAAATGCGATCCTTACTATTTCTGACATTGAAAAACCGGTTTTTTTGACAGTACCTCTAAACGCCGGTTTGCAGCACCATGACTTCGCGGTTTGAAAACTTGATGCAGGAAGCATCTGAAAATACAAGGCAAGGACGCCTTGGAAACCGAAGAGTTGTGTTGTACTAAATCCAACGTTTTTACATGGATCTTTAATCAAGCATCACTCACTCCCCGGCTTCCCTGGACCGCCGATTTATATTAGCACCGGGACCCGAAGGTCATAAACAAAGATCCGGGCCCGGTAAAGTAAAAAAAGGAGATATCAAGATGTTTAGAGTTCCAGTTCGGGCCGCCGCCGCTATCGTTGCAACTTCGTTTCTATTGCTGGCTGTATACCACCAGCAAGACACACGCAGCAACATGGAAGCACCTGCAGCCTCTTACATCGTGCAGGCAGCCAGCCTGGAACAGGCATTAGGTGCCGTACAGAGGGTTGGGGGCGAGGTCACCCACGAACTTAGGATCATCAACGCGGTCGGGGCTCGCCTGACCAGCGGGCAGAAAAATGCCCTGGATGCTGATCCGCAAATTCGCACCTATGTGAACAGTGAAGCGCAAGTCGCTACCTATCTTTGGGATGATCCTCTGAACTTGAGCCAACAACACCTCGAGAAGCAGTACGGTAAGGTGATCGGAGCCCCGGATCTCCATGCCGAAGGCATCGATGGGCGAGGGGCCACCGTGGCCATGATCGATACCGGACTGTGGTGGGGCCCGAATGAGATCTCCAGGAATTCGGCGGGCAAGAACCGGATTCTTGCACACTTCGATGCGATTAAGAACGTCGTCGTGAACCTGGAATCATCCGACATCAGTGGGATGGCGCTGGCGGATCAGTCACTTCAGTCTTCAAGGGAGAAAGACAGCAACGATGACAGTGGCCATGGCACCCACCTGGCGAGTGTCGCGCTCAACAGCGATTCCCTCAACGGGGATTTCATCGGGATCGCACCCGGGGCTGACTTCGTTGCGGTGCGGGCATTCAGCGCGGAGGGCGGCGGCACCTATCTGGACGTGATCCGCGCACTCGACTTCGTCGTCACTTTCAAGGACAAATACAGCATCGACGTTCTGAATCTGTCTTTCTCGGCTCCGTTGCAATCCTTTTACTGGGATGACCCGCTCAACCAGGCCGTGATGGCCGCCTGGC
>CAZXBD010000376.1:0-8958 GCA_964638305.1 uncultured Geobacteraceae bacterium | reverse complement strand
ACCGGCGCTGTTATGGCGGTCCCTGCTCACGATCAGCGCGACTTCGAGTTTGCGCGCAAATACGACCTGCCCGTTCAGGTGGTTATCAACCCTGTTGATAAAAGCCTTGATCCCGCCACCATGGAGGAAGCCTGGGAAGGTCCCGGTTTGATGGTTAACTCAGGGCAATTCGATGGCCTGGACAGTGAAACCGGAAAGCAGGAAGTTTCGGTATTCCTTGAGTCAAAAGATGTCGGGCAGAGATCAGTCAACTATCGCTTGCGTGACTGGCTGGTCTCCAGGCAGCGATATTGGGGGACACCTATTCCTATTGTTTACTGTGATAGCTGTGGAACCGTTCCTGTCCCTGAAAAGGACTTACCGGTAGAATTACCCACCGATATAGAGTTTACCGGCGAAGGGGGAAGCCCTCTGGCAAGCCTTGAGTCGTTTGTGAAGACGACTTGTCCTAAATGTGACCAACCGGCAAAAAGAGAGACGGATACTTTTGACACTTTTGTCGAAAGCTCCTGGTATTTTCTACGTTACACCAGCCCACATTGCGTCACCTCGCCTGTCGATAAGGCCGCCGTTGATTACTGGTTGCCGGCAGATCAATATATCGGTGGCGTCGAACATGCCGTCATGCATCTCCTGTACGCACGATTCTGGACCAAAATCATGCGTGATCTGGAGATGATTTCTGTCGACGAGCCTTTTGAAAACCTTTTGACTCAGGGAATGGTCTGTATGGAGACCCGAGCCTGCCCGGAACATGGCTGGCTCTATCCTGAAGAAATAGAGAATGGCCTCTGTTCGCGTTGCGAGTCGGAAGCAGTTGCCGGTCGTAATGAGAAAATGAGTAAATCAAAAAAGAATGTCATTGATCCTGACGGTCTGATCCATCGTTATGGTGCCGATACGGCCAGGCTTTTTACCCTGTTCGCGTCACCTCCGGAAAAAGATCTCGAGTGGAACGAGCAGGGTGTGGAAGGATGCTTCCGTTTTCTGAACCGGGTCTGGCGCCTGGTGTACGAAAATCATGCCCTGGTTGCCGAGGCAGGAGAGGTCGAGACTGTAAACCTGACTCCTGAGGCAAAGGATTTGCGTCGCCAGATTCACAGGACAATCAAAAAAGTTACAGAAGATATCGATGGCAGCTTTCATTTTAATACGGCAATCGCCGCGGTGATGGAACTGGTGAACGGAATTTCAATATTCCCCGGAAAAGCCGAGGCGCCTGAGCTGATCAGGGAAGCTCTGGAATCAGTCGTCCGTCTGCTTTCACCTTTTGTCCCACATATCTGCGAGGAGTTGTGGCAGGCTCTTGGTTATGAGGGCACCCTGGAAGAGAGTGGTTGGCCGATTTGGGATGAAGATGCTCTGGTTGCAGATACCCTCCTGATCGTAGTACAAGTCAATGGCAAGGTTCGCGGCAAGGTAACAGTTCCTGCTGATGCGGACAAAGAAGCTGTGGAAGTTGCTGCTTTGGCAGACAACAATGTTGCCCGTTTTATTGAGGGCCAAACTGTTCGCAAGGTGATCGTTGTGCCTGGCCGACTTGTCAACGTAGTTGTAGGATAAGCCGATGCGTATGCTCTTAATACTCTTCATTGTTCTACTCGCCGGGTGTGGTTATCATACACCTGGGACCTCTGGTGACTGGGTGGGTGGGGAGGCGCGCCTTCTTTACATCCAGTTGTTTGACAACCAGACTACAGAGCCTTACCTGGAAAATTTCATTACTGATGCTCTGGTCGCCGAGTTGTCGAGATCGAGAGTCCTGGAGTTGACCGAAGACCCTGAAGCTGCTGATCTTCTGCTGTCCGGCGTTGTAAACGATTTCCGCAGCAAAGCTCTTTCCTACGGTACAACAGATCGAATCACCAACTATCGCGCAACAATGAAGATTTCTGCCCGGTTGCTGAATGGAAAGAGCAGTGAAGTCCTCTGGCGGGAGAATCTGAAGCGCAGTGAAGATTACCTCGCTGCTGTCAATAAAAACTTGCAATTAGAAGGCGAAAGATTGTCTGCGAGGGAAGTTTCGAAGAGGCTAGCTGAAGATATCCATGCCGGACTCCTGAACAGCTTTTGAGCTGATTTTCCAATATGTCCTTGAATGAATTACAAAATTTAATTCAGGCCGGAAATATTCCCGGCCTGGTTTTGCTTTACGGTCAGGAAGCCTACTTTATTGAAGAAGGGTTGCGTTCTATACGGAATGCGGTTGTTGCACCAGAAAACCGTGATTTCAATCTGACCCAGTTGCAAGGCCGTGATTTCAAGGCGAGTGAAGTTATTGAGCAGGCAAGGACTTTTCCCGTCTTTTCAGAACGCCGACTGATCGTTATTAAAAACCTCCATGAGGCATCAGCAGACCAACTTGATGGCTTGCTCACGTACGTCGAAGACCCGGTCCCGGAGACTGTGTTGCTGCTGACTGCTGAGAAGATAGATGCTCGACGCAAGATTTTCCAAACGCTCAAAAAACACGGTAAATTGATTGAATTTAAAAAAATATATGAGAATCAACTGCCATCCTTTGTGCGTGAACTGGCAAAATCTTTCAAGATTACTTTAACCGGTGAAGGATTAAAGCTCTTCTGCAAAAGAGTAGGCACCAATCTTGTCGAAGTGCAGGGGGAACTGGAAAAGCTTGCTGGCTACCTGGGTGAGCGTGACCTTGCTGATGAAAACGACGTTGCTGCTATTGTTTCTGATGCGCGAATTGAGAGTATCTTTGATTTAACAGATGCCCTGGGAGAGGGGGACCGTTCCACAGCGCTGCAGCTGCTTGATCGTCTCCTTGCAGAAGGACAGGCGCCGCTTATGGTTCTAGCCATGATGACACGTCATTTCAGGCAAATGTGGAAAATCAAAGAGTTGGGAGCGCAAAATGTTCCACAAAAGGATTGGCCTAAAAAGGTAGGGGTCAGCCCATATTTCCTTAAAAGTCTGACGCTGCAGGCAAACAGGTTCATGATCGGCATTATCGACAGATATTCAGTCTGTTCCTGAACACAGATCTTGCCTTGAAATCAAGCGGTGCTGAACCGAAAATGTATCTGGAGAAGCTGGTCCTTGAGATAGCCTCCTTTGGGAAAAGTTGAACGGGAATACAAAAAGGGAGCAACCTGCTTGCAGGTGCTCCCTTTGAATGCGTTATTTTGAAAGAACGTTTATTGCGTAACAGCTGTCTTTCCGACCAGTTTGGTCAAACGGCTGATTTTGCGGCTTGCCGTGGCCTTATGGATGACTCCTTTGGTTGCTGCTTTATCAATATAAGGAACAGCTTTTTCAAGGATCGTATTTGCTGCCTCCATGTCGCCATCTGCGATGGCTGTACGAAGTTTCTTAACGTAGCTGCGCATGGTAGAGCGGATGTGTGTATTGCGGGCATTACGGATTTTGCTTTGACGATGACGTTTTTCTGCTGATTTGTGATTTGCCACTTTTATCTCCTCGGTGCGTTTTTTCAGGTATTAGTGATTTAGCGTCGTTTTTATAACACTCGCCGAAGCCTTAGTCAAGATAAAAAGATTCCAATGTGCAAAAAAATATCGTTTAATATGAGTAAGTTGAATAGTTTTATCTGGGGATTAATGGAAAATAATGCAGTAGAGTGGATGAAGTTAAATGGTAACAGGTAAAGAGGAAAAAAAGAAAATTACCCGGGCGACCGTAGTTTTAACTGCGGCAACCATGATCAGTCGAATCGCCGGCCTGGTGCGAGATATGGTCGTTGCTGCTGTCTTCGGCGCCGGTCTGGTGACAGACGCTTTTTTCGTCGCTTTCACCATCCCCAATCTGCTGCGGAGGTTTTTTGCCGAAGGATCTCTTACCGCTGCATTTGTGCCTACTTTTACCGACGTTCTACATCATGAAGGAACCGAGGAGGCACGACGGGTCGTCCGTATCTGCTGGACGCTTTTGTTGCTGGTGTTGGCTTTTGTCACGTTGCTCGGTGTTCTTTCCTCTCCCTGGCTGGTCAAACTGATTGGCTATGGTTTTTCCGGAAGTGCCGGTAAGCTGGCCTTGACCAACCTGCTTAACAAGTTGATGTTCCCGTATCTCTTTTTTGTCAGCCTGGTGGCCCTTTTTGCCGGGGTATTGAATGTTTCCGGACACTTCCTCTTGCCGGCTCTTTCGCCTGTTATGCTAAATCTGGCCATGATCGGGTCTGCTCTCGTCTTGTCGCCTAATCTTGAACAGCCGATCACCGCGTTGGCCATTGGCGTATTATTAGGGGGAGCTATTCAGTTTGCCATGCAGATCCCGATCCTCTACAGGTTCGGTTACGATTTGCGCCTTGATTTCAATTTTCGCCACAGTGCAGTTGTCAAGGTGTTACGACTTATGTTGCCGGGGATACTCGGAGTTGCCATCTATCAGATCAATGTGGTCGTTACTCGATTGCTTGCCTCTTTTTTACAAGAGGGGAGCGTCTCCTGGCTTTATTATGGCCAACGTTTGTTCGAATTCCCCCAAGGTGTTTTTGTCGTATCTCTTGCCCAGGCCATTTTGCCGACAATGAGCCGTCAGGCCGCAGCTGAAGACCTGGATGGCTTCCGCGACTCACTGCACTTTGCCATTGTTCTGATTCTGTTGATCACAATTCCGGCGGCACTGGGGTTGATCCTTTGTAACCAGGCTGTTTACAGTCTGTTCTTTATGCGTGGAAGTTTCTCCGCTTTTGATGTCTCCCAGTCAGCTCAGGCCCTGGCGTGGTATGCCCCCGGTCTTCTTTTCGTCGGCATCAGTCGTGTCGTCGTGCCATCATTTTACGCGATGAAGGACACACGAACACCTGTCCTGGTTTCATTCTGGACGCTGCTGGTTAATGTTGTCGTCGGACTCCTGTTGATGCAGACAATGGGACATGCCGGTCTTGCGCTTGCCTTGACAATTGCCTCTGTTTTTAATGCGGTTGTGCTGACCTTCCTGCTTTCGCGTAGGCTTGGTAGCCTTAACCTGCCGGCAATCTCTCGCACTGCTCTTCGTATGATTCCTGGACTACTTGTCATGGCTGCTGTTGTGAGTATGATCATCGGTCAGGTTGACTGGATGACCCGTGGCCCTTTCGGGCCGCGTTTTCTTTCTCTTGGAGCTGCCGTTCTCAGTGGCACCCTGGTTTATCTCTTCAGCCTCTGGATCTTCGGTGTTAAAGAGATACAGCAGGCCTGGTCCCTCCTCACAGACAGGTTGTCCCGGCGAGACTGACAGATGGCAGATGTTCAGTGAGTTATGTTATAATTCTTCTATGATGCGGTTTCAATCGAGACCGTCTTCACGAAATGTCTTAAACATTCAAGGGGGGCCGCTACAGCAATGATCAGGCGGCCTTTGCGTATTGCTGACCTGTCGTGTAAATGTCAGAGAACAGGTTGTGTATGAAAAGAGTCTCTTTTTTCCTCATATTTTTCTTCTGTCTTTCCATTTTAAGTGCCTGCGGTGATAGTGCTTATCTGTTGCAGGCTGTCTCTGGTCAGTGGTCGCTGATGTCCCGCGCAAGACCGATTGATGACATTCTTGCTGAGGAGACAGAACCCCAGGAGGTGCGAGATCGCCTGGCCGAAGTTGTCCTGTTGCGCGAGTTTGCCGTGGCTTCTCTCCATCTTCCAGACACCGGCAGCTACCGGAAATACGCCGATCTGGAACGACCCTACGCAGTATGGAATCTGGTCGCCGCACCTGAACTGTCCCTCAAGCTGAATGAGTGGTGTTTTCCCGTTGCTGGATGCGTTACCTATCGAGGTTATTTTGATGAATCAGAAGCACTTACTGTGGCTGAAAAACTTTCTGCTTATGGTTTCGACGTCGACGTTGTTGGTATCCAGGCCTACTCGACCCTTAACTGGTTTGATGACCCGGTTCTGAATACTTTCCTCAATAGCGATTCCATCAGCCTCGCCGCTCTGTTGTTTCACGAAATGACTCATCAGATTATTTATATTCCTGGCGACACGGAATTTAACGAATCCTTTGCCAAGACAGTTGAACGAGAAGGAGTACGGCGATGGTTGCAAAGCTCCGGTTCAGATGCTCTCTGGAATCAGTTCCTACAGCGTGAAGCGCGATCCGCCGATTTTAACAGCTTGCTTATGAGGCTACGCAATGAATTAAAACAGGTGTATGCCTCGGGTCTTGGAAACGATAAAAAGCGTGCAGCCAAGAAGGAATCTATGGCGCAGACCCTTGATGATTATGAGATGTTGAAGAAGGAATGGAATGGCTATGGGGGGTTTGATTCCTGGATGTATGGTGGCTTGAATAATGCTCGTTTGTCTTCTGTAGCGAGCTATTATGACCTGGTTCCAGCATTTGAAAGTTTGTTGCGTCAAGTTGATAATGATCTGAAAAACTTTTACGCAGAGGTAAAAATCCTGGGTGCTCTTCCCAAGCAAGAACGTCTGGAAAAATTGAAATTATTGTCCCCCCGCTTAATTGCTAATCTCAATGAATAATCGCAAGCAGGTATTCGTGAATTTCACAGACAAATAATGCTTTGGAGTGTACAGATTCTACTGTGAGCGCTGTTGTAACCTTGCGCTTGTTCCATCAGGGAGTATAATTACAAACCTTGCTATAAATGCGTTTTCTTAAAAAAGGTGCTGATGCTTGGTGCAATTGCAGGTGATATCATCGGCTCGCGGTTTGAGCATGCCGGAATCAAAAGCAAGGACTTTGAAT
Source organism: uncultured Geobacteraceae bacterium (assembly GCA_964638305.1). GTDB lineage: Bacteria > Desulfobacterota > Desulfuromonadia > Desulfuromonadales > BM103 > M0040. The sequence continues at coordinate 2,289 of CAZXBD010000376.1, read as the reverse complement.
TGTTCAGTCAGCAAAGCACGTTTACTGATGACACGGTACATACCATTGCTTTGGCGGACAGTCTCCTTCACAAGATTCCCTATCATGAAAAACTCCTGGAGTACTTCGAATATTACCCGGATGTCGGCTATGGCCATCGGTTTCGCCGTTGGGCCACTTCACCCGGAACGGAACCTTACGGCAGTTATGGGAATGGCTCTGCCATGCGCGTCAGCCCGGTTTCCTGGTTTTACAATACTCTGGAAGAGGTTCTGGAAAATGCTCGTAAAAGTGCTGAAATAACCCATAATCATCCTCAAGGGATTCGCGGCGCCCAGGCCGTGGCCAGCGCTGTTTTTCTGGCTCTTAAGGGTGCTGACAAAACTGAAATACGTGATTACGTTGAGGGCTCCTTTACCTATGATCTTTCCGGGTCCATTGATGAAATTCGCCCTGATTATCGATTCGACGTTTCGTGCCAGGGTTCTGTACCCTTCGCCATCCTGGCTTTTCTGGAAGCAACAGATTTTGAGGATGCTGTTCGGAACGCGGTTTCGCTCGGTGGTGACAGTGACACGCAGGCCTGTATTGCCGGTAGCATTGCAGAGGCTTATTACGGGGAGGTTCCTGAAAGGATTGCTGTTGAGGTTTTTGCCCGTCTGGACCATCGTATTTCTGCTATTTATCGCAAGTTTCAAGACGGGCGGGCTTCTTGATTCTATTTGACAGCAGAAAGCGCTCGGGCATGTGTCCGGATAATGGTGGGTCTCATAAAGCAATTCTTGTGTAAATCATAATGTTTCATATGCTTTCTCTGCTCGTATATTGATTTGTTTTGAGCGGTCAAGAGTTCCAAGATGATTTTATTAAATGATGCAACCGAAGTATCTGGTCTCATGCGTGTCGCCGAATATTTATGCGTTGCTGCTCGTACGGCACCGAAAGGTCGCGGCAAAGACCTGCTTGTGACAGCGGTTGTATCTGGCGAAGAGAAAATTCTCTTGCAGTAAAAGATGAAATCGATCGGCGAGCAGGGAGACATTACATTCTTTCTTCGTGACGCGGCAAACCTGGACCATGCACCTGTGGTCGTGCTCATAGGCACATGCAAGGAACCTTTACTGATCCCCGCTTGTGGTTATTGTGGCTTCAAAGATTGTGAAAGTATGTCTGATGCTGGAGGGACCTGCTCATTCAATGCCGCTGACCTTGGCATCGCAGTTGGTTCTGCCGCTGCTATGGCTGCCGATTTTCGTGTTGATAACCGGATCATGTTTACAGCCGGGAAGGCCGCTGTCGAATTGAGCATGCTGGGAGATGGTGTCAGAATCGCTTATGGTATTCCTCTTGCTGCGAAGGGGAAAAATCCCTTTTTCGATAGAAGCTAGAAATCCAGGCCAAAGGCCAGTCTGTTTCTCCTGCTCAAATGATAAGAGGAGCACTGAACTTCTGCCGCAAAAAAAGGTGTGCATAAAAGATAGGCATGTTGATCTGTCGTTGCTTTATTTGTGTGCGAACCTGATTGTCCCAAATAAATTGGTTTTTATCCACAGCGGCTTTTTTTGAGTAAAAAACCATTTAAATCAGTTACTTAGTCTTGTTTGTTTGTTTGCTTCGCATTTAGGCAAGCAATTTGCTACTGTTAGTCGCTGCGCGTGGTAGATATTGCGTGTCATCTTTCGTAAAGACGATGCCGACATTAAATTGATAAGAGGAGCAGCAATTATGAGGAAAGTCGAAGCCATCATTAAGCCCTTCAAGCTGGACGAGGTGAAGGAAGCACTGAACGAGATTGGCATCCAGGGAATCACTGTCAGTGAAGTCAAAGGTTTTGGCCGTCAAAAAGGTCATACTGAGTTGTACCGTGGTGCTGAGTATGTGGTTGATTTTATCCCAAAGATCAAAATGGAAATCATTGTCGCAGATGAAACGGCTACAAAGGTTGTCGAAGTGATTGGCGAAGCGGCAAAAACCGGGCGTATCGGTGACGGTAAGATATTTGTAACATCGGTTGATGAAGTTGTCAGAATCCGTACAGGTGAAACGGGTGACGATGCCCTTTAGCTTTTAAGCTTTTGAGTTTGTACCTTATGCTAGATTAAATAGTTGATAACAAGAACAACTAAAAGGAGACAGTAGAAAATGACCCCACAAGAAGTAGTCAAGTTTGCCGAAGACAATAATTGCAAGATGGTCGATTACAAGTTCCTCGACTTCGTCGGTATCTGGCAGCACTTTTCAACCCCTCTTGCTGAATTCAGCGAAGATACATTTGAAGAAGGCATCGGTTTTGACGGCTCTTCGATCCGC
>CAZXBD010000375.1:0-1631 GCA_964638305.1 uncultured Geobacteraceae bacterium | reverse complement strand
ATGCACAAAGGCGCCTTCACCATGGGTGTGCTCGGTTTTACCGCAGCGGTCTCCGCCCACTCAAACCTGGGCGCGGTATTTGGTCTGCTTGAAGCCCGGCCCTTCTGGCACGGCTCTTTCCTGCCGATCTATTTCATTGTCTCGGCCCTTGTTTCCGGTTGCGCCCTGGTCGGTATGATTGTTTATTTCAATCATAAAAAATCGGGTGCGCCGATGCCGTTAAAGTATGTCGATTTCATGGATACTCTGGGTCGCTTGCAGATCCTCACATTGATGACCCTGGTTTTCTTTGTTGTCTGGAAAATCATTCCCGGCATCTATGGTCATCCCCCGGGAAAATATGAAGCGACCATGGCGATTATCAGTGGACCTTACGCCTTTAACTTTTGGTTCTTTGAGGTGCTGATGGGGCTGGTTATCCCGCTCTGCATTCTCTTTCCGAAGACCACCCGCACACCGACCGGAGTTATGTTTGCCGGTTTGTCCTCGACCATTGGCATCTTCTTCATGCGTTACGATCTTGTCATTGTTGGCCAGCTGGTGTCGATGCGTGAGGGCACTGCCCAACTGGTTGACGGCTTGTTGAAGTATTCTCCTTCGATGTCTGAAGTCGGCATTACCATTGGGGCTATCTGTACTTGCCTGTTCCTCTATACGTTGGCTGAGCGACTGCTGCCGCTCGACCCGGAAGAGCACTAAGCAACCTGTTCCGCTAACAGTAAGGTGACTCACGTGGGTTGCCATAGAACTGTTTCAAAGTCCTCGCCTTTTGGCGGGGACTTTGTGTTTGTGGGCCTTGAGTCACGGTGAACTGTGGCCTGTTGAGAACATGGTAATGGTGTCCTGTCTAGTCTTTCAGCTTGGCAATGAGCACTGGAGCGGTATCATAAATTAGCGCTTTAGAATCCCTTGGTCTACGAGCAGTAATGTCCTGTTTACTGCAATATGCGCGTAAAGTAGTTTTTATGCCTTCAGGGCACTATAGATGATTTGTTTTGTTATGATTAGCATGGCTGACTTTTGATACCCTGCGTTGCTTGTATTCCGGTATCGACCGGGAGATGGTGTCGTGGGGATTTTTCTGCGCAGCCTTTTTGTTTCTACACTTGTTTTTGGGCTAAGTTTTTACCTAGCTAAGGGGTGATTCGTATGGCGGAGTTTAAAAAAATAAGTTTCAAGGCTACCGACTCTGAACGGCAGATACGCCGAAGTTTGTTCCTCTGGTTTTACGTGGCCGTCGGCTTTGTTTTGCTTACTGGTTGCACCGCAACAGTCAATAGCCCCCAACGTGAGCTGACTCCTATTACCGACGCTCCTACCGGCATTTATCACCCTGGGAAATTCGTTTGGAATGATCTGCTCACTGATGATGCAACCGCAGCCAAGGCCTTTTATGGTTCACTTTTTGGCTGGACCTTTGAGGAGCACGTTGGCTATACGCTGGTGAAAAATGACGGGCAAAGCGTTGGCGGCATTGCCGAGGTAAAAGAGCCCGCAGCTAAAGAAGGAGTGTCTCGCTGGCTCTGTGCCCTTTCTGTTGACGATGTCGATTTGGCGGCTGACGTGATCTCTAAGGCCGGAGGCATCGTCAATGTTGGTCCCGTAGATATGGCAAACCGTGGTCGGGGGGC
>CAZXBD010000374.1:0-18994 GCA_964638305.1 uncultured Geobacteraceae bacterium | reverse complement strand
TCTGAATGCTTACGAAACCAAGATCTTTTTCACTGAACTTGAGAGGACCCATGGCCTGGGTCGCGGCAAGGCCGGTTCAATATATCTCCGCTACACTCGTGAAGATAGTGAAATTGGCAACGACGATGTCCTCACGCACCTGCTGACGCCCGGAGTTCGTTATTACCAGCGCTTTTATGATGATCCCCTCAACCCGAAGGCCGGTTACCAGTTCCGACTGGAGATGCGCGGCAGTTATGATGGCCTGGTGTCGGACCTCACTTTCGGTCAGTTCATCGGAGCCGGCAGTTTCATGTGGCCTCTCAGTCGCAGCATCACCCTGCATACGCGGGTGGAGGCTGCGACCACCATTAAGGAAGATGATTTCAGCGAAATCCCTGCTTCGTTGAGATTTTTTGTCGGCGGCGACAGCAGCGTGCGTGGTTATGCCTATAAATCGCGAGGGCCACGTGATGAGAACAATGATGTGATCGGCGGGGAAAATCTGCTGGTTGGCAGCCTGGAGCTTGAGTATTCCCTGAACGCGGAATGGGGCTTGGCGGTTTTCTATGACACCGGCAGCGCTTTCAACTCGTCCGATGATATCACCTTTGACGATGGGGCCGGGGTAGGTGTCAGGCGTTACACGCCGATCGGAACGATCAAGGTTGATCTTGCCAACCGCGTCAGCGAGAGCCACCACGGTTTACGCGTCCATTTGAGTGTAGGGTTTGATATATGAAACGAAAAATCCTGCTCATATCAGTGTTGCTGTTCTCTCTGTTGCTGTTCCTGGTTGGGTTCGGCAGCTGGCTGTTTCAATCAACGGCTGGAACTGACTGGCTGATCGGGGTCGTAGCGGATGTCGCCGAGTTAAGAATTACGACTGGACAGCTGGAAGGCCGGCTTGCTGATGAACTGACCATTGAAGATTTGACGGTCGTCTGGCAGGGTGTGCAATTGACCGTTCAGAGAATTCACCTGAACTGGGTGCCCTCCAGACTGCTCCAAGGTAAAGTAGATGTTCGTTCTCTGGCAATCGATCAACTGGTGATTCATCAGACCGGGAGTCCCGAGGCTTCAGAGCCCCAGGCCGTCAAGGAAGACGGGGGTGACTTTGCAGCAGCCGATCTTGTCTTTCTGCCTGCCTGGCTGGAAGTAGAAATCACGCGCTTGCAGATTCAGGGTATCGCCTATCAGGATGATGAAGGTACGGCAGTGATTGCCGATGAACTCTCGGGGAGCTATCTTTGGTCGCAAGAGCAGATCAATGCGCCGGACTTCAGCTATATCTCACCCTATGTGCATCTTCGTGGGTCATTTGAGCTGGATCTGCAAGATCCTCACATGGATGTAACCGCAGAGGTTCATCTCCCGGAGAGCCTCGTTGATCGTCAGCTGTTCGATGATATTGCTGCGCCGGTCACGTTCCCGGGAAAGATTGACTTTGATGGTGACTGGAATAACTTCTATGGGCCCGTCAGCTTCGGTACGGCAACAGATGCGGATGGAACCGTCTGGTTAGCCGCCGATGCCAGAGGTTCCTGGCAAGGCATCCGCTTTGACAATTTTCGTGGCCGGTACCTGAACGGCGACCTGACCGGGGAACTGGACCTCGCCTGGATCGATTCCTACCGCATGCATGGCGAATTGACCGGAACAGGAATTGATCCTGGTGTGTTTGTCGAAGAGCTGAGTGGACAGGCTCATCTTGATGTTTCTGGTGATCTTATTATCTCATACGATGATCAACCTCTGCAGGCCAAACTTGCTGCGAAAATACATGAAGGCCAGTTGCGTGGTCACGCTCTTTCTGGAAAACTGTCTGCCGATTGGCAAGGCGGAGGTCTGCATGAAATCGACCTGGACCTGCGCAGCGAAGAGGCGAGGGTGGTTGCCCACGGCAAACCGGCCGGACGAGTCGAGCTGGATCTCAATGTTGCCGACCTGAGCCCGTTCCACCCTGGGCTTGCCGGAGAATTGCTGGCCACAGGCTGGCTTAACTGGTCCGATGATTACCTGACCGGTGCAGTCGATGGCTCGGCAACCGCGATCATCTGGCAGGATTCTTCGCTTGACAGTTTGAGGTTCCAGGCCAGTCACCTGGCACTGCAAACGCCTTTACAGCTGGAACTCGCCGGTCATGGCTTGCAGTATGACGGGACCCGGGTCGATCATCTACAGCTCGATGTGACCGGAACAGTGGAAAGCCACGATGTGCGGGTCGCGATGGACAGCTTTGATGCTGACCTCGAAGCGCAATTGACCGGTCACTATCGGGATGAGGTCTGGCAGGCAGAGCTTGCCGCTATGTCCGGCCAGACCCCCGTGCTCGGCGCGTGGGCACTTGAGGAGCCAGCCGGCATTACCTGGCAGTCGCAAAGTCTAAGCCTGAAAAACTTCTCTCTGGCCAGTAGTCGCAAGGAACGAGTCGCAATCGAACTCTCTCGCTTGCTGGCGACAACGGACTCTCAGCTCTCTTTGACCTGGCATGACCTGAGGCACGACTGGCTCGCCTATCTCCAGCTGCCACTGGAAATTACCGGCAAGAGCTCTGGTGAATTGCAGCTCGAACTGGATGGTCAGCAACCCGTTTCTCTGCAAGCACAATTGATCGCTTCTGCTGTGACGAAGGATGACCTGGCTGAAGTCGTCATCCCTTCACTGACCGCGGAGGCAGTTTGGTTACAGGATGGTTTGGCCCTGGATATAAAGGCCGAGAGCGATACCGGTGAATCGATCCTGGTCACTGGCCGTTCCTCAAGGCCCCCAAGCGGGCAGTGGCCTCCCGATGAGCTCTCTCTCGACATGCGTTGGCAGAAAGTGAACCTGGAAAGGATCAGCCGGTTCGGGGAAAATCTTGAAGTACAAGGGCATAGTGACGGCAATGCGCAGGTTGAAATCCTTGCCGGCAAACTCATGCGGGCCAGTGCGAGTGTCAGGGCTGAAGGACTAATACAGCAGGATTCACAGCATGTCGGTCTCCATTCTCTGCTTGCAGAACTTGACTGGGATGAAAAAAGTTTCCACTGTGATGTTCAGGCCAAAGGTATTGATGACGGTCTTTTTACCCTGAATCTTACCTCCACTGATGATCCCAGCCTTTATTGGCCAATCTCTGGGCGTATTGATATGAAAATCGATACTTTCAATCTTCAGTCGCTGACGCCCGTCTTGCCACCGGGAGCCTCTTTTGATGGAGTTGTCAGTGGCCAATCCAGTGGTTATTGGCAAGAGGATGGTCAGCTTTTTCTCGAAGGTCAGGCCGGGCTGTCAGAAGGCGACCTGATATGGCACGACAGCGACGGCCAGGTTGATATCACGATACAGAATGCAAATGTCGAGTGGCAGTGGCAGGGCGATCATCTGAAAGGCTCGATGACGTTACTTCTGGCTGAGCAAGGAGAATTGCATGGTCGTTGGCAACTGCCTCTTCCGGCCCGCTGGCCGGTGGCCCTTGATGTTGACGGAGAGCTGCAGGCAGAAGTGCATGGAGAGATGCATGCCACTGGTCTCATAGTGGCTCTGGCACCCGGACTGATCCAGGACCTGCAGGGTCAGGTCAAGACCGAGCTGCATGCCACCGGAAGCTTGCGAAACCCGATGTTCTCCGGTCGCATGACGCTGACTGATGCGAGCGCTTACCTGCCGGTATCCGGTGTTACGATTGAAGACCTGAAGCTGCGCGTTGCTCTACAGGGTGATAAGCTTAATCTAGAGGAGTTGTCTTTAAGGTCCGGCCCTGGAACAGTGAGTGGCACCGGTGGGCTGGATTTCGACCAGTGGCAGCTCGAACAGTACCGGCTGACATTGGAAGGAGAGCGCCTGCAGGTCTATAACTTTCCGGAACTCCAGATCCTTTGCAGCCCGGACCTGACTCTGACAGGTAGCCCAGAAGGCATGCAGTTGCGAGGGAATCTGCTGATCCCGGAAATGAGCCTGCTTGGCACCGGTACCACACCGGAGTTTTTACCAAGCAATGATGTAGTCATCTCCAGTGATGTCGCGGACGATCGCAAGGCCTTGCCGGTCGGCACTGACATCCAGGTCGTCGTTGAACTGGGTGACCAGGTCTGGGTCAAGACTGCAGGTATCGACACCCGGCTCGAGGGGGGCAGTACAGTCGCCCTTGACGAACAGAGGCATCTGGCGACCTGGGGGGAGATTCACCTGGTCGAAGGGGTCTACAAGGCCTACGGGGCGAATCTAGACATCAAGCAGGGTGTTTTAAGCTTTGACGGCGGACCGATCGACAACCCCAAGCTGCGGATCTTTGCTGCAAGGGATGTGGGCACAGTACAGGCTGGAGTTCAGATTACCGGCACTGCAGAAGCTCCGGTCGTGACACTCTACTCGCGGCCTGCCATGCCGGAGCGGGACATCATCGGTTATATCTTCATGGGACGTCCGATGCGGGCCGGACAGGAGGGTGAAGATGCGCTGATGATCGGCGCCGGCGCCCTGATGCCGCGTTACGGCGAAACCTTCTCCGACCTTGGCATCAGCGAGGTTGACATCCAGGGTTTGTTCGACGGCTCCGGCGGGGTGCGCCTGCGTAGACACCTCACCGAGTCCTGGGAGCTTGTATCGACCCTTGGCAGTGAGAGCGGGATCGATCTTTACTATATTTTCAAACTCGATTGAGGCCATGACCCGGCTAGCCAGGTTGCGCAAGCCTGTTCCGTAGCTTGTCGCGAGCCGAACAACTTAACGCGAGGATCTGACTATGAAGGCGTTGGTTAAAAGAGAAGCTTCACCAGGACTCTGGCTGGAAGATGTGCCCGAACCAACAATCAGCATCAATGATGTTCTGATCAAGGTGAAACGTGCTGCAATTTGCGGGACGGATATGCACATCTATAACTGGGATGCATGGGCACAAAAAACCATTCCCGTGCCAATGGTGATTGGGCACGAGTTTGTCGGGGAGATTGTCGAGGTCGGCTCCAACGTGATTGATTTCAGCGCGGGGCAGATCGTCTCCGGTGAAGGTCATGTGGTTTGCGGCCGCTGCCGTAACTGCATGGCAGGGCGTCGCCATCTCTGCGCTAACACCAGCGGGGTAGGTGTGAACCGGCCCGGCGCGTTTGCCGAGTACCTTGCCCTGCCCATGACCAACGTCTGGGTGCATCGATCAGGCATAGATCTGGATGTGGCGGCACTCTTCGACCCCTTGGGCAATGCAGTGCATACCGCCCTGCAATATGACCTTCTCGGCGAAGATGTGCTGATTACCGGTGCCGGTCCCATTGGCGTCATGGCTGTTGCTGTCTGTCAACACGCCGGCGCCCGACATGTCGTGATTACCGATATTAACCCCAAACGCCTGGAATTGGCCAAATCCCTGGGGGCGACGTGTACTGTGGACGCTAGTCACGAAAAAATTGCCGATGTGCAGAAAAAACTCGGTATGTCGGAAGGTTTCGATGTTGGTCTGGAAATGTCTGGAAGTCCTGCTGCGCTGAATGACTTGTTGGCAAATATGGGACACGGCGGCAAAATTTCACTGCTTGGAATTCCGGGCAAGGATGTGGCCATCGACTGGAACACGGTCATCTTCAACATGCTCACCCTGAAGGGTATCTACGGCCGTGAGATGTATGAAACCTGGTACAAGATGTCAGTGATGATTGAATCCGGGCTGGATATTTCGCCGGTGATCAGTCACCGCCTGAATTACGAGGAGTTTGAGCAGGGTTTTGCTGCCATGAACAGCGGTGAAGCGAGCAAGGTTGTCTTGAAATGGGACTTATGAAAGTGGCCGTAGTACTTGTCGGTTAAATAACCCAAACAAAGGCAATAACCATTTAACGCAAAGACGCCAAGAGAAGCATATAAAGGCGCAAAGGGTAAATCTTTTGTCATAAACGACGATCTCTTAGCGCTCTTTCTTTTAACCTTTGCGTCTTTGCGTTAAATGTTTGCTTCCTTCGGTTTTGGTTGTAGACCCTTTCTAAATTGTGGCCTAAGTCGTAATCTCTACCTTCTAGGGAGATGTGCTGTGAACAAAAAATTTCGAGAATATATAAGTGCAGAACTGTCAGACATTCAGTCTGCCGGTTTGTTCAAAAACGAGCGTTTCATCACGACTCCGCAGGGAGCCCACGTCAATGTCAGCGGCGGTGAAGAGGTGCTGAACCTCTGCGCCAATAACTACCTGGGCCTGGCCCAACACCCCGAGGTCAATGCTGCCGCCAGAGTTGCCCTGGAAGAGTGGGGTTTCGGTATGGCGTCGGTACGTTTTATCTGTGGCACCCAGACCTTGCATAAGCAGCTCGAAGACAAGCTCAGCGAGTTTCTGGGCACCGAAGACACTATCCTTTATCCCTCCTGTTTTGACGCCAACGGAGGTTTGTTCGAAACATTGATGAACCAAGAGGATGCAGTCATATCTGACGAACTTAACCACGCCAGCATTATCGATGGGGTGCGTCTGTGCAAGGCCAGGCGTTATCGTTACCGCAACAACAACATGGCTGACCTGGAAGAACAGTTGAAAACCGCAGATAATGATGGCGCGCGTTTTAAGCTGATTACGACCGATGGCGTTTTCTCAATGGACGGTACTATTGCACGGGTTGATGAGATCTGTGCGCTGGCGGAAAAGTACAATGCACTGGTCCATGTAGACGATTCCCATGCAACCGGCTTTATCGGTGCCAATGGTCGCGGCACTCACGAGTACCGTGGTTGTCTGGAAGAGGTGGATATTGTCACCGGCACCCTGGGTAAAGCGCTGGGTGGTGCCAGTGGTGGCTTTACCAGTGCGGGCAAGGAAGTTGTCAGTCTGCTGCGTCAGCGTTCGCGTCCTTATCTTTTTTCCAATTCGGTAGCGCCGCCAGCGGTGGCCGGAGCCTTGAAAGCCCTTGACCTGGTGACCAGGTCCAGCCTGCTGCGAGATCAGCTGCAGGAAAATACTGCGATCTTCCGTGCGGGCCTGGAAAGGCACGGTTTTGACCTCTTGCCGGGGGAACACCCCATAGTGCCGGTGATGCTGCATGACGCTGTGGTTGCAGGGAAGTTTGCTGAAGCCATGTTGACGCATGGCATCTACGTGGTGGCTTTTTCTTACCCGGTGGTGCCGAAAGGCAAAGCACGGATTCGAACCCAGATGTCAGCCGCCTTGACGCCGGACGACCTGGATGTGGCGATTGAAGCCTTTGGTCGGGTGAAAAAGAGTATGGGGCTTTAGCTCGGCGTTCCAGTGGGACCCTTGAAGGGTGTATGGTCAGGTGGAGAGTTCACGGACCAGATGATTAACAGTCTCCTTGGCGTCGCCGAAGATCATCCGGGTGTTTTCGTTGTAGAACAGGGGGTTGTCGAGTCCGGCAAAACCGGACGCCATTGAGCGTTTTAGTACGAACACGGTACGGGCATAGTCGGCGTTGATGATCGGCATCCCGTAAATGGGGCTGCTTTCCATCTCGCGGGCGGCTGTGTTGACCACATCGTTGGCACCGATAACAATCGCAACATCGAAAGTTTCCATGCGCGGGTTGATATCGTCCATTTCGAGCAACAGGTCATAGGATACGTCCGCTTCGGCCAAGAGCACATTCATATGTCCCGGCATTCGTCCGGCGACCGGGTGGATAGCGTAAACAACCTCACAACCTTTCTTTTCCAGGAGCAGCTGCAATTCCTTGACGCTGTGCTGGGCCTGGGCGACGGCCATGCCGTAGCCGGGGATGACAACCACGCTCTGGGCTGCTTCGAGGATATAGTAGGCATCCTCAACAGAAAGCGGCTTAACCTCTCCCTCAATCTTGTTAGTGGCCCCGGCAGTTGCGCCAAAACCTGAAAAGAGCACGTTGCCGAGTGAGCGGTTCATCGCCTTGCACATGATCCTGGTCAGGATGATGCCGCTCGCTCCGACCAGTGAACCGGCCACGATCAGGATGTTGTTGTTGATGGCAAATCCCGCCGCACAGGCCGCAAGCCCTGAGTAACTGTTGAGCAGCGAGATTATAACCGGCATATCGGCTCCGCCGATCGGCATCAACGTCATCACACCCAGGGTCGCAGAAAGCGCGATGGCCAGGTAGACCCAGAGTGTCTGGTCCGGGTTCATAACAAACAGCACGCCACAGGCGAAGTTCGCCAGCAGGATCAGGACGTTCACCCTGCGCTGACCGCGGAAGATAACCGGCCGTCCGGAAATACGCTCGCTCAGTTTTGCCCAGGCGACCAGGCTGCCAGTGAAAGTCACCCCGCCGATCAGGATCGACAGGAAGATGGTCAGCAAGATGAAGTTGTTCAACTGCACCTGACCCAGCGCGACCCAGCCGACCAGCAGGCTGGCGATGCCACCGAAGCCGTTGAACAGGGCGACCATCTCGGGCATGGCGGTCATCGCCACCAGACGGGCGGCAAATGTCCCCACCACTGCACCGATCACCATGCCCAACAGAATCCATCGATAGTCAATGATGGCCTGGTCCATCAAGGTCACGACGACCGCCAGAAGCATACCCAGAGAAGAGACGGCATTGCCTCGTCGGGCGGTGGCCGGGTTGCCGAGTAACTTCAACCCGAGAATGAACAGGACTGCCGCCATGGTGTAAGACAGGTTGATCAGCATTGCGGTCTGCATTACTTGTCCGTCCTCTTCTTGAACATCGCCAGCATGCGGTCGGTAACCAGATAGCCGCCCACGACATTGATAGTCGCGAAAACCACTGCCAGGGTGCCAAGTATGATCGTCAAGTTCGAACCGCCGCTGCCGGCGCCTGCGAGGGCCCCTACCAGGGTGATGCCCGAGATCGCGTTGGCTCCCGACATCAATGGCGTGTGCAGGGTGGCCGGGACTTTCTGGATCAGTTCAAAGCCGAGGAATATGGAGAGGATCAGGATAAAGGTCAGATAAATCATGTCCATTCAAGTCTCCTTAATCTACTGAGTCAGAAATTTGTTTACGTGTCTGGCTCTGCGTAATGCTTACGAATGGTCTCATTGACGATCTGCCCGGCATGGGTGATCACGCAGCCGGAAAGGATGTCGTCGTTGAGGTCGAGAGCGAAGCTTTTCTGCTCTGCGTCCCAGTATTCATCAACCAGGTTGAGCAGGTTGTTGGAGTACATGTTGCTGGCATCGCGGCTTACCTGGCCGGACCAGTTGCCGCTGCCGATAATGGTAACACCGTCAACTTCGATCACTTCACCTGGAACCGAGCCTTCGACGTTGCCGCCGCTTTCTGCCGCCATGTCGACAATCACGCTGCCTGATGACATGCCCTGGATCATGTCCCGGGTCACCAGCAGGGGCGGCTTGCGACCGAACACCTGGGCGGTGGTGATAACGATATCGGATATGGCAATCTCATCCTTCTGGCCCTGCTTTTGCCTGGTCAACTGCTCTTTAGTCAACTGCTGCGCATAACCGTCGCTGGTCTGCCCGGTCTCACCCAGGTCGATTTCGAGAAAATTGGCGCCGAGAGATTTAACCTGTTCCGCTACCACCGAGCGCGTATCAAACGCAGTCACCCTGGCACCGAGACGCTTGGCCGTGGCGATCGCCTGCAACCCGGCGACCCCTGCGCCGATGACAAACACCCTGGCCGGTTTTATGGTTCCGGAAGGTGTCATCATCATCGGCAGAATGCGGTTCAGAAGGTTGGCCGCCTGTATCACCATCACGTAACCGGCCAGGCTCGCCTGGGAACTCAAGGCATCCATTTTCTGTGCTCGCGTGGAACGGGGGATCATTTCCATGCTGATCGCTGTAATCTGCCGATCGTTGAGTGCTTTGACCAGGCTCTGCTCATGGAACGGATCAAGATAACTGATATGGATGGCGCCTTTTTTCAGTTGCTCAATCTCGTCCGTCTGCGGTTTCTGAACCCGCAGGACGATATCTGCCTCTCTGAATATAGTCTCGTGCTGGTCAGTTACCCTGGCCCCGACTTCAAGGTATTCGTCATCAGTGAAGCCGCAACCGGTTCCGAGCCCTGCTTCTATCAGGACTTCCGCACCAGAGCGTACCAGTTTCGCGGCATTGTCCGGGGTCATCGCGGTTCGTTTATCAGTTGGTTTTATCTCGTTGGGGATGGCGATTAATGTCATTCGTCAACACTCCGGATTGTTACCTGTTTCTCGTCTGGTTGCTGCTGAAGGGGACTGTATCAGTTATTATACATAATTATCAGGAGAATACTTGAGTTGTTCAGTCATGTATCAGGGGGGATGCGAACCACTGGTGTTGTTGGGGGTTGGGTGTCGGGGGCAGGGAGCAGTGAACTCGAACAGCCACTACACAAGAAAACAGCACAAAAGCAAGGGTCTCACAAGAGGCCCGTATCCTGTCGAATGCACGGTAACTTGATCTAAACGCCGCAATTAATAAACACCACAGACTCTCGGCAAAAGACATGCCCACCGCAGGTGACGGCACTTTTGCTTACTTTTGCTGCCGGGCAAAAGTACGGCGTCAGGCGGGACGCGACCCGACGGTTTTGACTTGCACTTACAGTATTGATTCAAACTTAAAGCTAATCAGAAACTCTTGGTTTTGAGGTCCTTTTTACGAATCCCGGAAACGAACCATTGTCGGCAGCAGATAAGCGCCGGCCGCGAGCAGCAGCAAAAGAGTGTAGCCAATTTCGACGGCGATAATAGTGGCTACGGCGGCGCCGACCACGGATAGACAACCGTTGATCCCCCAGGCCCAGGGGACCTGGTCGCGGTACACACGGTTGAGCTGCTTCAGACCGACAGGGAATGGCATGCCCATGACTACGGCTGCCGGTACCAGCAATAGGACTGCCAAGGCAACACGTCCCGACATAGCCAGTGGCAGGGTCACCTGTAAGAGTGGTCCTAGTAACAGCGCATATAGTAATAAAGTGCAGGACACAACGGCGGCCAGCTGCCATGATCGCCATACTTTATACCGCTCTGTTAAAGCGCTGCCGGCAGCTGAGCCCATCAGCAGAACCGCCACGACCAGCGCCGCAGCATAGACCGGCTGGCCGAGATAGAAAACGAAGCGATGGATCAGAGCCAGCTCCGTCCACATGTAACCGACCCCCAGCCCTCCAAAATAGAACAGGGTCTGCCACCGTTGCCCTCCTGTCTTTGACAGCCGGGTCAATGGCAGCAGAATCAGCAGGGTGGCCAACAGCGACAGAACCACGGCGGCAACGCCGGCCACCAGCATTCCCAGCTCGATGAAGGGGACATTCCGTTGACCGTAGAGCCCGATCAGCATGTCGAGTCGGTCCCAGCGCAGGAACTGGGAGAAGAAAGGTCGATCGTCGCTGACCGGCCGGATACGAAACGCATAGTTCTGATATAATTGAGCTCTTTCACTTTTAAAGACCGCATCGAAGAGCTCGAACAGGGAGTCATCCTGCAGGCGATTATAATGCTGACGCTCCTCAGGGAGAATATCCGGCAACAGGGCCGGGTCGAAAGCCCAGCGCGCTGCAAACGACCTGATTTTATCAATCTCTGCGCTGCTGAATGGGGTCCGCTTGACGCAAAAGGTTAAAGTCCCCCAGCCACGTACTGCTGCAATCCGATCTTCGGGGGTGGTGACACCCGCATCATGAAGTGTTCCCACCAGGGTTGCCAACAGCCGAAGCGGGTTGCGCACCGGGTAATCGACCCATGTGGTCACGGTCAGCAACCCTTGCGGGCTCAATTTGCTCCAGGCGAGCTGCAGCGCTTCACGGGTGAGCAGCGGCTGTTCGTGCAGGGCAAAGAGGCCGGCATTGCCGCCAAAACCGCCGATGCTCGGCAGAATGATCAGGTCGTATTCCTGCCGGTCGCGGGCGAGCCAGGTTCGTGGGGCGATCGCTTGCCAGGTGACCGCTGGATCGTTAAAGACACGGCCGAAGGTTGTCGGGGCCGTCGTAAGCAGGAGATCAATCAACGGTTTGTGTTGCTCGACAGCGACCACCTCCCTGGCTCCCCGATCTGCAGCCTGGGTCACATCAACTCCGGTGCCGGCATTGAGCACCAGGACCCTGCCTGGTGTCCCCAGGGCGTATGGGAGGGCAAAGGTCGTGGCCTCGCGCGGGTTGTCAACCCCCGCCTTTAAAGGCAGACTGCCTATCCTGTCGCCGTTGATGAAGACTGCAGGCGTTTGCGGTATTTCACCTGACCAGTTAAAACTGACCCCGGCAGCGCTTCGCAGCACCGGAGCTGCTACAATGTGCACCTGTCCGGCCGCCGCCGGTTGATTGGCCACGATTCTGGCCTCCGGCAGGTCGAGAGCACGGCTTAAATCTTTATACTGGGAGAGGGCCGGTTCCGGATCCTGCAGCAGTAATGCAGCCACCAGTGCCGAGCTGATCAATACGACTCCACGTATGCCCCGGTGGGTGCCTGGCAAAAGCAGCGCGGCGGCGACCAGGGCAAGCAGTCCGCAGTAGGGCGGCAACTGCTGTGGCAACTGCAGGGAGAGGCAGACCAGCCCGAAGAGACTGCCGAGTCCGGAACCGAACATGTTGGCAAAATAGTAGCTGCCGATTCTTTCTGTCTCAATTGTAAAGATCAACCCGATGGCCAGGGCCCCACAGGTGAAAGGCAGCATCAACAGCAGCGCTACGGCAGAAAGCCGCAATACCTCACCGATATCGACAAACAGCAAGAATGAATCGAACCCACCGAAGAGCCCCTGCGTCAATCCCGGCGATCCCGCCAGAGTAACTGCGCAGCAACAGAGTAAAATCGGTAGTAGCTGTGCCTGTCGGGCGACCATCCAACGCCGGGCCAGGGAAAGGACGGTGCCGGCGACGCCGAAACCGAGCAGAGCTATCGAGATGACCAGATAAGCAAAATGGTGCCACTGGCTGGTCGCCAGAAGTTGCAGCAGAACGATCTGAAAGGCGAGCAGGGCGGCAGAAACGAGGGCTAGCGAGAGGTGTTGCCGATTACACAGTCCGTTCATTCTTTTTCTGCCCTCTTGAACGGTACAAATCTCACCGGCATCAGATTGGCTGAGACAGTCTTACCGTCACGTTTCTGTACGAGCATAAGTGTCTGCACGAAAAAGGGCGAGCCGACAGGGATAATCATCAGGCCTGATTCGGCTAACTGTTCGATCAGCGGCGGAGGAATAAACTCGGTTGCGGCTGTGACGATAATCGCATCGAAGGGGGCATGCTCCGGCCAGCCGTAATAGCCGTCTGCTGTCTTCTCTGTGACACTCCCGAATCCCAGCCCCTTTAGCCTTGCGGCCGCTGATGTGGCCAGTTCCGGGATGATCTCGATCGTGTAGACATCTGCACCGGTGGCTGCCAGGACTGCCGCCTGATAGCCTGAGCCGGTTCCGATCTCAAGGATCTTTCGCCCGGGTCCGGGTTTGATGATCTCGGTCATGAATGCGACTATGAAAGGTTGGGAGATGGTCTGGCCATGACCGATCGGTAGCGGCCGGTCATGGTAGGCATAAGCGGTCATAAACGCTGGTACGAAGAGGTGGCGAGGCACTGTATGCATGGCAGTCAGAGTCGTTTCATCCTTCACCCCCCGCGCGACGATCTGTTCCTCGACCATCTCTTCGCGTTCTCCGGACCGCTCACCTGCTTCGACAGGGCCGGGACCAGCGAACAGAGCGACGCATAGCACGATCAAAAGAGTTCCGTATGTCGAATCACGTCTTCTGTACATGGTCACCTCCGGGGAGGCATGCTTCCGGGAGCCTGTCTGCTTTAGCCATAGCTCGATGCGAAGCTGCTGTTTACCATCCGTGTGCCCTTTGTTAATTATAGCAAACTGGTGCTGTTTGTTTGCGGCCGACTGCGGCTATACAGATTGCAGAAAAAGTTTTTGCAAAAGATCTGCAATAAGGTTAAAGATGGGTTTGTTCACATCCTGGGGGAACAGCTATAAACCTTTCACCTTTTCTGCAGGCATTCCATGGATCATTCCGCTAGAATCCTACAGCTTTTGGCAACATTTCTGCCGGTCTACGGCATCGTTTTAACGATTGTCGCTGCTCTGGTGCTGAAAAGCCGATGGCGTATTGCTGCAATACTGTTGGTTCCACTTATCACGCTTTTGCTCTGTTCGCACTTTGGTGAGTGGATTGCTTATGACGGCAACCTGCTTTACGTTGTCCTGGCAACGATCTATTTCGCTGTCGTATGCATCTATTACCCGGTACTGCTGGTGATTGGATCTGTCTGGTTGATACGTCGTCAGAATAAGGCTGATTAGAGCAGTCGGGATAAAATCCACCTCTAACCACCATGCCATCAATCCTTTGCCATGAGACGTATAAGGACAATCATGAACCATAAAATAGTCAACAGTCAGAATATCTCGAAAAACTGTCTCGTCTGCGGTGTTGATAATAAATTGGGTTTGAAAACCCGCTTCTACGAGACAGAGGCTAACGAACTGATCGCTCTATTCAAGCCATTACCCGAACACCAGAGCTATCCCAACGTGACTCACGGTGGTATTTCTGCGGCAATCCTCGACGAGGTGATCGGACGTGCCATTATGATGACGACCGATAGCAACACCTTCGGCGTAACGATCGAGTTGAAGGTTCGTTACAAGAAGCCTGTTCCTCTTGGCATGCAGCTGAAAGCTGTTGGTCGGATCACCAATGACAGGGGGCGGATCTTCGAGGGGACCGGTGAACTATACCTGCCCGACGGTGAAGTCGCCATTGAAGCAGAGGGCAAGTACATGAAACGGCGGCTTGACCAGATCACAGATTCGGATTTTTCAGAGAACGAGTGGTTTGTGACAGAGGACGATCTTCCCGATGAAATATCACTATAAATCAAATCAATTGTGAAGGCTTATATGCAGTTATGGAAAAATGGGTGACAAAAATATGGCTGCCCCTGCTGCTTCTGGCCCTTGTTGCAGTGTATTCAGAATTCGGGGCGGTTGAGACCATCGAGCTGGACGCCGGTTACAGCGCACCTAAGCTCAATGATCCTCGTGTGGTGCAGGTACCGCAGCGAGCCACCCGCAAAGCACCACAGAGTGAGGCTCCCGTTCGCAAAAGTCGCCTGGCGGCGGGTGCGCGTTTTGTATCACTCGATGAGCTGGTGACTGATCAGCAAGTTGCGGGTTTTGTTCGCACCGGGTATTTCGGCAAGTTCTGGCCCGCTACAGTGGCCGAGATCACGACTGATAGACATGGCATCAGCTTTGTTAGGCAGAATGGTACACGGCATAACTATACAAAGTTTAATGGCTACGATATGAAGATGGTGCGGTTGCGGGCAGGGGCGAATGAGACGATTGTTGTGTTTCGTTCGCAGAAGAAGAGGCGTTAGCTGTACGGTGTGCCTTAAATTTGTGCCCTCTGAATTGATACTACTTGCTCCCTGCTCCCAGCTCCTAGCTCCTTGCCCCTTGCCCCTTGCCCTATTCGGGGTCTCGGCCCCGGGCCTCCCAAACTTTTTCACGCCCAAAAGTTTGGATCAAAAGGGCGCCCCTGCTCCTTGGCCTTCGGCTGCCCTCCACGTCAATCGATTAAGGCGCGCGAGCAAAACTCGCCTGCGGCTCAAACAGTTGCTCGCTTGTCTCGCCTTGGTCGATCGTCGCTCCGGCGTCGTCACAAGGGGTTGGGAGCTGGGAGCAGGGAGCAGGGAGCAGGGAGCAGGGAACAGGGAACTCGAACAGCCACCACACAAGAATACAGCTCAAAAGCAAGGGCCTCACAAAAGGCCCGGATCCTGTCGAATGCACGGTAATTTGATCTAAACGCCGGAATTAATAAACACCACAGACTCCCGGCAAAGGACATGCCCACCGCAGGTGACGGCACTTTTGCATACTTTTGCTGCCGGGCAAAAGTATGGCGTCAGGCGGGACGCGACCCGCCGGTTCTGATTTGTCCCAATAGTCTTAAAGCTTTACAGCTTCCGTGCAACATCCTGTTCCGGGGTCTCGGCCCCGTGCCGCCCAAACTTTTACACGCCCAAAAGTTTGGATCAAAAGGCGCCCCTCCTCCTTGGCCTTCGGCCTCCCTCCACGACACCCGCCCAAGGCGCGCGAGCAAAACTCGCCTGCGACTCAAACAGTTCCTCGCTTGTTTAGCCTTGTTCGATTGCCTCTCCGACTGCATCACAAGGGGAGACACAAGTCAAAAGCAACCAACCGATCAGCACAGGGGACTGGAACAGTCACCAAACAACTTTTCCCCTCTCCCTTTCATCTGCCCAAAATTACGATATCCTGAAGTGCGTCAATCATTAAATTTTCATCGTAGAAATCAATGACCGAGGACATTAAATCTGAAAAAATTTCATACATTCAAAAAAATATATTGACCTGAAAGGTAAAAATGTTTTAACTGACTAAAACAGTCATGTATAAGAAATCCATTATCGAACATACAGGGGGATAAATCAGATGAGCACAGATGCACAAACCAACCAGGGCTCGGCACTGCAGATCAGGGACAACCTCGCAGAGCAGTATGCAGCAATTTACACAGCCGAAGCCCTCGCGGCACTTACCTTTATGGCCCCGCACAACGCCGAGCAAAAACGCCTGATGGACGAGCGCACCAAGCGCCGCACCGAACGCATCAGGACCAGAACCCCGATAAGTTTTCTCGATCCCGGAGATGAGATCAAGGGAGCCGACATCAAAGTACAGGATGCCCGCGACGGCAATTTTGTCGGCGCAGTCATTCCTCATGACCTGCAACGCCAATGGTTACAGGGCACCGGCCCGGCCGCCAAGCCCAACTCGCCGATCAAGGCGAATCTGCGCAATGTCGCCTATGCCCTGCTCTCCGGCGCCGATGGCTGGATGTTCGACGGTGAAGACGCTCTCGGTCAGATCACCACCATGTCGCTCGACAACCAGATCAGCCTCAAACTTGCCATCGCCCGCGACCCGCTTTTCCTCGAAGTTGCCGAAGCCGTATCACTGGAGATGAACGCCTGGGCGCAGGAGTTCTTCGGTCGCGACATTATTTCAGACTGGCGTGCCCAGCTTGATTTCACCACCAAGATTTTCCGCGCTCGCGGCCTGCACCTGGATGACCGTCATATTCGATTGAACGGCGAATCGCTCTCAGCCTCGATCGTCGACATGACTCTTTATGTGGTCAATAACTACAAAACTCTGCTTGCCGCCAATGCCTCCATCGTCCTTTATCTGCCAAAAATCCAGACCGCCGAAGAAGCCGGGTTCTGGAACAGGATGCTGACAGCTCTCGAAGGCTATCTTGATCTTGAGGAAGGCACCATCAAGGTCTACGTACTGGTGGAGCAGCTTGAGCAAACCTTCCAGCTGATGGAAATCCGTGCTGCTCTCGGCCGTCATTTCGTCGGTTTCAACACTGGACGCTGGGACTATATCAATAGCGTCTCCGATGCTAATTGCTGGGATTCGGATTTCATCAATCCCAACATTGAGTCGATCGTCATGACCTACGGCTACATGCGCAACTACGAAGACCGCGTGCGTAGAGCAGTGAACACTCCGGACGCCAACGGCAACTATGCCCTCTGGCAGGGAGGCATGGAACCAAACATACCGGTCGGTTCAAAAGAAGGAGTCGCCAACAGCATGAAGAAAGCGCGCGCCGGCGCCGACCGTGAACAGCAGGAAGGTGCCAGCGGCAAATGGATCGCCCATTGGAAAATGGCGCACATCATTCGCCCGGTCTGGGAAGAGGTCGGCGAGGCCAATCAGAGCGGTCGCAAGTTTCCTCCTCTCACTTACACTGATGAAGACGCCGCAGGTCTGACCCTGCTCGAACCGGCCCCACGCACCGTGCGCGGTGCCCGCAATCTCCTGAGTGTTGCCCTCCAGTATGGCAACGCTTTCGGCCAGGGTCTGCAGGCCGCCGCACTGAAACCGGCAGACTTCTTCGGTAACGACGACATCCTCTACCTGATGGAAGATATGGCCACCGGCGAGATCCGCCTGAGCATTCTCTGGGAATGGATTCACAAGGGCGCCGCCCTCACAGAGGACGATGCTGAAACCGGACTGAAAGCCAGCGACGTCTTCACCATCGAGATCTTCGCCCGCCTGCTCGACGAGGAATACGCCAAGCTGCTCGCGGCCGGGAACCGCGACGTTCATGACAACTCCAAAACGACCACGCTGCCGATCGCGCGTGCCATCGTTGAGGCTTACGTGCTTGACCCGGTCAAGGCCCCCTGGTACATCGACCTGCTTAACATCAACCTGAACAACCACGATCTGGCTATTGCCAAAGAGCGCATCAGCAAGTACGCAGAGACCTTCAAACGCAAGGGCGCGCGTATCACCGAGAATCTGGACACTTTACCGGCCGGGAGGGCAGCATGAGCACATTCACAGAAAAGGTTAAAACCATCCGCGACTGGTTCGAAAGCCCTCGCTTCGAAGGCATTCTGAGACTTTACACAGCCGACCAGGTCGCCGAGCAACTCGGGACCATTCCTGTTGACTACACTATCGCGAGGGATGCCGCAGCGGCTTTTTTCGACCGCCTGCGCGAACTGCGCGCCGAAGGCAAATCGATAACGACCTTTGGCCCCTACTCTCCAAGTCAGGCGGTCGCCATCAAGCGTGTCGGTATTGAAGGCATCTACCTCGGTGGCTGGGCGACTTCGGCTAAAGGTTCTGGTCAGGAAGACCCCGGACCGGATCTGGCCAGCTATCCCTTGAGCCAGGTCCCCGATGAAGCCGCTCCGCTGGTCAGGGCACTGCTCGCGGCTGACCGCAACCAGTATTTCCTGCGTCTTCGGATGAGCGATGAAGAACGCGACCAGACCCCCGAAGTTGATTACCGGCCTTTCATCATCGCCGACGCAGATACCGGTCATGGAGGCGATGCCCACGTCCGCAACTTGGTCCGCCGCTTTGTGGAAGTCGGCGTGCCGGGCTACCACATCGAGGACCAGAAGCCGGGCGTCAAGAAATGCGGTCACCAGGCAGGCAAGGTGCTGGTGCCGGTTGATGAACAGATCAAGCGCCTCAATGCGGCGCGCTTTCAGCTCGACGTCATGGAAGTGCCGGGCATTATCGTCGCACGTACCGACGCCGAGGCTGGAAACGCGCCGCATTGAGGCGCTTGATCTGTTCATCAACCGGTA
>CAZXBD010000373.1:0-4660 GCA_964638305.1 uncultured Geobacteraceae bacterium | reverse complement strand
CCACACGTCTGACACGAGGGTCCGGTGCCGCAGCCATCAGCGGACTCGTCGGCCACATGACATGAGAGGACATCGCCAACAAGCTGACCAACCAGTTCTTCTGAGTCAGACCGTCCTGACATCTGATAAAAAGCACGATTGGCAAAAACTATCTGGCGGTAGCAATTGAGGACAAGGACTATGCCCGGCATGACATCCAGTAGATGGCGAGTCAGAAAAACATTTGAGAAAAACGCCGACTGCCGTTTCAGCTCTTCTGGAGAAGCAAAAACGCTGTTGTCAATCTGGCGACCAATGGGGATGTTATGAGTCTGGGACATTTTCAGAAATTCTCAGGTGCTTTTATATTCAATCTACACCAAGACCTCAAACCTCATCAAAACTGGTTCCTGCGATCAAAGTTACGGGAGCCTCTAGATAACTTTTCAATGAGTCAAGAAAATCGGCAGCATCTTCCCCATCGAGCACCCGATGGTCTGCAGACAAGGTCAAACGCACCATAGGTGCAACGACCAGCTCTTCATGTTCATCAACCACAACTTCACCTTTAACGGTGCCAACAGCAAGCACAGCAGCCTGGGGCGGTGTAATGATTGCGGCAAAAGACTCCACCCCAAGCATACCCATATTTGTAATCGTAAAGGTGCCACCCTCTTGGTCGTCATCAGAGAGCTGGCCAAGATGCGCTTTTTCAGCTGAAGAAGCTGCAGCCAGGCCCAGTTTCTTGAGAGAAAGCTGCCCCACATTCTTTATCACCGGGTAATAGAGTCCACCTTCCGTGGCAACAGCCATGGCCAGATTAATCTCAGTCTGCTCAATGGCTTCTCCGTCAACCCAATGACTGTTCACCCATGGATGTTCGCTGAGTGCTGCGGAAGTCGCTGCCATGATAAAATCATTGATCGTTACACCGAGGTCCTTACGGAAACGGATAATGTCCGTCATGTCAACAGCTATGGTTACGTAGAAATGTGGCTTGTGCTGCCAACTCTCAACCATTTTGCGTTCGATCAGACGACGAATTCGCAGAGACTTTTTTCTACCGGAAGCTGCATTTTCTGTACAGTGAGCATCATCCTTGTTTTCAGACATAATTGCAGTCCTTTCAAACCAGTCGTGAGTTCAAGAGCAGCACGGAGAATGCCGGCGACCAGTATTTATGCCTTCATTGTAATTGAGGTTGTCTGTAATTACGACTAAAAATGACTACAAAACTCTCCTCACACGTCAGTCTGGACTCAGCCAATCCAAACTGATCAATTTCGACTTACGGTCAGCTCGCTGCTGCAACTTGGTATTTTTTTGAAACAACTGGAAGTAACAGGAGAATTGCGACAAAAAAGCCCGGAACATAATGTCCCGGGCTTTTTATCTGTATTTGTCCTCTACTCAACCAAGGAAGACATTATGACTTCTGGCACGATTTGCCAGAATCGTCGGATCTACAACCTCACCACAGGAGCAACACTTCCACGCATCGAACGCACGGACAAAATCATAATATTTCTCTGCGTACATACGGCCTTTACATTTTGGACATCTCATGTGAACCTCTCCTTGTCATCATACTCAAAAAACATTACTCAGCTCTCAAAATGTATGAGGAGATACTACACAAGACATGCCAACTCATGAAAAAAGCATCAGCAAATAAGGACTTTTTTAGTATTAGATTTTTAAGTCAATAATAACAAGAGCTTATATCCCATCAAAAAGCTTTCTCCAGCTATCAACCCGCTTTTTCCCAATCCCCTTCACTCTCATTAGAGCGCTCAGACTGCCATAATCGCCATTTTCTTGACGGTCTTTTTCGATCCTCTCGGCAAGGATTGAACCGACTCCAGGTAAAACAGACCAATCCGAAGCACTCATACGGTCCGGGTGTAGCGGAATAGCCATTGCTAGACGATGACTCGCCGGCATCCAGCCTCGATGAAGAGATTCAATTCTTCGACCTTTTTTGACCAGCTGAAAGATCTCACCATTTTTTAGCGGCAGAGACAGGAGCGGGTCATTGGTTAGATGCCCGCCTGCAGAGAGGCCCGTCAATTTAATGACGTCACTCAGAGCAAAACCGTCATTAAATTGATACACTCCTGGTGCCAAGCCATCACCATGGATTTCGACAGAAACAAAGTTTTGCCTGGTCGGAAAAAAATCCGGGAGACCTTCCCTGTTGGAAGCCTCCCGGATCAAAAGTATACTCGAAAAAAGCACCATCACCAGCACGCACAGTACCGGTGGAGCCTTTAAAAAGGCCTTATTCCACATGTTCCCGCATCAATTTGTACTGCACGGCATCAACCAGAGCATGGTAAGACGCATCAATGATATTGTCGCTTACACCAACGGTTCCCCAGCGTCCGGTCTTGTCTCCAGACTCGATTAAGACACGTGTCACTGAAGCGGTCCCTTTCCCGGCGGGCAAAACACGAACCTTGTAATCAAAAAGCTTCATCTCTTGTAATTGTGGATAGAACTGTTCGAGTGCCTTGCGAAGGGCGTGGTCGAGTGCATTGACAGGTCCGTTACCCTCAGCGGCAGTATGCTCGATCCGGCCACCGACTTTGACCTGGATAGTCGCCTCCGAAGTCGGCATTTCATCTTCATGCCGCTTGGTATCAATCACCCGGAAACCGATAACCGAGAAAAAGTTGCGCATTTCTCCCATTGCCCGGCGCATCAGCAATTCGAAAGAGGCTTCGGCACCTTCAAACTGAAAACCCTGATTCTCAAGGTTTTTGATATCCTCAAGTATTTCCAGAGTAACCGGATCTTTGCTGTCCAGATTAATATTAAACTGTTCCGCCTTAGCCAGGATGTTTGCCCGCCCGGAGAGGTCGGAAACCAGCACGCGCGTCGTATTGCCCACCTTTTCCGGACGGATATGCTCATAGGTCTCGGCATGCCGCTGGATAGCGGAAACATGCACACCACCCTTATGAGCAAAGGCAGAATTCCCGACATAAGGCTGACGCTTGTTAGGCACAAGGTTAGCCAGCTCGTAAATATAACGGGAAGCAACACGCAGACTCTGCAGTTGCTCGTCAGAAATACACTCACGCTCCATCTTCAATTTAAGGGCAGGTATAATCGAACAGAGGTCAGCATTACCGCACCGTTCGCCGAACCCGTTCATCGTCCCCTGAACATGCACCACTCCTTGCTGAACAGCAACGAGCGAATTGGCAACGGCACAATCACTGTCATTATGAGCATGGATACCAAGCGGAGTAGAAATGTTTTTATTAACCTGACTGATGATATCTGAGACTTCATAGGGCATTGAGCCACCATTGGTGTCACAAAGCACAATACAGTTGACCCCGGCCTGTTGCGCGGCTTCCAGGGTCTTGATAGCGTACTCGGGATTCGATTTGTAACCGTCAAAGAAATGTTCGGCGTCGTAGATAACTTCAGGCACATTTTCTTTCAGGTAGGCCAGGGAGTCATAGATCAACTCGAGGTTTTCTTCCAGGCTGATACGCAGAGCCTCCCGCACATGGAAGTCCCAGGTCTTGCCAAAGATCGTAACAGTGTCCGGCTCAGCCTGGACCAGCGTCTGGATATTGTTGTCCTTGGCGGGTGTTGTCTTGGCCCGGCGAGTCGAACCGAAGGCCGCAACCTTGGCATGACTGAGCTTAATCTTCTTAACGTCTTCAAAAAAAGAAATATCTTTGGGGTTTGAACCGGGCCAACCACCCTCGATATAGTCTATCCCAAGCTCATCAAGTTTCTGTGCTATACGAATTTTATCCGCCACCAGGAAAGAAACGTCTTCGGCCTGCGTACCATCGCGCAAGGTTGTGTCGTACAGAAAAACTCTACTCATCGTCCACTCCCAATAACTCGTTCGACAAAGGATAATTTACTCTGGAGAGACCTGTCCGTCGTCAAGACCAAAGGCTGCGTGCAGGACACGAACAGCAAGCTCGGTGTACTTATCGTCAATCACGCAGGACACCTTGATTTCGCTGGTTGAAATCATCTGTATATTGACACCTTCGGCAGAAAGCGTCTCGAACATTTTACTCGCAATACCGGAATGGGAACGCATCCCCACACCAACGATCGAAACCTTGGCGATCGCCTCATTGCTCTCTACCCCGGCAGCACCAATTCTGGTTGCCGTCTCTTCCACGATCTTGAGGGCTTTTTTAAAATCCGACCTCGGCACCGTGAATGTCAGATCGGTATAACCTTCATGGGAAACATTCTGAATGATCATATCGACAGTGATGTTCGCTGAAGAGAGTGGCGAGAAGAGTTGCGCTGCAATCCCCGGCATATCAGGAACACGCAGCACTGAAATCTTTGCTTCATCCTTATTGTATGTGACTCCTGAAACCAGGACCGTTTCCATATCTGCATCCTCCTTCGTCACCAGGGTCCCTGGATTGTCATTTAGGCTGGAACGTACATGAACGACCACATCGTATTTTTTGGCAAACTCAACCGACCGCAACTGCAGCACCTTGGAACCGAGTGAAGCCATTTCGAGCATTTCGTCGTAAGAGACCTTCTCCATCTTGGAGGCCTCCGGGACAATCCGCGGGTCAGTGGTATAAACACCATCGACATCGGTCAGGATTTCGCATACATCAGCCTTCAAAGCTGCAGCAACAGCCACCGCCGAGGTATCCGAACCACCACGACCCAG
>CAZXBD010000372.1:0-3359 GCA_964638305.1 uncultured Geobacteraceae bacterium | reverse complement strand
CATCGAGCAGCTGTATCCGCGCCATTACCGGGGTCCTGCCGTCACTGATATTGCCTGAGGTATCGACAATTTTGATCCCGGCAATCTCTCCGGTGCGGACAAAAGACAAACTCTGTTCAAAACGGGTATTGCCGAATGGCCCGATTCCCTTAAGGGACATAGTGTGAGAACCCTTATCGCCATGATCAACACCGATGTAAGTGTACAGGCTCCTGTCATTGTCCAGGACCTTTGTGAAACCGATCCGCTGTTTGGGTATAACCTTACCGTCAAGTGAAAGTTCCGGCTGCAGGCGGGAATCGAGGGTGACCCGGATGGCCTGTCTTCGGACGGCAACGCTCTGGCCGTCACTGATCGAGATAATACCTTCACCTGCAAAAACATCGGGCTGGGGAACCTCTCTGTTATCTGTTTCAGCCGGGTATGGCAGCCTGGCTAAGATGTCATTGGTGGTGAGGCCGCTGTCGCCGCCGGCAATCCTGATCATCTTCGGGGTGTTGTCGTCAGCCATGGTCACGTAAATTTCCAGCCGGCGATTGAACTGGCGGCCGCCGGCTGTGTTGTTATCCGAGACAGGCTGGTCGGGTCCCATTCCGGAGACCGAGATCTGCTGGGTATGGAGACCCAGGTTTTCGATAAGGATCCGGCCGACATATTCCGCTCTCTTTTGGGTCAGTTCATAATTGTCGGGCAGACCGGGACCGGCTGAGCGATTGTCACTGTGGGCAACTACATCCAGGCGCCGGATATTTTTGCCCCGCAGGTAATCGATCACTCCCTGCAACTGTTGATCATCACGTTCCGAAAGCCTGGTGTCCGCCTTGTTATAGAGAGCTTTGAAAACCATTTTCCTGTTGGCCTTAGACTGACTGATAACGGTGTTTTCTACGACTCTGGTGCTGTGGGTGTTACCGTCGACCGTCGTGACTATCAAGTTTGCAAGAGAGGCAAATTCGCCCTCGTAGAAGTCGTTGAGCTCTGTCTTGAACCTTAAGCTTTCCGACCATGATCCAACATCTACGGGGCCAAGATTAAATACAAGCTCATCATCAGAGGCAACGGGGTCATTCGCCTTCTTGCCGTTCAATTCGGCACTGCCGATTACGTAGCGAAGTTCTTCCGGTAAAATGATTGACAGGGATCGGCCATTGAGAGCGATATCTTCACCTTCAATCATAGTAGTAAAATAGATGTAGATGCCCTCAAGACTGCTGGTAAGTCGCAGTCCAACCTGGCCACTTTCTGTAACAGGGTCCTTGTGGCGCACGTAAAAGTCGGTCCGCCAGAGGCTGCCCCGATTAAGGTCGACGAAGCGGGAATTTGGAGAAGCGGCGAACCTGGTATTGTCTTCACACTGGTATACTTCCAGGTGGCTTGGCAGGCTGTCTTCGTCGACCTGAACTACGTGGGTACCGGGATTAAGGCCCTCAAAATGATACAAACCTTTTTCATCGGTATCAACGTATCGACCGTCTTCCATGATGAGGCGGACTTCAGCGATTCCCTTGGCGTCAAGACCGAGATCGGCCGATGATAATTCGCCGGGCAGCCCTTCCGTCCTTGCCGTTTTTTCGCCACTGTCTGCTTTGGGAATCAGAAAGCGGGTTTGCGTGCTCTGTTTTTCCAGATCGACCAGGACTTCCACTCTCCGGTTGCGCAGCCACTGCTCTTCCGTGCTTAGCCGGGTCCCGGCCAGCCATTCGCTGTAGTAGACCTGTTGGTTGATGCCTTTGCCGGCAATTTCGATCTGGTCATCCCTGAGGCCCAGTTTTTCTTGCAGGTAGCTGGCAACAGATTCGGCTCTGGCAATGGAAAGTTTGTCATTGTCAGCAAATATCGAGCGGGAGCGGCCGCGGATAGGCCTGATATCGGCATGGCCGACAATGTGAATGCGCTCTATGTCCTGGCCTCTGAGGTTGTTGGCCATGCCGTCAAGTTTACTCTTGTCTGGTTCTTTCAGCTCGGCCGATAAAGTGTCAAAGCGGGGGCGGATCACCCGGGAGTAATCCTTGACCTGGTTGGTTGCCACCGGAGTCCTTAAAGGAATATCCCCTAAATTCTCAAGGGAAGATTCTGTCTTGAATTCGGTGAAGGCCCGGGTGGTGAATTCGCCGTAGATGTTGAGCCTTGCCCTGGTTTTGAAGGTAATGACCGAGATGGAATCCGCATCCAGTCTGCCGAGCCTGAATCGCAAACGGTCACCGTCAACAGCCGGCTCGGAAAGGTCAAGATCTGCTGAATACGCACTGCCGGCAACATACTCCAGAACTTCGGGTAGACTGACAATGACATTTACATCTTCGACGGTTACCTTCTCGGCCTTGAGGGTTGCCCGGTATTCCACCTGGTCCCGGTCGGCTGTGCTTTGCAGTCGGAGAGAGAGCAGGCCGTGGTCGGCGGGGTCCGGTTCACAGTTGCCGTAGAGGACCCGGCCCGCGATGTGGCCCTTCTCATCCATCAGGTCTGATTCAATTTTCACCTGCGCATAGGCAGTGTTTGAAACAATGCCGCCGGCAGCATTGCCCCTGGCGGTATTGACCGCCAGCCCGGTCCTGACCGCTGAAGATATCGCCGTCACATAACGGAGGTCAAGGGTGGCGCCGATTGCAATTGCCCCGACATTAAAGGTCAGGGTGCGGCCATCGGCGGAAACGGTCGGGTCCGGAACAGCAATCCCACCAATGGTGCTTGTTCCCGGTTCGTAGCGGAAACCCGCAGGCAGGGTATCGGTAATTATGGTTGTGTTAAGGATCGCGGGGCTGACATTGTTTATGGCCACGCTGTACTGGATGTGCTCGCCGACCGACCCGAAGTCCTTCATTGCTTGCTTGGCAATGAACATCCCGGAGGAGGCAGCAAGCACATTGATATTCTGGTTGCTGGTGTCAAGGGGGTCGAACGCGTCCACATAGGCGACGGAAACAGTATCGGTAGCGACTACCGAAAGGAACCGGTCGTTAAACGGGGTTGGCAGAGAAGTTGACTGGACTGCCCCGACAAAACCCCCGGAGTTTGGAGCATCTTCGGTCAATTCCAGGAGAATTGAGTCTCCACCGCCAAGAGAGGTTACAACCAGGAATACGGTTTCGGCAACCAGGGGATCAGTGTTCTGGTCGAGGTCGGTCAGGCGGATAAAGAAAGGCTCCCCTTCAAGGTAGGAAACGGCGGGCAGCAGTTCTACCGGGCCGGGCAGAACTACGGGAACACCGAACATGTCGGTAATCGGGTTGGTGGTGGCAAATGGACCTGCGCCTGTTCCGTTGATGCTGTATCTTGCCCCGGGAACCGGAACAGCAGGAGCGCCCGGAATGTAGCGGAGAAATTCCACGGTCGAAGGGGTCTGGGGATTGGTGTTGACA
>CAZXBD010000371.1:0-7267 GCA_964638305.1 uncultured Geobacteraceae bacterium | reverse complement strand
GCCATTGTGGTGAGAGTACATAGAAGGAGGCGTCGTTGCCGGGCGCAATAAAGAACACGCTGTCGTACCGGCCCGAATCGCCATCCATCAGAGATGGCTTAAGAATAAAATCGGCAGGAAACTCGATAGTAAACCAGGCACCGTCGAATCGGCGCCAAGGTGCCTCATCACTTACGCTATGGGGGGCATCTAACACCGGGTTTGTTGATCCTGAACAACCAACAACACACAGCAGCACCAAGTTGATAGCGATCCAGCGCTGTATTGAAAATACAATAGGAATCATGTCGTATGGTGCAAATAGTCGAACGAATCGTATGATATTGTTATCATTGCATGTTATGGAGAATCTGGTCGTGTGCTGACCCATGTCATACAACCCTTCCACCTCCGCGTAATTGCTCTGGCCTGTTGGTAAAACTGCCACCAACAAGCAGTCATCGACTATCTTATAGAAGAGAGCCGTGTTCGCAAGGATCAACTCGAACGACAGCGGCTTCGGTTCACCGACGAACAGAAGTGGACCTATCCCAAGAAGGGGCTGAGGCGTCGCGCAAGAGACCACCGAGCTGGTATTGCGCATGGCGAGAAAGGCAGGCATAGAACCAGTACCGGAGCAAGAGAAATGCCTCTCAGGGAAGACTTTCTTGACGGCGCACTGGGGCGAGATGGCTGCCACGGATCTGTTCACGGCTGAGGTCTGGATACATTGCGGCTTGGCGGCCTATAACATTTTGGTTTTCATTAATATTTCGACGCGCGCCCTTCACATTGCCGGGATGACCACGGCGCCCAACGGAACATTCATGAAGCGGGTGGCTCGCAACCTGACAGATGTGAGCGACAGTTTTCTTTCAAACAAGGAGTTTCGCATCATGGACCGCGGCACGAAGTTCAGGAATGATTTCAGGGGGTACTGGAAACGAGAGGGCGTGGCTTCTGTGCCGTGTCTGGCACGAGCATCCAAAATACATTAGCGAAGCGATTTGTGGGTATGCTTAATTTCCACTACCGTGTGGCGGCTTGAAGGTACTCGTTCTGTTTTTCCCACCATACGGGCTTGATACATTCCGTAAATACGCCCGAACCGGTCGACCACTCGGCAATGAGGCATTTATAGAATTGACAGAGAAACTGGCAGGACGAACGCTGTGCCTGCACGGCCTGGCCTAAAGGGGAGATAGGACAACAGGTTCTGACTGCTTTATTTAAATGTACTGTCTCGTGCATTCAATCAAATTCGATTCAAATTCCCTTGATCGCACCCCGTCCGGTCCGTAACATTAAGACTAGCACTTGAAATTAGCAGGGACGTTCCAGATTCAGGGTTTATTGCGATTCAATCGCTCTGGTCCGGTCGATTATAATAAAGGAGGAGAACTGCACATGCCGCACGTCACATTCATACACGGTATAGCGAATAAACCACCCAAGGAAACACTGCTCAGAAACTGGCGAGCCGAGCTGGCACAGGGGGGGCTGGATCTTGCCACCAACGGTGTCACCTCTTCGATGGTCTACTGGGCCGATGTCATGTACCCGGAGCCGGCAGCCGAGGGGACCAATTTTGAAAGCGTTGATGAAGGGTTGGGTCTGACGGAAACGGACGAGGACCTGGCATGGATCGAGGATCTGCCCGCCGACGAAAAAGCCTTCGTTGAGTCGTTTCGCAAACGCCTCCGTCTCGACGTGGAATCGCCGAAGGGCGAGGATTACGAGCCACCCGCCCCGGACGGGAATGAAGACGAACTGGAGGAGCTTCGGTTCGAAGCGATTCCGCTGCCATGGTTTATCAAACGGCGGGTTATGAAAGCACTGCTCAAGGATGTGCACCACTACCTGTTCAACGCCAAGTTCTCCCCGCGGCCTGGCGAGGAGTACCAGGTGCAGAATCATATCCGCAAGCTTTTCGTAGACCAGTTGAAGACAGACAGCGCGAACCCGGACGGGGCGCACGTGGTGGTCAGCCACAGCATGGGGACGGTGATCTCCTACGATTGCCTGAAAAATGTTGCCGACTGTCCTGGGATCGACGCCTATATGACCGTCGGCTGCCCGCTCGGTCTCAGCGAAGTGCACGATAATTTCAAGCCGGAATATGACAAGCGCGATGCTTTCCCTTCAGACACGGTTGGCGGTGAATGGGTTAACGTCTATGATCGCCTCGACCCGGTGGCCTTCGATGCCCGTATTGCCAATGATTACCAGAAGGGCGGCAATGAAGTAATTATTGACCAGAAAGTAAAGAACTCCGGTAAATGGCGCCACAGCAGCTACAAGTATTACGGACAAAGTGATTTGTGCGAGCATCTCAAGAGACTGCTGGGCTTGTAAATCCGGAACGCCAATGGCCGGAAACATAAAGACTTTGCTCGACGAAATCGGCGTTGCAGCCAAAGCTTATAACGCCGCTGAGGTAGAGAGCGCATCTGGTAAACTCGTGCAACACATCCAGGAGAATATCGCTACGCACCCCAAGAGCTTTGTAAAGGAACTGGATGCTGCGGTCAGTACTTTTGACCGGCAGCGGGCCGAAGAGCTGTGCGAGCAGCTGGCTGTTCATCTGCGCTCGCGGCCGAAGCCCTATCCCCTTGAGCAGTCAAAATCGATTCTCGGTATCCTTCGTCGCAAGCGCTATTTCGACCTCATCGTCAAAGTCGCCGATGTACTGCTCCAGACCGGACAGAATCAAGCCAACATTCGCCGCCAGTATGCGCAGGCACTGCTCGACCTGGGTTACGTTAGCGCCGGCCTCAACGTGCTCCAGGTCCTCGAGCATGACTGTCTGAAAGAAAATAACGGTGGCGAACTGGCGGAAGTCCATGGCCTGATGGGTCGCGCACGCAAGCAGATGTACATGGATGCCGCTGCCGATAAACGCCCGGGCAGCGTACTCCGCGAGCGTCTGCAGGAAGCCGTTTTGGATTATGCCGGGGTGTATGCGAAAAAGCATGACAACATCTGGCACGGCATCAATACCGTGGCCCTGCTCGAGCGCGCGAAGCGCGACAAGATATCCCTACCCAAGACCTTGCCCGATGCCGTGGCAACCGCAAAAGCTGTTCTGAAAAAAATCAAGTCGAAAAAAGAAACAGGTCTATGGGACTACGCAACCGCAGGGGAAGCCAGCCTGGCCTTGAAGGATTACCCGCAGGCCCTCGACTGGATCCTCAAGTATGTCGGGGATAACAAGCATGCCGATGCTTTCGAATACGCCAGCACGCTACGCCAGTTCGAGGAAGTCTGGAAGCTGGATGAAAGCAAAACGGAACAGGCGCAGATACTGCACACGCTGCGCGCGGCGCTGTTAAAGCAGGAAGGCGGCCGGGTGGAACTCCAGAACCCGGCGCAGAAACTCGATACCGCTACAAAACTGGAAGCGGACAAGAAGTTCGAACAAATACTCGGCAAGGACCGCTACAAGACATTCCAGTGGTACCGCACCGGGCTGGAGCGTGCTGCCGGCGTTGCGCAGATCTGCGATCGTTCTGGCAATGGCTTAGGCACCGGTTTCCTCGTCTGCGGTTCGGATGTGCATCCGAGTATCACCCACAATTGGGTGTTGGTCACCAACGCCCATGTCATCAGTAACGATCCGGCGGAGCAAAGTGCCACGCCGCCATCGCTACCCGCGAACGAAGCCAGGATCCGCTTCGAGGCAAAGGATCCGAGCAAGGAGTATGAAGTGGACGGGATCCTTTTCAGTTCGCCACGCACCGATCTCGATTGCACCATCATCAGCCTGGAGTCGCCGGTTGACCTTGCAGAGCCATTTCCGATTGCCCAACGGCTACCGCTGACGGAGCAGAATCAGCGGGTCTATGTCATCGGACATCCACGCGGCGGCCGCCTGTCCTACTCCATAGATGACAACCTGCTTCTCGATCACGAGAAACCCAAAGTGCATTACCGAGCGCCCACCGAAGGCGGCAGTTCGGGTAGCCCCGTTTTCAACCAGCAATGGGATCTGCTGGCGTTGCACCACGCCGGCGGTATGGCAATGAAAAAACTGAATGGCAAGGACGGAACCTATCCTGCCAATGAAGGCCTTTATTTCCAGAGCATTCGGAATGCGATCGCGGCCAAGCTAGGGTAAAACAGGGTACTGTCAACTTAACGCTAATTCACCAAGTCTACACGCATGAAAGATGCCATCTGTTCAGGCGGGTCGGCACTTGACGCGAGCGATTCAGTATCGCGAGATTCGCTCGAGGGCGTTTTGTGAATGGCAGCGGGTGACGTGCGCCTAAATCTTGGCTGATAGTAAAGGGAAGAAACCGTCGATCGGTTGCGCTGTTTCTGTACCGTTAACTTGACATAACATCAGTGAGCCAGGCCTTAAAGAAAGGCACTTTTATTACATCTATACTCTACGGGTAATCGATCGCCCGAGTACCTCAGGTGCATTGTCGTTCTTGCGCTAGAGTTAGGTTCTGAGGTGACGGCATAGCCAATGAATTGAAGCCATTGCGCCAACACCAATAGTCATTCTGATGACATAAAGTATTGATATACTCAGCACCTCTTTTTCGAAGGAATAGGAGCGCTCTAAATGGATATTGACTACATCAGCGACACTGTCACAAAGTTTAAATACAAGGATTATTCGGGCAGGAATCGCACCATGGAACTTCTGTGGGGTGATCGAGTAGAAGTTATTAGTAGCAGCAGTGAGCAAGCCCAGATAAAGGCCCGTGGCAAAGAAGGGGTGATTTCGAAGAGTGCGCTGGGCGGTGAACCTCTACTTGAAGTTTACTTTATTGATGTAGGTCAAGGTGATGGTGTTCTGGTTGTGACGCCTGATCGTAAACATGTCTTGATCGATGGAGGATATATCCGTGATCGACAGCCTACGGGCAAGAACGCGGCGGATTTTGTCGATTGGAAGTTTGTTAAAGACTATGGTGAGAAGCGTATAAAACTCGATGCGCTGATCGCCTCTCACTGCGACGCCGATCACTACGGTGGTGTATGGGATCTCTTGAGCATGGCAGCCGAAGCTCAAGAGGAATTGGAAGCCCAGGGTGTCGATGTGGACGTTCTTTATCATGCGGGAATTTCTTGGTGGAAGAAGCTGCCCAAGGGCAGATGGCTCGGCCCGATTGAGGATATCGCGGGGACAGAATATCTGACCCGGATTCTCGGTGATCGTGATGATGTGCAGGAGGGCCTCGATAAAGATACCGCTGGACCCAAGTTGCAGGGAGAGTGGGCCAAATTTCTTGCGGCGGCCATCACCAATGGTTGTGATATTCAACGTTTGAGCAATAAGCGCAACGGTGGATTTCTTCCCGGCTTTGATCAGTCCGGTCCGGATAATGTTTCTATCAAAATTCTTGCTCCGATTGAGCTCCAGCAAGATAATGGCGATCCAATGGTTCGGGCCTATGGTTCCAGCAATAGCCAGAATACCAATGGTCATAGTCTTTTGTTGCAACTTCGCTACGATCGTACACGAATACTGTTGACCGGAGACCTGAATAAGAAAAGCATGCAGGCTATTCTGGATGACATTCCTGACCGTCAAGAACTGCAGTGTGACGTAGCGAAAGGCTGTCATCATGGCAGTGACGATATTTCCTATGAGTTTCTTCAGGCGATGGGCGCGGCAGCAACCGTCATTTCTTCTGGCGACAATGAAGGTCATGCTCACCCGCGCCCAACTGTGGTTGCAGCCTCCGCCCAGACAGGGCACCTAAAAATCGAAAAAGACGAATTGATCACGCCGCTCATCTACTCGACTGAAATATCACGTAGCATCGCGATTGGGAAGATGCTTCGCATTCGTGACGAAGAATATGAGATAGATGGGACGAATGTTTCTATAAAGTTGGAGCCGAAAGATAAAGCAAAAATGGATTACGAGGTGGTAATGGCGGGGGACTTGAATCCGAAGAAAAAGACCCGGCGGTTCCATGGCGGAACCCGCGTTGTTGATGCGGTTACATACGGCCTAGTTAATGTACGGACAGATGGAACTAACGTACTTTGTGCTACCTTGAATGAAAAGAAGGATAAGTGGGAGATTGAAAAGTTTCGTAGCCGTTTTTAATCATAAGGATCCTCAGATCTATTGATGTTGAGGTGTAGTTTCAACATCAATAGATCTGAGGATGTTAACTTGACATACCATTCAACGGCACAAACAATTCCATTTCGACATACTCCGTCCTCGATTTTAATAAAAGGCCGGGCTTCTATATCTTCTATTTCGTTACATTAACCCCATAAGGAGGTTTATCCATGGCTGTCCACTTTGGAAAGATCGACACCTATTTCGTCAACGTCTTGTCCCCGAATCCGTATGCCGGCAAACGATACATGAATGTTGTGGGCGTCTTCGGGAAGGCTATACTCTGGTTCCTACCGGAGGGCGACCCCCTTCCCAACAACAAAAAACGGCCCGGCCAAAATGTATTTGACGTCTACTATTCCATGGATGCCTGGGCGGCAATCCTCGACGTGCTGCGCAATGAAACGCCCGTGCATTTTAACTACCAGGACACGCGCAACGCAGCGCAGATCTATACGGGCAGTGAACCGGTCGGCGAGGAAGAATCGTAAGAGAGAAGACGAAATCTAGTACTCTGATAACGAAAGGCCAAAAAAGGGTTTGCCCTGAAGGCCGCCCAGACGGTGTCCGGCCTGCGGGTCGCGTGAGTCTGATTCACGCTTTTATACGGAACTGCGGGAACCAGTCGTCTTGATGCAAAGGGAGCCGTTCAGGTGGAGGCCCCACAAGAACCTGAATACCGATGCGAGGCACTGGGACGGAGTTGCTCGTAGTAGTGTCGAAGTCGTTGTAATGGTGATGGAGCGAAGGGAATATGGTGCAAATATCCGAACGAACCGTATGATATCGTTAACAGGCTGACAAAAGCTCATTTTTTGTCGTCAGCACCGAGTGCATCATTGAGAAGTTTGATACCGTCCCCGAGACATTTGAGTTGAATACCTTGGTCCTGCAATGTGCCTTTCAGGGTATTTCGGCAGGTCTCGATTTGCCAGGTCGCTGTCGATGCTTTGACGCCGAGTTTTAACTGTTCTATGAAGCCGCTGCAGTTACCCTGGTAGAGAGCTATTTCAGCCAGATCGAAGAAGCACCAGGGCGAATCTGTTGGTGGTGTGGCCTGGGCCTGGGCTTGGCGGAAATTCTCTGCTTTCTTCAATTTCTCTTGCACGGCAGACAGATCTAGTTTGCCGGTAGCCCGCGCTTGCTCTTTTATGGCGTTGAGCAGCGGATAGGGATGTCCGTCCGAAATATCGG
>CAZXBD010000370.1:0-31016 GCA_964638305.1 uncultured Geobacteraceae bacterium | reverse complement strand
TTCACTTCAAGAAAAAAAAACCATAAAGAAGGCTCGAATATGAATGAGGCAGGAAACTGGCCGTTTAGGTGAAAAGCCCTTATGACTCTAAGGAGTTTGATGGTCCACTTGATGATTGATCTGCCAGGAGAACCAGGCCCTGACCAACAAAGCTGTTATCGTCCGGCCAACGAGATTATTTGTAAGAGGATCAAACCAGCGATCAAACCATTTCAACCACCTGTCTGCAGGACGCACATCAATACCCTTCTCCCGGTAGGCTTTTTTACAATCCCACGCAAGCCCAATTTGCCAGGCTTGGCTGCGCACGTAGCTACCAGTGGCCAACCAGATGGCACATCGGCTACGAAAAGGTTTCTGATTCAACAAATCCCTGATCAGCAAGAAAAAAGGCAACAACTGCAACGGTTGTGTTTGATCCTGTCGGCGATAAAGCTCGGGAGCCTCGGGAAAGAACTCAAGCCAGCCGATGGAGTGAAAATTCATCATCAGGGCATTGAGGGTCTGTCGAGGTCTGAGCCCTTCAATTTTAAAACGGCGCGCAGAGGTTAAGATTTCACCAGGAAGAAGCAGCCATTGACCTCTGGTACGGATTGTTTCTGCCAGCGAAGTGTCTTCCATCACCGGTAGGTCCTCCCGGAAAGGACCTATCTGTTGGAAAAAAGACCTCCTCAGCAGAAAACCCTGATCACCATGTATGCAGCCAGGACGACCCAGCTTTGCCTTGACTTCGTAATAAAACAGACCCACCCCGTAATCACTATCGGTTATATCGAAGCGCAATGAGAAACGGCCGGCTGAAGCGGCTGAGTTTTCTCGATGTTGATGTCTGGAGATATAATCGAGTGCCCTACGCAACTGCTTGACATCTGTCAGGCTACTGTCTGCATGCAAAAACAACAGCCATTCGGAATTAGCGGCCATGGCACCAGCATTCAATTGCCTCCCGCGACCGCTTGGTCCGGACAGACAAACTCCTTTCAGGCGACCAGAAGTAAAGAATTCATCTACAATCCGGCAGGTTGCATCGACAGATTTTCCGTCAGACACAATCACCTCAAGAAGGATTTCCTGTTGGCAGGCCAGGTCTGCTAGCAACAATGGCAAAGCATCTTCTTCGTTAAGGGTCGGGATGATAATCGAAAGATCTGGCTGCATGTTATTAAAACACCTGGAACGCAAACGGGCGGACCGTCAATACGATCCGCCCGCTCAATTAAGGATTCAACAGACTACCTGATCAGATGCCGGCGCGCTTGCGCAAGGAGTCGACTCGATCAGTGCGTTCCCAGGTAAATTCTGGGAGTTCACGACCGAAGTGACCATATGCCGCGGTCTTAAGATAAATTGGGCGCAACAGGTCAAGAGTTTCTACGATACCGCGTGGGCGCATGTCAAACTCTTCACGAACAACCCGGGCAATTTCATTGGAGGGGATCTTGCCCGTGCCGAAGGCATTGATCATCACCGAAACCGGTTCAGCAACACCAATGGCGTACGCCAGTTGAACTTCACATTTGTCTGCAATACCTGCTGCGACAATATTCTTGGCAACATAGCGGGCCATATAGGATGCACTACGATCGACCTTGGAAGGATCTTTGCCAGAGAAGGCACCGCCGCCATGAGATCCTTGCCCGCCATAAGTATCTACAATAATTTTTCGACCCGTCAGACCGCAATCGCCCATCGGGCCCCCGACAACAAAGCGGCCGGTTGGGTTGATGAAATATTTTGTATTTTCATCGAGCAGATCGGCAGGGATGACCTTATTCACGACTTCCTCAATGATGGATTCTTTGAGGTTTTCATAGGTGACATCAGGTGTATGCTGGGAGGAGACAACCACGGTGTCAACCCGGACCGGTTTATCATTGATGTACTGGATCGACACCTGAGACTTGCTGTCAGGACGCAGAAAGTTCAGTAACCCACTTTTACGCACATCGGCCAGACGTTTGGTCAGCTTGTGTGCAAAGGTTATCGGCATCGGCATCAACTCAGGAGTTTCGTTGCATGCATAACCGAACATCAGACCCTGGTCACCGGCACCCTGTTCAGTAAACAGACCTTCGCCTTCAGAGACGCCCTGTGAGATATCAGGAGACTGGCGATCGATCGTAGTCAAAACCGCACAAGTTTCGTAATCGAAGCCCATGGCTGAATCGTCGTAGCCTATTTCCTTGATGGTTTCACGTACGATTACCGGCATATCGACATACGCGCTGGTGGTTATTTCTCCGGCAATCATCGCCATACCGGTCGTTACAAGAGTTTCACAGGCAACCCGGGCTTTCGGGTCCTGCGCGATTATTGCATCGAGGATGGCATCGGAAATCTGGTCGGAGACTTTGTCAGGATGCCCCTCGGAAACTGATTCAGAGGTAAAGAGAAAATCGGTCATGGCCATAGGTCATACTCCTTAGAAAACTTTAGTAGAGCCGGAAAGTTAATCGTTTAGGATCTTGCTGTCAAGCGTTTTGCCTTTCCGAGCGACTACTTACAAAACAAATTTCTTGCCGAAATCTAGAGATCTGTACTGGAAAACACCTGTGGATAGCGCTTGCGCATTTCTTTTTCAAGAGTCGCAGCGACCTCTTCTGCCGTCGATAGAGACAAGAGGTGATCAAGGATAAGTTTTACGTCCGAAAGCTCAATCTCTCGCATAACGCGTTTGACACGGGAGATGTTGGTCATATTCATAGAGAGTTCATTAAAACCAAGCGCGATCAGAACAAGCGAATAAAGTTCTTCTCCGGCCATTTCTCCACACATTCCGACTTCTATCCCAGCCGACTCAGCCGCCCGACAAACTCGCATCAAAGCCTGAAGAACAGCAGGGTGCATCGGCTCATACAGGTAAGCAACATGCTCATTGCCACGATCAATTGCAAGGATATACTGGATCAGGTCGTTTGTTCCAACAGAGAAAAAATCAACTTCTTTTGCCAACAGGTCAGCGATCAGGACTGCAGCTGGAGTTTCAATCATGATACCGACCGCAACATCATCGCCATACTCAATTCCGGCAGCAAAAAGCTCCTGACGCTCCCTCTCGAGAAATTGTTTACAGGCACGCACTTCTGCGACCCCGGAAATCATCGGGAACATAATGCGAATCGGGCCGAAAGCGGCCGCCCTGAGGATCGCTCGCAACTGAGCCTTAAAAAGGTTGGCTTCCTTAAGAGAGAAGCGGACTGCACGCAATCCCATGGCCGGGTTGGCTTCGTCAGAGAGATTTAGCTCGGGGACAAACTTGTCTCCGCCGACATCAAGAGTTCTGATGGTAACCGGAAAGGGTTTCATTTGTTCGACAGCAGAGCGGTAAATTTCAAACTGCTCATTCTCTGAAGGAGGTGTCTCTCCCGACATAAATAGGAATTCGGTACGGAACAGACCGATCCCCTGAGCTCCCTGCTCTCGTGCCAAAGGGATTTCTTCAACAAAATCGATATTACAGCGCAGAGCCAGTGAGTGGCCATCCCTGGTCTCCGCAGGAAGCTCGCGAAACTTGAGAAGTTCTTCTTCCAGATAGTCGTAGTGTCGTTTCTTTTCGAGATAATCACGAAAAGTTTCTGTTGACGGATTGAGGATCACGGTGCCGGTGCTGCCATCGATGATCATCGGCGTGTCATCCGGGACCAGTGAAGTTACGGTTTCCAGACCGACCACAGCCGGGATACCGAGAGAACGGGCCAGGATTGCCGTGTGTGAAGTGCGTCCACCAATGTCGGTGACGAACCCTACGACCTTTGTCCTGTCAATTTGTACGGTATCTGCGGGGGAGAGGTCATGGGCAACAACAATTACCTTTTCATCGATATCAGAAAGAGACTGGTGCGTTTCGCCAAGCAGGTTGCGCATCAACCGGTCTCCGATTGAATCTATGTCAGAACGGCGCTCTCGGAGGTATTCATCGCTGATTTTGTCAAATACCCGCCTCACCTTGCATAAAACACGATTCAAGGCTCCTTCGGCATTAACCAATTCATCACGGATCAGGTTGATGGTGTCCCCGATCAGCATTTCGTCTTCGAGAATCAGTAAATGAGTATCGATAATATAGAGATGTTCAGCAAGTTCCTTATTGTCCGCCTGCTCTTTGACTTCGAGCAACTGTTGTTTGGACCGCTCGACAGCCTCTTTGAATGCCTCCACTTCCGGTTCGGCCTCTGCCGGGATGATTCGGCGCTCAATGACAACCATCCGGTCGCGATTGACCAGATGACTCCTGGAGATAGCAACTCCTGGAGCGGCTGCAATTCCGACGAGGAAAGTATCCTCGGCTATATTAATCTTCACCGAAGCCATCACCGATCAAAGTCCCTATTACCTTCATAGCCTCTTCAGCATCTTCACCAGAAACAGTCACGGACACCAGAGATCCTTGTGGAGCTGCCAACATCAACAGCCCCATGATGCTCTTACCGTTAACTTCAGTGCCGTCTTTATCGATCGTCACATCCGACAAAAAGCGGTTGGCCGTCTGAACCAGTTGTGCAGCAGCCCGGGCATGCAGGCCCAGGCGATTAACAATCTCGAATTCTGAACTTTTCGTCGTCATGCCTTCCCCTCTATCAAAAGAACAGCGCCAGCAAAAGAAGGCTGGTCGTTGTTAGCAAAACAAGAAACAAACTGGTCACCCCTTTGTGTGCCAACCATGCAAACAACAACACAATCGGCAACTGAATAAACCCCCACAAGACAGGCAGTTCCTGATGTTCACAGCCCTTGACGGAGAGGTACGCACAGAGCACACCAATAAGTACCGTCGTGGATTCCTTGAGTCGTATTGCCAGGTCCGGAAGACGGCATTTCTGCACTATTTCGATAGCCTTCAATTCATGGACATAGCCGAGAAAGAGACCACTTCCACGAAAGATCAGATGTGGCAGGTTAAAAAGAACCAGAAAAACTACCGGGGCCCAGAGCGATCCCTGGCTCGCGACCAACAGACCGACCAGAGCAGCCAGTGGCCTGACTCCACCCCAGAAAAGTGCATCACCCATCGCGGCAAACGGACCCATAACCATTTTCTTATAAGTTTCAGAATCAACTTCAGGCTTTTCACCAGCAAAGTCACGGGCTTCGAGGCGAAGAATGGTTCCAGCAACCAATGGTGCAAAATAAGGGTGGGTGTTGAAATAGCCAGCATGTATCTGACGCACATCAAGGGGGATGTCTTCTCCATAAATACCGCGCAACCCCGGCAGAATCAGGTAGAGGAAGCCGAGGTTCTGCAATTTTTCGAAATTCCAGCTGGCCTGCAAAAGGAAAGATCGAAAATACATGCGTAAAAATGTCAGCCCGAAAAGGCACGACTCTTTCATAATATCATCTCAACCAGAGGACCAGCACCGTCCCCGTAAACGAGGCACAAAAAAGCGAAGCACTGCGATTAACGTTGATCGTTCCGAGCAATGCCGCCGCCCCGACCAGCACAAGGCTGTATTGCAAGCTCAAACCCGCTTCACGTACAGCTCCAATCAAGAACGGGGCTGCCAGGTAAAGAACAGAGCTGCCAATCAAAACAATAACGATGACCGTGGCCAGACTCGCAAGAGCGAAACTAACCAGACCGAAAAGATGTTTACGTTCCATGCCTCTGACATTTCCGGCCACGAGATCATTGTGCCCGGAAACCGCAAGGCGATCATTGGCATGACGAGCCAGACGGTCAAAAACCTGTCCAAACTTACCAAGCGGGATAGCAATCAAAACAGCGAGAATCACCAACGGCATGCCATGCAAGCCAAGGGCCCCCCCCATACTTAACGCCAGGACAGTGGCGCCCACTGCCACCTGCGTATCATCGGGAGGGATGGCCGCTCCCACCGGCATCCTGCCGAGCCAGAGCAACTCAAGGAGCATTCCCACTTCCAGACCTATCAATGGGTTA
Organism: uncultured Geobacteraceae bacterium; assembly: GCA_964638305.1. GTDB lineage: Bacteria > Desulfobacterota > Desulfuromonadia > Desulfuromonadales > BM103 > M0040. The sequence continues at coordinate 25,117 of CAZXBD010000370.1, read as the reverse complement.
CCGAGGACCCAGCCTGTCAAGGGGCCCGCCACCAAGGGGCGGGAGATCATAAACTGAGCCAGAGCGACCCGATCCAAACCGGTCAGCATGGAAACCAATCCGGCCAGCAGGTAATCAGCAAGGGGCATTTAACGACCTCCGGAACGAATCAATTTGTGCCAGTTCTGTTCACGATCAGCGGGGACACATTGGGAAACGATGGAGACCCCCTGCTCCTCGACCTGCTGCAATTTCTGGATATCATGCTGATCAAGGGCAATGGTGCAGGTATACCGGTCTTTGCCAGTACTTGAATGCATGTTTCCAAGATTAAGTTTCTTGTAGGAGACACCCATCTGGCGGGCTTTCAGGGCATCTTCAGAATTAGCAAAAAGCAACAGTACGCGCTTCTTCAGCAGGTCTGCAGACCTGAGAATGCATGCGGTCTCTTCAAGGGTACCGATGATCAACTTGATTGAACTGGGCACGGCAGCCTGCATAACCATGCGCTGAAAAGAGGTGTCTGCGACTTCGTCATTGGCAACAACAATACAATCGGCATTGACGTAGGGGACCCAGGCTTCCAGGACCTGTCCGTGAACCAGGCGACTATCTATACGCGCCAGGACAATACTCATTTACAACCTCTCTTATCGCTGCAGATATTCACTTGCCAGAGCGATGCTCTGTTGACCATACGACTTCAGGATACCGGCCAGTTCATCCAGGGCCAGGTTCTCCTGACTATTGAAAAACTTCAGAAGCATCGGCAGGTTAACGCCGGTCAGGACCTCAACTGCCTGCGGTTCCAGAAAAGTCATGCTGACATTAGCTGGCGTGCCACCAAACATGTCCGTGACAATGATCACCCCATTATTATCCTTTCCAACCTCAACAACGGCTGCCGAAATAGCATCACGGATATCTTCCATGGAGTTATCAGAAGAAATATTCACAGCCCTGGCGTTGCGGACCGGGCCAATGATCATCTGGGTCGAAGACAGAAGTTCCGCGCCGAGGTTGCCATGAGTCGCTACGATCAGACCGATCATGATGCTGGCTCCTTGTCTACGTCCCTGTGGTTCACTTGAACGACACATCCTGTCCCGAGCAGATAGGGTCCCAGGTCTTCGGCAACGGCTACGCTGCGATGTCGCCCGCCGGTACAGCCGATCCCAATCGTCAGGCTGGTTTTTCCCTCCTGACGATAACGCGGCAGCAGGAAAAAAAGGAGGTCTTTGAGTTTTGAGAGAAAACCCTGGTAGTCGGGCTGACTCAGGACAAAGTTGCTGACATCAGGGCTCAATCCGGTCTTGGGACGCAACTCCTCAACAAAATGCGGATTATCGAGAAAGCGGACATCAAAAACCAGGTCAGCACCCAGAGGGAGTCCATGGCGAAAGCCAAAAGACTGCACCTGCAATTGTAACTGCCCCTCTTGATCCGCTGAACCCAGAACAGCAGCCATAACTCTCTGGCGGAGCTGATGCACGGTCAACCCGGAAGAATCCAGAATGATAGTTGACAGGGAACGCAGCTCTGCCATGATTTCCCGTTCACGACCAATGGCGGCAAGGATCCCCTCTTTTTGCACCAATGGGTGACGGCGTCTGGTTTCTGAAAAACGCCTGACCAGGTCATGGTCTGAAGCCTCAAAGAAGAGAACCTCTACCTCAAGTTCTTCCGCCTTGAGACAGCGAAGGACTTCATGGCAGTCACCCAGGAAATCGGAGCTTCTGGCATCAACGACAGTCGCCACTTTTTCGTAGCCATGGTCCGTCAAGGAAAGAAAATCCGGCAGCATGACCAGAGGGAGATTATCGGTCACGAAAAAACCGGCATCTTCAAGGGCTCGGGCGCCGGTACTCTTGCCGGACCCGGACAGTCCAGTAATGACAACCAGCTGTCGTTTCATTCCAGATTGTCTCCAATGATAGATTGCGCGTGAATCCTTGCCGTTTCGGCCATTCTTTGTTCCAGCCGTTCCTCAAACTCCACCGCACTGTGATAGCCCATTTCCTTCAGCAGCTGGTTACGGGCGGCGACTTCAACAATAGTCGTAATATTCCTGCCCTGACGAACGGGAATCGTCTGCAGGGGCAACTTGACTCCGAGCAGTTCATATTTTTTTTCTTCGAGTCCGAGGCGATCATACTCGTGTCCATCCTGCCACTCCGCCAGTTCGATAACGAGGTCAATTTTCTTACGCTCACGAATAGCAGCGACACCGAACAGGTGTTTAATATTAATAATTCCCAGGCCACGTATTTCCATGTGGTAATGCAACAAATCACTGCCTTCGCCGAAGAGAACCGCAGGAAGTTTCAGTCTGACCTTGACGATATCATCAGAAACCAGACGGTGACCGCGGATGACCAGGTCAAGAGCGCACTCGCTTTTGCCAATCCCACTTTTACCGAGCAGAAGAACACCGACCCCAAGCACGTCAACAAGCACACCGTGAACGTTGGTCTGGGGCAGGAGCCGTTCTTCAAGGTATTGGGTCAGAAGGGAAATAAAAGTTGAGCTTTGGTGATGGCTGCGCAGTAGAGGAATATCGTGATTTTCCACTTCGCGCAAAAGGTTGACCGGTGGGGACAGGTTTTTAGTGATCACCAAACAACAGATGTCAAGTTCACAAAGTCGAGTGACATGATCATCCGCTTTTGTAGAATCTTTCTGATAGAGTTCAGAGAGGTAGCTGAGCTCGGTTTCACCTAGGATTTGAATACGATCAGGATGAAGATTTTTGGTATACCCAGCCAGAGCCAGACCAGGCTTCTGGATTCTGGGAACTTGTACAAAACGGCTCAGGCCACGCTCACCGGCCAATAGCTCCAGGTCAAGCCCGGCCTCCGTCTCGGACAATAATTCTGAGATACTCAGACGAGGCATCAATTCTACCGTTTAGAGATGCTCTTCCTCTTCGGCAATTATGCTATGGATTTCGGCACTGTCGGTTGCTGATTGCAGTCGCTCACGCACTGCGGTACTCTTCAGCAACTTGGAGATGCGGGCAAGAGTCTTCAGGTGAACACCGACAGACTCTTCGGGAGCGACTAAAAGAAAAAAGAGGTGAGCGGGTTTGCCATCCATTGAGTCAAAATCAACGCCCTGGCGACTCAGTCCAAAAGAAATCAGAAGGCGGTCAATATCCTTCAATTTTCCATGAGGAATCGCAACACCATCACCAATCCCCGTGGACCCGAGCCTTTCCCTCTCCATCAGGACTTTCAGGACATCGTCCCTGACCAGGCTTGAATCCGTCTTCAACAAAGCATCTGTCAGCTCTGACAGAACTTCCCTTTTCCCTGTTCCTTTTAATTCTGCGACAATTGCCGCCGGACCAAGCAACTCCGAAATTTTCATCTGACGACCAACCTGATTCCCACCTGAACCCACCGAGACACCCTGATAACAATCAGTGGCAATTACTCAACGTATTCAGGCTCTGATAAAAGTTAAAAACAACTGCAGGTAACAGACATGCCACCTGCAGTAATACAATAGCGTTAGGCCTGTGGGACAATCAAGCCATAATTGCCGTCTTTGCGACGATAAACTACATTAATCTCCTCGGAGGATGAATCTGTGAAAACCAGAAACTCCTTTTCCAGCAGGTCCATCTGCATAACGGCCTCATCCACCGACATCGGCTTTACATGAAAACTGTCGGACTTGATGATGCTTGGCTCCGAATGGCCTTCATCGATACTCGCGGCAGTATAAATGGTCTTTTCCACTCGCCGCTCGCGACCGCTCAAGGGTTTGTGCTTTTTGATCTTGTCCTTATAACGTTTCAACTGACGTTCGAGTTTATCCAGGACACCGTCAATAGCAGCGTACATGTCGGAAGTTTCTTCTCTGGCCTTGATGGTGATCCCTTTAGCGGTCAGAGAGACTTCCGCCTTGTGACGGATCTTTTTCTCTACCGAGAGGACCACATGTGCCTCAACGGGTTCATCAATATATTTTTTGACCTTTGGCAGTTTCTCTTCAACATAGTTACGTACCGGCTCGCTGGTTTCCATATGTCGAAAGGTCACATTAATCCGCATAATTTAGATACCTCCTGGCTAAGGTTTATGAAAAAACCGTCGTGCTGCAATTATACCTGCTGGTTTTCATAAAGCCATAAAACGCTTAAAACAAACGCTTCCTCTGTGTAGAAGAACCAATACCCAACATCTCCCGATACTTGGTCACGGTGCGACGGGCAATATCGATTCCCTGGTCATGCAGAAGGTCAACGATTTTCTGGTCTGAGTAGGGCTTGCGTTGATTTTCAGCTGAAACAATTTCCTTGATTTTACTTTTTACGCTTTCCGAGGCGACAGAATCCCCTCCCCCCGTTGTGTTGATACCGCTATTAAAGAAGTATTTCAGCTCGAAAAGACCTTGTGGCGTCTGCACGTACTTATTGGTCGTCACACGACTGACAGTAGATTCGTGCATTTCAATATCTTCAGCCACATCACGCAGGACCAGAGGCTTGAGATGTGCGACCCCGCGCTCAAAGAAGTCGTGCTGAAACTTGACGATGCTCTTAGTCACGCGATAAATGGTCCTTTGCCGTTGATGAATGCTCTTGATCAACCATAAGGCTCCGCGCAACTTCTCCTGAATATACTCTCCCGCTTTTTCATCAACCGAGGCAGCTCCGGACAGCGCGTTTCGGTAAAAAGAATTGATACGCAGATTAGGCAACCCCTCATCATTGAGGACGACAACATACTCATCGCTGATCTTGTACACAAATATATCGGGGCTGATGTAATGGACGTCTTCCTGACCGTACTGACTTCCGGGCCGTGGGTCTAGACCGCTGATAAATTTGGCGGCAGCAAACACTTCGTCCAGAGTGACCTGTAGACATCTGGCAATCACCTGATAACGCCGATTTTCAAGTTCATCAAGGTGATCTCTCAGGATGACACCAACAATGTCCTCGGACATCCCAAGCTGGTCAACCTGCTTGAGAAGGCACTCCTGAAGGTTGCGACTTGCCACACCAGGTGGATCGAAATCCTGAACCGCAGCCAGCACCTGTTCGACGTACTCTGAAGCGCAACCGGCCTGTGTAGCCAATTCCTCAACGGTCACATGGAGATAACCGTCGTTATCAATGTTGCCAATAAGTTCACTGGCAATGGCCTTCTCCTGGCTTTCCAGCCGAGAGAGATTCAGCTGCCACATAAGGTGATCAGCAAGAGAGGGTTTTTTGGTCAACAGGTTTTCATAAGAGGGACGATCTTCATCGTCCTCGTAACTGTCCGCTGTTGTACCACCAAGACTGTAGCTCTCCAGATATGTCTTCCAATCAATATCAGACATACCATCCCGGTCAGCTTCAACCTCCTGAAGAGTCTCCGGTGCCTTCTCTTCAGGTGTTTCTGCGGTCAATTCTTCTTCAGCCGCGGTTTTTTCTTCCGGAGAGTCCTGTCCTTCTTCCAGGACGGGATTCTCCTCAAGTTCCTCGCGGACAACATCCATCAACTCCATGCGCGAAAGTTGCAACAGCTTGATCGCCTGCTGCAATTGCGGCGTCATCACCAGCTGTTGGCTAAGTTTAAGTTGTTGTCTGATCTCTAAAGCCATAGCACCATCATAATGGAAAGCAGGATCCTCAGGTCAAGTCCTTGACGCTGAAGAAGGAAATTTAAAGTCGGAACTTTTCTCCCAGGTATATCGCCCTAGCCTTTGGGCTTTGAGCAATTTCATCAGGGGCTCCATGCTCAAGGATACGACCTTCGTTCAAAATATAAGCGCGATCACAAACACCAAGGGTTTCACGAACGTTATGATCGGAAATCAACACGCCAATATTGCGCGTCTTTAACTCACTGATAACTTCTTGAATATCAAGAACTGCAATCGGATCAATTCCTGCGAAAGGCTCGTCAAGCAAAATAAATCTTGGGTTGAGAACCAAGGCCCTGGCAATTTCGACACGACGCCTCTCGCCGCCGGAGAGGGAGTAACCGTAAGACTTGGCCACGTGTGTCAAGCGAAAGTCTTCGAGCAATTTATCTTTACGCTGTTGCTGGGTCTTTCTGGATTTCTCCACCGTTTCCAGAATCGCAAGAAGATTCTGTTCTACCGTTAATTTGCGAAAAACCGACGCCTCCTGGGGCAGATAAGAGATCCCCATCCTGGCTCTCTGATGCATAGGCAACGAGGTTAAGTTTTCATCATCAAGGAAAACTTCCCCCTGGTCTGGTCTGACCAGACCGACCACCATATAGAAAGAGGTCGTTTTACCGGCGCCGTTGGGACCGAGAAGACCAACAACCTCACCCGACTTGAGCGACAGGTCAACAGATGAAACCACCTGACGCTGCTTGTACGACTTTGACAGGCCACTTGCAGCCAGAAGGTGGTTCAAGGCTTCTCCTCCGACTTAGGTGTAAAAACAGCATTTACCCTTCCCCCTGCGCCACCAGTGACTATACTGCGCCGGTCGTTGAGGTAGAGTGTGATTTCCTGGCCCTGCACAAAACTGTCTCCTTCACTAACCTTCGGAGAACCGGTCATGACAATACGTTCCTCAAGATGGTAAAGAACTGCTTTTTCACCGGTTGCGACCCGCTCCCCCTGCATAATACGAACGGCACCCTCAGCGATGACTTGACTGATCTCGCGTTTCTCACCAGTGTACTTGACCGTCAGGCGATTGCCGTGAATCGTTACATCATCCTGTGTTGCAACCGCATTACCTGAAAAAACCAGAAGTTGTTTCTGGTCATCGACTTCCAGATGGTCTGCTGTCACCTCAACGGGACCACGATCTTTTGACAGCGCCTCAGGGGCAGCAAACACAGACAAGGGCAGCAGGAGAAACAAGCCGAATATGCAGCAAGTAGTAATCGTCTTCATAGGCATTGTCATTCTCTACGCTTGGAAGCAAAGACCCCTTTCACATCTCCATTCAGGTGCAAAAGGTCCAGCTTCAAATAAAACGCCAGCCCCGTTCCCTCCAGATGCAGGTCACCGGCAACCAGACGCACATGATCGTCCGTGGTTACCATCTGCATGGTGTGATCGTAATCAAGCTGATCGGTATACACTGTGTAATCCGCTGTATTCTTTAAAACCACATCATCACTGAGCCTGACCCGAAGGTAATCATCGCCGACTTCACCCTTACCTGCCTGCACAGAGCCCTTTAGCTCACCTTGTTCGTCATAAAAACTCAATTGAGGGGCAACCAGCCCGAGAACCCCCGATTCAGACTGGCGCTCAACCTGACGGGCCACCAGTCTCCAGCGGGCAATGCCATCCTCGATATGGGTATAGTCAATGTCCTGTAAGGTAACATCGACCCCTTCAGGCAAAGCCTTAGCTATCGTCCGCAATTGGCTTTCCGGGTTGTACCGAAGGGCAATAACAGCCAACAAAGCCAGTGCCAGACCAAAGGCTATAACGAGAAGTAGATTGCGGGGCTTAAAGTAGCTCATCGATGGGGGTCAGTATAGCACCGCGAGACATTTACTGTAAAGCGCAATATAGGAAGTTGGCATGGGAATTGAATAAGATGTTAGTCTTGAAAATAATGGCTTGTCACTGCTCTCCAGCGTCCAGACTCCTTCAGAAGGAAATCGCACACCTCCCTGACCGCTCCTCGTCCTCCGCATCGACTGGTGACCATGTCGGCGAAAGGCTTTATATCGTCCACAGCATCGGCTACGGTCGCGGCAAAACCGACCTGCCTCATAACGGGTAAATCGACAACATCGTCGCCGACATAAGCGACTTCTACTGGTTTCAGTGCCAGCTTTTTCAGTATCTCTGCAAAGGGCAGGGTTTTGTCCTTGACTCCCTGGTAAACCAGTTCAATGCCAAGCTCCGCAGCCCTGCGCGTAACGACTGCCGATTGCCTCCCGGTGATGATCCCAACCTGGATTCCCGCTCGCTGTACCAGCTTGAGACCGTGTCCGTCTTTCACATCAAAGGCCTTGGTTTCACCGCCATCGCTATCGTAAATAATGCGGCCGTCAGTCATGACGCCATCGACATCAAGCAGCAGGAGCTTGATCTTCGCGAGATCGACAGACATTAAATTACTCCCGCCTTGAGCAAATCATGCAGATGAATAATACCGATTGGCTTCTGGTCGTCATCCGACTCAAAAACAAACAACGAAGTAATCTTATACTCCTCCATGCGTTGCAGAGCTTTCGCCGCGAGATTGGTCCGTAAAATACGCTTCGACTTACCGCCCATAATTTCGCAGACTGGCCTGTTGAGGACCTCGATACCTTGCTCGATCTTACGGCGAAGATCACCATCTGTAAAGACGCCTATCAGCTCTCCCTGTGCATCGACAATTCCGGTAATACCAAGTTTTTTGCTTGAAATCTCATACAGAGCATCCTTCAACAGGGTTCTCTCGCCAACAATCGGAACAGCATCGCCTACATGCATCATGTCTTCAACACGAAGCAGCAAGCGCTTGCCCAAGGTTCCCCCGGGGTGGTAAAGAGCGAAATCCTCTTCCTTAAAGCCTCTCTGCAGGAGCAAGGCAACAGCCAGTGCATCACCCATAGCCAGGGTCACTGTCGTACTTGCGGTTGGTGCCAATTGTAAAGGACAGGCCTCTTCCTTGATGGAGATGTCAAGAAACACATCACCAGCCCTTGCCAGGGTGCTGGCAGGATTGCCGGCCATCGCGATCAGTGGTAGCCCCATGCGCTTGATAATCGGCAATATGCGCGTAAGTTCTTCTGTCTCGCCCGAATTCGAGACGGCGATAACGACATCGCCCTTCATCAGCATTCCCAGGTCACCGTGAACGCCTTCAGCAGGATGAAGAAAAATAGTTGGCGTACCTGTCGAAGCCATGGTTGCAGCCATTTTCTGACAGATATGACCAGACTTACCCATGCCGGTCACGACCACACGGCCGGAACACGCCAAGATCATTTCCACCGCCCGGGCAAAACGTTCATCCAATCGTGCGGCCAGTGCTTCTACCGCGTCGGCTTCTATCTGGACAACTTTTCGGGCCGCGTCAATTATTTCCGTATACTTATCCATTATCACCTGACAACTTTGTCGAGCGCCAACATCTGGCACAGCAGCTCTTCGACAGCATCGAGCGGCAAACTGTTCGGTCCATCACAAAGAGCCTTTTCAGGGTTCTCATGAACTTCCCAGAAAAGGGCGTCTATTCCGGTAGCCACCGCTGCACGAGAAAGAGGAGCAACAAATTCGCGTTGGCCCGAGGAGGCCGAACCGGCACCGCCGGGCAACTGTACCGAATGTGTAGCATCGAAGACAACCGGATACCCGGTCTTTCGCATGATAACCAGTGAGCGCATATCGCTCACAAGGTTGTTATATCCGAAGCAGGCACCGCGCTCAGTCAAAAGTATCTGATCATTCCCGGTTGAGAGAACCTTGCCAATGGCATTCTCCATGTCCCAGGGCGCCTGGAACTGACCTTTTTTGATATTGACGACACGACCGGTTTCTCCGACAGCAACCAGAAGATCCGTCTGACGAGAGAGAAAAGCGGGGATTTGCATAATATCCAGGATTTCAGAAGCGGCTTTTAGCTGGGAGATGTCGTGAACATCAGAGAGGACCGGAAGTCCGGTTTCTTCCTTAACCTCACCGAGGATCGCCAGCCCCTTATCAACACCGAGGCCGCGATATGAGCTGACAGAAGTCCGGTTTGCCTTGTCAAAGGAGGCTTTGAAAACCAAACTAACGCCCACTCGTTCAGCAACATCCTGCAAAGACCTGGCAAGGGCCAGGGTATGCTCTTTACTTTCAATCACGCAGGGACCGGCGATTAAAACCAGCGGATTATCACCGCCAATACTTATCGGACCGACAGAAAGTGTTTTGCTCATTGATCTTCCTGGCCTTGACGGGCCTTGAAACAGGCACCGACAAATGACTCAAAGAGCGGGTGAGGAGACATAGGCCGCGACTTGAACTCCGGATGGAACTGGCAACCAAGGAACCACGGATGATCGGTAATTTCCACGATCTCAACCAGATCCTCTTCGGGATAAACGCCGGAAAGGACCAAGCCACATTTTTCCAGATCATCCCGGTAGGTATTATTGAACTCGTAGCGATGACGGTGGCGCTCCCCAACGTCCTTCTGTCCGTAAATTCTGCGGGCCAAGGTTTTGTCTTTCAATGCGCAGGGATACGCTCCCAAACGCATTGTTCCGCCCTTGCTTTTGACTTTCTTCTGGGTTTCCATGATGTGAATTACGGGGTTCTTGGCGTCTTCCTTGAATTCACTGGAGTAAGATTCTTCTATATTGCACACAGAGCGGGCAAACTCGACAACAGCCATCTGCATACCGAGGCAGATACCGAAGAAGGGAACGTTGTTTTCACGGGCGTATCTGATGGCCGAGATTTTCCCCTCACTACCGCGCTCGCCAAAACCGCCCGGCACAAGGATACCGTCAACATCGTTAAAGGTTGTACCGATACCGTGCCTCTCGAGGGCCTCGGAATCAACATATTTCAACTGCACCCGGCAATCATTACCTATACCGCCGTGAGTCAGAGCTTCAGCAAGTGATTTGTAACTCTCGGTTAGATCCACGTATTTGCCGACAATGGCAATCGTGGTCTCACCGGTTGGTTCCTTGACCCGTTTGACAATCCTCTGCCAGGCGCTCAGGTCAGGGTTTTTGGTCCATATGTTCAGGGATTCGATAATCCTCTCATCAAGACCCTGTTCGTGAAGCGCCATGGGAACTTCGTAAATCGTTTCAACATCCCGTGCCGTGATGACGGCCTCTTCACGCACGTTACAAAAAAGAGCGATCTTGCCCTTCATGTCGCGGGGCAGCTCACGATCACAACGACAGAGTAGAATGTCCGGCTGGATGCCGATCTGACGCAGCTCTTTGACACTGTGTTGGGTCGGCTTGGTTTTCAACTCACCGGCAGTAGGAATATAAGGAACCAGCGTTAGATGGATATAGAGGACATTTTCAGGGCCAAGGTCGGTTCGAAATTGACGGATTGCCTCCAGAAAAGGCAAAGACTCGATATCGCCAACGGTGCCGCCTACCTCAACAATAGCCAGGTCGACAGCCTTGGAATTCTCCAGGATTTTGCTTTTGATCTCGTTGGTGATATGGGGGATGACCTGAACTGTTCCTCCCAGGTAATCGCCACGGCGTTCCTTGCGGATGACCGAATCATAAACCTGACCGGTCGTGAAGTTGGATTTCTTGGTCAGATTTGCCGTGGTGTAACGCTCGTAATGTCCGAGGTCAAGGTCCGTTTCGGCCCCGTCGTCAGTGACAAAAACCTCGCCGTGCTGAAAGGGACTCATCGTCCCTGGGTCAACATTGATGTAGGGGTCCAGCTTTTGCATGGAAACCCGCAGTCCGCGTGCCTCCATAAGCGCTCCGATGGAAGCTGCCGCCAGGCCCTTGCCGAGAGACGAGACGACACCGCCAGTGATGAATATGAACTTGGTCTTCATGGTTTCTCCTGACCGAAAAACAGTTTAACTGTCACGTTTAATTCAAGCACCGGAGTTTACACCTCCGGAGCTCAAATGAAAACCCCTATTCCCGAAAATCTCAAGCGGAGGGAGCTGATGCCAGAACCATCCTGACGCGCTCCAGATCTTCGGGAGTGTCAACCCCCTGCCCGATCAGACAGGTCTCAGCAACCCGTATCCTGAAACCATGTTCAAGAGCCCGCAGTTGCTCAAGACACTCCTGCGTTTCCAGAGGTGTTGCCTGGAGATGCGGATATTCAAGTAAAAAATCACGTCGGTAGACATAAAGGCCGATATGTTTGGCCGTTGCCAGTTCTGACCAGCGTTGTTCCAGATGCTCGCTGAAATCACGGGGATACGGAATCGGCGTCCGGGAGAAATAGAGGGCAAACCCATTCTGATCAGTAACGACTTTGACAACATTGGGATTCAGGTACTCTTCCAGCGAAGTCAGAGGAGTCTTGAGGGTTCCCATCGGGATCGTCTTGTCGGCCAACATCGGAGCCACTGCCGCCTGGATCATGGCCGGCTCAATCAGAGGTTCGTCACCCTGTACATTTACAATCAGTTCGTCATCAAGTCCCAGGGCAACTTCCGCCAGGCGATCGGTACCAGTCGAATGGTCAGAACGGGTCATGGCCACCTCGCCATCAAAAGCATCCACGGCGCTGGCGATACGGGTATCGTCCGTGGCAACGATGACACGGTCAACAGATTCACAACGAGAGGAACGTTCGTAGACCCACTGTATCATCGGCTTGCCACACAGGTCAGCGAGCGGTTTCCCAGGGAAACGGGTTGATGCATAACGTGCCGGGATAACGACGGTAACTCCCATAATTTCAAACTCCAGTCCCTTAATGAATTAAGTAGAAACGAGCAGGGCATTCAAACTTCAACGGACGCCCGACAGATAAGTTCTACCACAGAGCCTCAGAATTCACTGAGAAAAACTGCTGGCTACAGGCTGCCGCACTCCGGAGTACCATCAACCAGACGCCAGAGGCTTTGTTTATTCTGATCACGCAGTGGTTCGGGCAGCAGTTCCTGTGGAAAATTCTGGTAACAGACCGGACGTAAAAAACGTTTCACTGCGGCGGTACCGACCGAAGTCATTCTACTGTCAGTCGTTGCCGGGTAAGGGCCGCCATGATGCATTGCAGCACAAACTTCTACCCCTGTCGGGAAGCCGTTCACTATCAAGCGCCCGGCTTTTTGTTCAAGAACATCAAAAAGCTCACGGAACGAATCAAGGTCTTGTCCGGTACCGTGCACAGAGGCTGTCAACTGGCCCGAAAGGCTCACTGCAGCAGTCTGTAACTCAGAGTTGGAATCACACAGCACTATCAATACCGACGGCCCGAAGACCTCTTCTGACAATACCGGCTTATCGAGGAAATCTTTCAGATTGCAGCTCAGAAGCGTGGGTGAGACCAGGCATCCTTCTAAAGATGATGCGGGTTCACCATGATTCTTGACACCATCAATTTCAGTGAGTGAGTCCACACCCGACAGGTAATTCTTCTTGACCCCTTCATGCAACATCACTCCCGGTGGTTTTGCAGTAAGGCAGGCTTTAAGTTTGCCTAAAAAAAGGCCTGTTGATCTATCATCGACAGCAAACACCAACCCCGGCGAAGTGCAAAACTGTCCGACTCCAAGGGTCAATGACTCGGCCAAGGACACAGCCAAGTGCTCGCCCTGATCAGCAATGATTTGCGGTAGCATAAAAACCGGATTGACACTACCCATTTCGGCATAAACCGGAATCGGTTCAGGCCGTGCGCAGGCCAAATCAAAGAGCGTCCTTCCCCCGGCTAGAGACCCGGTAAAAGCAACGGCCTTGATCAATGGATGTTGTACCAGGGCCATACCCACATCCGTACCATTTGATTGCAGCAGGGAAAAAACTCCGGGCGGGACACCGCTTTTCTGAACGGCCGAAATCACGGCCTGCCCGGCCAGTTCGGACGCTCCGGGATGCGAAGGATGTCCCTTGACGACAACCGAACAGCCGGAAGCCAAAGCGGAAGCCGTATCTCCGCCAGCGGTTGAAAAAGCCAGGGGGAAGTTACTGGCACCAAACACCGCAACCGGCCCCAGGGGCACCTGCATTGTCCGAAGATCTGGCCTCGGTACAGGCGTACGTTCCGGCATGGCACGGTCGATGCGCACTCCGAGAAAAGCACCTTGGCGAATCTGTTGTGCAAACAGCTTCAACTGGCCGACAGTCCGGGAGAGCTCACCTTCAAGCCTGGGAAGTGGCAGCGCCGTCTCCTCATGCGCACGTGCAACCAGGTCTGAACCGTTAGCCGTCAAGGTTTCGCCAATAAGTTCCACGAAATCTGCACGTTGCAACAAAGGAACTTTACGATAAATTTCGAAGGCGCTGGCAGCGGCAGCGGCAGCACTGTCAACTTCGTCACGAGTTGCCTCATGAAAGGGTGGCGCCAGAACAGCAGAGACAGCGGGATTCACTGCATTGAAGCTTTTCTCTTTTGAGGGCCTGAATTCCGAGCCTATAACTTGCTCACCTCTGATTTTCACGGCAAGTCTCCTCAACTTCGAATAATAAAAGATATTCGGACTCACACAAGTGTATTGCGTCGGAACAAATTATATTTTCAAAACGGGTACAATTCAAATGGTTTTAAAAAAGTTTTCTACAGATAGAAATCGCGCTCTATCAGCAATTACTGAAAACATTTGTTGGCTCCCCTGCTTTGACCTTGATCATCAATTACTGTAGATTGAGTATATATCTTCATGGGCATCGGAAAACTCAGGGAATCAAAGTTATGGAAAAGAAGAAGAAAATCCTACTGGCTGATGATGCCAAACTCTTTCTGGAACTCGAAAAAACATTTCTACAAAGAACAAGTGTTGAGGTACTAACTGCCTACAATGGCAAACAGGCTCTGGAGCTCGCTCTTCAGCACCGCCCGGATATCGCTATTCTGGATTTGAATATGCCGGAAATGGACGGTGACGAGTGCTGCCGTGCCATCAAGCAGAATCCGGACCTGCAGAATACGGCGGTGGTGATGGTTACCACTATGGGTCGCGCGCAAGACCAGGAACGCTGTCGCGAGGCAGGTTGTGACGAGATTCTGCTCAAGCCGGTCAACCGTACCGATTTTCTGGCAACGACTGAGAGACTGTTACAACTACCCACTCGCAAGGCGCGGTACAAGGCAAAGACCCAGGTTCAGTACGGCAAAGATGCCGAAACTTACTTGACCGAATACAGCATTGACATCAGTTCGGGAGGTCTTTTCATCAGCACCGCGACACCCCTTGCCGTTGGCGAAGCTCTGGTCATTCGTTTTTCGCTGGAGGTTCCGACACGGGAAATCGTCTGTAAAAGCCGGGTCGCCTGGATCAATTCGCCGCCGAAGCTTAAAAAGCCTGATCTACCACCCGGTATGGGTATCCAGTTTATTGATCTCTCCCTGGGGGATTTACACATTATCCGCGATTTCATGAAAAACGAGCAGCTTGAACCATCCTTATAATACCGACACTTCGCCACATCAGGAAGAAACAGTAACAGAGCTATCGACAAGAGCCAGGCAAATTCACTTTACAGGTTTAATGGCACAAAAACAAAACAAGGGGTCAGCTATTTATCGCTGACCCCTTGTTTTTGTTATGGTACCCGGGACGAGAATCGAACTCGTACAGGATTGCTCCCGAGGGATTTTAAGTCCCTTGCGTCTACCAGTTCCGCCACCCGGGCAAAGTTTGAAAAGTTCGGTTATTATTAATGCAATAACGATTAGCGTGTCAACCGGAGGTTTAACATGCAGGACACATTTATTTGCCCACATTGCAGAAAAAAAAGTGTGCGCTACCGCAACCCATTTCCTACTGTGGATATAATCATTCAAATCGAGAACAAAATAGTCCTGATTAAACGCCATAACCCACCGCTGGGGTGGGCTCTTCCGGGCGGCTTTGTCGACTACGGTGAAACGTTGGAAGAAGCGGCGATCCGAGAGGCCAAAGAGGAAACCGGCCTCGGGATAGTCAATCTTCGACAGTTTCGCGCTTATTCCGACCCGGGTCGCGATCCGAGACAGCACAACATTTCCATGGTTTTCACAGCAAAGGGCAGCGGAAGCCCCGAAGCCGGCGACGATGCTAAAAACGTCCAACTCTTTCCAATAGAAAAATTGCCGGACCAACTCTGTTTTGACCATCAACA
Organism: uncultured Geobacteraceae bacterium; assembly: GCA_964638305.1. Classification (GTDB taxonomy): domain Bacteria; phylum Desulfobacterota; class Desulfuromonadia; order Desulfuromonadales; family BM103; genus M0040. The sequence goes on along the minus strand of CAZXBD010000370.1, from coordinate 9,443 downwards.
GATACTAAACGATTACATCTCGGGGAAGAAATGAAATTCAGGGATTTTATCGAGCAGACCATGCTTGTGACAGAGGGTGAAATAAAGTTTCAGACCCTCTATATGCCCGTCGCTTAGATCGTAAGACATCCCACGCCAGTACTGCTCCAGCTGTTCAACAGAAAAAATGGTGTTTTTGGCCAACTGCGCAGCCATTGCTGACAAATTCTCGAAAGCATTTGAGCGTGATTGCTGCAACTTCACAGACAACTCAAGCAGTTCCTCCGGACATTTTATTACTGCTTCACGCCTCAGGATCCAGAGGGCAAAAACAAAGGGAAGTCCGGTAAAGTGGTACCAGAGACTACCAAGGTCGGTTACTTGGAAGCCGTCAGGGCACGTCTTGGCTGCCGCGAGAGCGCGGTCGCCTATCAGAAGCGCACTCTGCCCTTCTTCAAGAAGGGTTTCAACACCTTCTGAAGGCACGTGAAAAGAAACATCGTTGATACCGCAGAATTCTTTGAGGAGTATTTTTAACAGGTTGATCGATGTTGCAGACTCACCGGTAATGGCTATTTCTGTACTGGAAAGGACGGATAGCGGACCCGGAGTAAAGAGCAGAACGCTATGCACAGGGCCAATACTGCTGATGGAATGGCCGGGCAACAAAAAATAATCCTCTGCATGCAAGCCATATTCATAAGAAGAAGAGGGACAGGCGTCGATGGAGCCGTCTGCCAACATGGCATTCAGCTCCGAAGGAACACCTGCAACGATATCACAGGCAAAGCCATCTTGATGCAGGAAGTAAAAATATGGGGCAACGTTCAGGTAGGCGATGCGCCCGATTCGCAGAGTCATGTTGTTTATAAATTCAAAAGTCAGTGAACAAATAAAATGCGGGGATCACTCCCCGCATCGAAAAACTTTTTTCAATTATGTCAGATCAAGGGAAATCAATGGAGTACACATCTTTAGCCTTGATTTGAAAGGCTCCGAAGCCGGTTGAACCGTAAAACTTCGCATCGGTATGAATGGCCAGGGTCATCACGGCCCCTGATTTGAGTTTGACATCAACCTTGAGCTCTTCTTTCCGGACCTCACTGAAGGTGATCGTATCGATATGTTGAAAAGGTATCGTCAACTGACCCTGACCACGTAAAGCATCAAGAAAAGTCTTGCCATTCATGGAGAACTGGTTGAGGTTGGTCGAGATGCCGTCGCGGTCCTTGATATCGGCTTGAATGTGGACTTCTGTTTCGGGAACGGTTCCTTCAGGATGGCCTCCAAGGCCCCCCATGCCCATACAAAGAAATGCAACCATCAACAATAAAAGAAATTTTGCTCCGCGTTTCATAGCCACCTCCATGTACGGCCTTAATAATGGCTCATGTTAGCATGGTCAACCAGCGGGTTCAATGACCAAACCACGCTTAACGCCTGAGGTTCCAGGCCGGGCAGGAAAACTTGTCGGCATAAAGGGCTTCGGCCTCTTCAAGCTCCACCGAGGTCGGCTCAGAGAGTTCCCATTCTATCTGCAGGTGCGTTGAAAACACTTCCACCAGAGCTGATTCAACTTCATTTATTGTAAGCTTTTTCTCGCTCCAGCGGTTCAACCATCCAACGCTCTCGAGAGATCCTGCAGTGTCCTTGTTCTCTTCTGTCTTGAGAGCCCGGCCGAGTAGATCCAGGTCCATATCGATGGGGATTGAACCGTGCTGCAGAAAAGCCTGTCCGTGGCGCTTCTGGGCACTCCCGGCAACTTTGCGACCCTCTATGATCAGCTCATATTGAGAAGGTGCGGAAAAGCAGACTGCCTTCGTTGCGTTCTGATGCCCGCCGCGTGGTTTTCCGGGAACGAGCCGGGCAGGCAAACCAAGTTGTAACAACGTCTTCTGCAGAACTTCAGCAATAACCCGGTAACAATCAAGAACGGAACCACTGAATACTCCGGCATTAAGCGGCGCTATCACTGCGTAGGTGACTTCGTGATCATGCAGGACCGCCCTGCCCCCGGTAGATCTACGCACAACATCCAGGCCAGCTTTGTTGCATACATCAAAATCCAGGTCAGTATCTACCGACTGGGCATAGCCGAGCGTGACTGTCGCCGGATGCCAACGATAGAAGCGAAGAATCGGCTGCGAGAGCCCATTGGCGACCGAATGCAGCAATGCATCATCAAGGGCCATATTCATGGCACCGGTCTGACTGCCGGAGTTTATTAAACGCCAGTTGTTCATGCCTGACAATATCACAAAAAAGAAAGGCCAGGAGAACCTGGCCTTTATCGTTAGAGTTTCAAGCGTTCAATAAAGCCGGTATCAATATCACCCTCAATGAATTCCTTGTTGTGCATGATACGTTGATGAAAAGGAATCGTTGTTTTGATGCCACCGATAATGAATTCATCAAGAGACCTGGCCATACGCTTGATTGCTTCTTCGCGAGTATCGGCATGTACAATCAACTTGGCAATCATTGAATCATAATGGGGGAGGACAACGTACTGGTCGTAAACGGCACTGTCGATACGAACACCCAGACCACCTGGTGGATGATAACCATCAATCTTGCCCGGGAAAGGAGTAAACTTGACTGGATCCTCTGCATTGATACGGCATTCGATAGAGTGCCCTTTAATCTTGATGTCCTTTTGCTTGTAGCGCAAAGGCTCACCGTAAGCAACGCGAATCTGCTCTTTGATAATATCGACGCCGGTGATCATTTCAGAGACAGGATGTTCAACCTGAACACGGGTATTCATCTCCATGAAGAAGAAGTTGCCCTGTTTATCAAGCAGAAACTCCATGGTCCCGGCACTGGTATAGCCTATCGACTTTGCAGCATTCACTGCACATTCACAAAGTTCTTTACGCTGAGTGGTACTGAGTACCGGACAGGGCGCCTCTTCAATCAATTTCTGGTGACGTCTCTGAATGGAACAATCTCGTTCACCGAGGTGAATCACGTTACCATGACTGTCTGCAAGAAGTTGTACTTCAACATGACGTGGGTTTTCACAGAATTTCTCAATATAGACATCTGAATTACCGAACGAAGCTTGTGCTTCAGCGCGAGTCATAGCGTACGCATTCGGCAGGGATGCGGGCGAATGAACGACCCTCATACCTTTGCCGCCGCCACCAGCGGTCGCTTTAATGATCACCGGATAACCTATCTCTCCGGCGATGCGCTGGCCTTCTTCTGCCGTCTCCACATTATCCTTGGTGCCCGGCAGGATCGGCACGCCAGCCTTGATGACTGACTGGCGACCGGCGATTTTATCACCCATCACGCGGATATTATCAGGTGTCGGCCCGATAAAAGTTATCCCGCAATTCTGGCAAATCTCTGCAAATTCTGCGTTCTCGGCAAGAAAACCGTAACCAGGATGAATAGCTTCAGCGTCCGTCACCTCGGCAGCACTGATAATCGCCTTCATATTGAGGTAACTTTCACTGCTTGGGGCTTTGCCTATACAGATACTTTCATCAGCGATCTTGGTATGTAAGGCATCGGCATCAGCATCAGAATGGACTGCAACAGTTAAAATACCGAGTTCCTTACAAGCGCGAATAATACGAAGTGCAATTTCTCCGCGATTGGCGATCAGGATTTTGCGAAACATGGAAGCCTCCCTTTACGCCTAGAGGCGTTCAACCTTGAAGAGTGGCTCACCAAACTCAACTGGTGCGGCATCATCCTTGAGGATTTCGACAATCTTACACTTGAACTCTGCTTCGATCTCGTTGAACATCTTCATCGCTTCCACGAGACAGACAGTCTGGCCGGCTTCAACTACATCACCAACTGCACAGAAAGGCTCTGACTCGGGGCTGGGTTTACGATAGAAACTGCCAACCATCGGCGAGTTGATTGTTTCACAGCTGTCATCAGCGACTGCAGGCGCAGCTGCAGCAGGCGAAGCAGCAGGTGCAGCGGCCGTAACCGGTGCTGCTGCAACCGGTGCGGATGGTGCTGCAAGTTGCACATATTCCTTGTCCGGACCACGCTTGATAAGGATTTTTTCTTCTGCGTTTTCCATTTCAAATTCAGTGATATCCGTGTCGGTGATTATTTTGACCAACGCCTTCAGATCTTTAATCTCCATCGGTATTCCTCCTTAGTTCACCGACACTGAAAAATCAGCCCGGGCAGTATGTTGAGTTAGTTTAACAGAATGTTACGAAACGTTTTGGGTATTTTTGTCAATGTTTGGTGGCTATTGTCTGTCACCAGGACTGTGTCTTCTATTCTGACACCGCCAACCGTCGGAATGTAGATACCTGGCTCTATGGTAAAAACCATTCCAGCTTCTGCGATCATTTTACTGCGCGGTGAAACAGACGGCGCTTCATGAACCTCCAGACCGACGCCGTGGCCGAGGCCGTGGCCGAAATAATCACTGAAGCCGCAAGCACTGATGTGATCCCGGGCAATCCGGTCCAGAGCTGACAAAGAGATTCCTGGTCTAACGGCAGACAGAGCACGATCATGAGCTTCAAGAACTGTGTCAAAAATGGTGCGTAGTTGCGGCGAGACATCACCGATTGCAAAAGTAACTGTTTCGTCTGAGTGGTAGCCTGACATACGACAACCGAAGTCGATCGTCACCAGTTCACCCTCAGAGAGCACCTTGGCACTCGCAACACCGTGTGGTAAAGCTCCACGTAGCCCGGATGCAACAATGATGTCAAACGCCTTCGCCTCAGCACCAAGCTTTCTCAAAGCGAATTCGAGAGCGAGAGCCACATCACTCTCTCTGACTCCGGGCCTGATCATATCTGATATCTCGGCGAAGCCAGCCACGTTCAACTTTGCCGCACTGACTAGCAAATCAACTTCGTCAGCAGACTTATGCAAACGCAGGCTTTGCAATTCATCATTCAAGTGCAACCACTGCCAGGCTTTGTGACCTTTGATCTTGAATTCGTGAACAAGGCCAAAGGAGAGTGCAGACTCAAAACCAATGCGGGCGACACTATTCGTCGACAACTGCTCTACAACACCGTCAACCTTAACTTTATATTCACAGATAAGATCGGCCGTAACTTCCTCATTAGACTGTGTTGTATAGCGCGAATCAGTCAGAAAAACAAGTTGGTCAGGAAAGACGATCAACACGCCATCGCTTCCGGAGAAACCACAGAGGTAACGAATATTCTCAGGCTGGCAGATGACCAAAGCATCAAGGTCAAGCTTCGCGAGAAGATCAACTGCCTTCTGACTGCGATGTGAACAAACCATAATTGAGGGTGCTGTTACGAAAGATGAGCAACCAGACCACGTAAGGCCAGTTGGTAACTCATTGCGCCAAAACCGGACACCTGCCCTACGACTACGCCGGCTATATAGGAATGTTGCCGAAAAGACTCACGAGCATGGATATTGGAGAGATGTGCTTCCATAACAGGAAGATCAACAGCAGAAATTGCATCACGTAATGCAACGCTTGTATGAGTCAGTCCTCCCGGGTTGATAATGATCCCGGAGAAACCCTCTTTTGCCGACGTGTGAATACGATCAATCAAATCGCCTTCATGGTTGGACTGAAAGGTTTCGATCAAGACGTTCAGTTCCTTTGCAAGAGAAGCCAGGGTTTCATTGATGCCGGCCAGAGTCTGGTGTCCATAAATCTCAGGCTCCCTCTGTCCGAGTAGATTAAGGTTGGGACCATGCAGAATCAGAATACGGGTTGGCATCTCAGCCCAAAGCCTCAAGCAAGCTGGAACGCTCCCGGGACAGCAGGAAACGGCCTTTACCAAAATTACCCTCGCGATTGATGATCAATGCGACGAAATACTCTTCGTTGAGCATCCGGATTACAAGAATAAATCGATCAGTGCGAAGGGATATTTCTTCCATTTCACCAAGACTGAGGACCTCAGCGGTTTTACGAATCTCTTTCAAAACATTCGAGTATTCGACCACAACCATCTGCAGATCAACTTCTGCATCAGGAGAAAAGAACTGGTCAATGGCAATGCCGTCGTAACCCATCAGAACAGCACCGATACCACCACCGGTTTCATCAACAATCTTTTGCAGAATTTTGCTAAACATTTGCCCTCCCGTGTTTAATTACACCCAACCAGCGCTGAAGAACAGCCACCGGGGATCGATCTTTAGGCTCAATCGGGGTTTGCGCAGACAGGTCAGCCAAGACCTCTGGCGCCTTTGTCTCGGCAGTTACCTGATCATCGCCATTGCTCTCTACTTGTGAAGAAGAGTCTTCAGCCACTATCTCCGTCTCAGTTTCGGGCTGCGCTTGAAGCTGCTGAATTCGTTCCTGAGCTTTGACGTTATCGGGGCTCTGTTCAAGGATGTCCCGATAAACTTTAAGGGCCTTGTCCATCAAACCCTGCTTCACATAGATTTCTGCCAGAGTCGCTGTAGGGATCGGCTCCCCTGAAGCATCAACTGTCGCCTCGCTCTGAGGGGCAACAGCCTGAAGTTCGGATGCCTTCTTGATTTCCGCCCATGGCCTGGGCAAATCCAAGGCGTTAAGCATGTCAGTAATTTTTTCATCGTCGGGGTGAAACTCTTCAGCCTGTTTTAAGATCTTACGGGCCATATCACGCTCACCGCGAATCAAATGAAGACGGGCGATACCGACCAGAGCGGCCTGACTTTGACGATCAATACTAAATGCTTTCGCATAAGAACTCATCGCCTCGTCAATCTTCCCCATCTGGCCGAGAATTCGCCCAAGGGTCGAAAAGCCCGGGCTGAAATGTGGCAACATTTTTGTCCCGAGTCGTGCCGCTTCTAAAGCATCATCGAGTAAACCTATCTGGCGATATGCTTCTGCAAGGGGCACGAATGCGGTAGAGCTCGGGTCTTTGGCAACAATCTGCAGATAACTGCCGATTTTGCTGATCAAACTACCTCCAGTGCTTGCAGTGGCCATTTTCCCTCTTTCAGGTTCAGGTTAACAACTCTTCCAAAAGGACGTCCAGGTCATCGACCTGATGCATTTCAGCGGTACCTATCCCATGATTTAAAACGAATCTTATGACTCCATCTTTAACCTTTTTGTCTCGCTGCATCACAGTAAGATAATCTGTGACAGAAAAATCAGGCGGCGTTACAGGAAGATCAAAGTAAGCGAGCAGGTCAAGAATTCTTTCAACATCTTCGTTAGAGCAGAGTTTCAGCCGCTGCGAAGTCCGCGCAGCCATCACCATGCCGATTGATACTGCTTCACCATGTTTGATGACGCCATAACCTGCGAGCGTTTCAACAGCATGGCCAAAGGTGTGTCCAAGGTTAAGAATGGCTCTTATACCTTGCTCTTTTTCGTCATTTTCTACAACATTCGCCTTGATTTGGCAAGACATCATTACGGCGTAACGCAAGGCCTCGGCCGATCGTTCAGCAAGAATTTCGCGGTGATCTTCCAACCAACAGAAAAAGTCCAGGTCACGAATGACACCATACTTCACAACCTCTGCCAATCCCGACATGTATTCTCTTTTCGGCAGGGTTTCCAGGGCCATAACATCTATATGAACATGCTTAGGCTGGTAAAAAGCACCTATCAGGTTCTTGCCTTGTGGATGATTAACTCCTGTCTTACCGCCTACAGAGCTGTCGACCTGGGATAGTAAAGTTGTCGGGACCTGTACAAATGGGATGCCGCGCAAATAAGTGGCCGCAGCAAATCCTGCCAAATCCCCGATAACGCCACCGCCAAGGGCAATCAAACCACAATATCGGTCAAATTGCCTTTCAATCAGAACGTCATGGATAGTACAAAGGGTTTCATTCGTCTTGTATTCTTCTCCGTCCGGGACCCTTATCACGCTGATCTGTCGTCCTGATGCAACAAGAGAATCGACGACTTGATCACAATACAGGTCCCCAACAGTTGGGTTCGTAACAATCGCAATTTTTGACGGGAACACAACATCATCCAGAGCAGAACCAATATTAGAGAGGATGCGCTCTCCTATCCATATTGGATAGCTCCGATCACCAAGACCAACAACTATCTGATTCATGAGGACAATTCCATTTTAATTTTCTGCGCCACCTGCCAAGGCGTTAATTCATCAGTTGCTACTGTAAGGTCAGCGTCAGTGTAAAATGGTTGGCGTTTTTCCCAAAGGTTTTTCACCTCCGTCAAGTCATTTTCTGTGTTTACAAGTGGGCGACCACTACTTTTCTGCAAACGACCTTCCAGTGTTCGCCATCCCGTCTTTAAGTAGACAATCAGTCCCAGGCGTCTCATTTCCCGACGATTATCCTCGCGTACCACAATACCACCACCAGTTGCATACACCCTTGCCGAATCTGTAGCCAATCCCTTCAACAGCTTGGTTTCACAGTTTCTGAAATAGTGCTCACCCTCAGTTGCGAAAATTTCAGCTATAGAACGCTGCTCCGATTCGACAATCGCTTCATCAAGGTCAATAAAGGTATAGTCTAGAATACCTGCCAACAAGCTACCGACCGTCGACTTACCGGCACCCATGAAACCTGTAAGAAAAATATTTTTCATAATGACAATATACTTAATCTTGAAACGACCTTGATACAGAAAAGGACAGGGGTTACCTGTCCTTTTCTGTAAATATTTATTTACTCTTTAGGGCTCCACAATGCGCGGAGTGATGAAGATCAGCAATTCTCGACGATCACGCGTTTTCGATGTCGATCTGAAAAAGTATCCAAGACCGGGAATATCTTTAAGCCATGGAACACCAGATTGCGCATCCCTCTCATCCTCAATAAAAATCCCGCCGATGACAGTCGTCTGACCATTGCGTACCAAAGCTTTGGTCTGGGCCTTCTTTTCATCTATAGAAACAGCATCACCCGTTGCCGTGGGTACAACAGTACCAACAGCACTGTTTGAAACATCAATGTCCAGAAGGATACTTCCGTCAGGGTTGATTTCCGGTGTTACCTGTAACTTCAGTTCAGCATTTTCAAACTGTACATCAGTTCCGGAGTCACTGACTGAGGAGAACGGGATTTTGGTTCCTTGTGAGATAACAGCTGTTTCACCATTCAATGTGGTAATGCGTGGAGTCGAAACAATCTTGCCCTCGCCTGAGTTCTCTAAAGCCGCGAGACGCAGATCAATGTTCAACTGATCTTCAAGAGCTGCAATGGCAATCGAAGAGCCGAAACCTCCGGCACCGATGACTGGAGCGATCGAAAAGACTCCACCGAGACCAGCCTTGACCTCGTCAACAGCCAGACTTTTAGTAGTGACATCATTGGCCTGTTTATAGTCAAAGCCCCACTGCACACCGAGGTTACGTGAAAAGTTTGTATTTGCCTCAACGATGCGCGCTTCGATCATCACCTGACGTTCCGGCATGTCGATCTGGGAAATCATCACATCCATCTCTTCAAGCACACCCTGGACATCACGTACGATAAGCTGCTTGTTGCGTGAATCGGCAATGATTGAGCCGCGGTCAGATTTTATATCGCTCAAGAAGCCTTTC